>CAYVKI010000020.1:0-21546 GCA_964452075.1 uncultured Rhizobium sp.
TCTAAAGTTCTTCCTTCTTTTCTTAGCCAAGTTTGTGCGAGATTAGATTTTTGATAGTCCTCGGTAACAAAAGGTAGAGCGAATTTTAAATCCTCTAAAGTTCTTCCTTCTTTTCTTAGCCAAGTTTGTGCGAGATTAGATTTTTGATAGTCCTCGGTAACAAAAGGTAGAGCGAATTTTAAATCCTCTAAAGTTCTTCCGTCTTTATCTAGCCAAGTTCGTGCGAGAGAACGTCTCATCCGATCATCGACAAGTAAATTTATGACACCTCGCAAATCCGCTAAAGTTCTTTCTTCGTTGACTATCATCCAAACTCGTGCGAGATAATTTTGCTTCACGTCATTATTAACGAAAAAAGATAGAGCAAATTCAAAATCCTCTAAAGTCCTAATGCCCGGTTCTTTCTCGAGCCACTCTGAAACTAACACTCCCTTGTTCCAATCACTATCTAAAAAACCTATTTCATTGCGTAAGTCGCTCAGAGAAAGTTCTCTTTGCTGAACAAAATCTTCAATTATTTGCCTCCTATCTGTGCGAGATTTCCTCGCTAGTGATCTATACAATTCTGATTGAAAAAAGTTCCTCGCAGTTCTCATTTTCTCTCCTTAATTATTTTTTAAAAAACCCCGCCAAATCGCGCACGTGGCCGATTAGTTGTAGATTCAAATCGGGCAAAGATTTTTTAAGTGCGGCGAAATTTTTATTTTTCTCGTTCGCTTTTGGGATCAGGCAATTCTTGAATCCGAGCTTCGCTGCTTCTTTGAGACGACCTTCCAAATTCCCCACCATTCGCACTTCGCCGCTTAATCCGATCTCGCCAATCGCGATTGTATTTGAAGGCAAAGCGCGGTCGCGAGCGGCGGAAATTAAGGCGCAAGCTACCGCTAAATCAGCGGCGGTTTCTTCAATTTTCAGTCCGCCGACCACGTTTAGATAAACTTCTTTGTCAAATAAACTCAGGCCGAAACGATTACTTAAAACCGCAATAATCATTGCCAGACGATTAACGTCCCAACCAACAACAGCGCGGCGCGGAGTTGGAATAAAACTTGGCGAAACTAGCGCCTGAATTTCAACTAAAATTGGTCGCGAACCTTCAACGCCAGCAAAAACAATCGAGCCGGAAGTTTCACGTTCGTAAGAAGTTAAAAATAATTCGCTTGGGTTCGACACTTCGGAAAGCCCGATTTCATTCATCTCAAACACCCCAATTTCATTAGCGGCGCCAAAGCGATTTTTCTGCGCGCGCAGAATTCGGAAATGCAAATCTTTCTCGCCCTCGAAATATAAAACCGTGTCAACCATGTGCTCCAAAACCTTTGGCCCAGCGATTTGGCCGTCTTTGGTTACGTGCGAAACAATTAGCAAAGTAATGTTATTTTTCTTGGCAAAAATTGTTAATTCGCCCGCCGCCGCGCGCACTTGCGAAACCGTTCCCGGAGCCGACGCAAGCTCGTCTAAAAACATCGTTTGAATCGAATCAATGATTACCACGGTGGCATCACCCTCCCCTTGAGGGAGGGTCGACGAACCACGGGTGAGGCGGGGCGGGCTCGTCTCTAGCTCCAAATCTAACCCCGCCCCGGATCGCTGCGCTCTCCGACCCTCCCTCACGGGGAGGGTAAGAGACGCGACAATTTCACCAACATTGGTGGTTGCGGCAAGTTGAATTGAATCTTGCTTCACGCCCATTCTTTGTGCTCTAAGGCGAATTTGGTCGATTGATTCTTCGCCAGAAATGTAAATCACCTGATTTTTTCCTGCGGCTAAACTTTCCGCTGTTTGTAAAAGCAAAGTTGATTTGCCAATTCCGGGATCGCCACCAATTAAAACAACCGAACCTTGAACTAGCCCGCCACCAAGCACGCGATCAAGTTCGCCAATGTTGGTTTTTACGCGTGGAAAATTTTGTGCTTCGCCAGTTAATTGCACTAATTCAATTTTTTTTCCGTCTGATTTTTTCGACGATTTTTTGTCCTCCGAAATTCGCGAAAAATGCGACGCACCGCCTTCGGCAAATTCTTCGACCAAACTATTCCACGCCCCGCAATCCGAACATTTTCCCGACCATTTAAAATGCACCGCGCCGCAGGATTGGCACGAGTAAGCTGTTTTATTTTTTGACATTGTGTTTGGCGTTTATTTTGTGAGTTTTAAAATTTAAAACCTGCTTTTGCTAGACCCCGTCATTCGAAGGGGTGACAATTCGCTTGCGGTGACAATGAGACTGTCGCGTAAATCAACTTTTTCGTTGAATTTTCGCAATTCTAATTTTTTTCAAACGCACGTACATCTAGGTACGCTTACCTTTGAAAAAAATTAGAATCACAAAAACTTCTTAGAAAAATTTGATTTACGCGACAGTCTCACAATCTACTTTTCTTTTGTCGCCACGTCTATTTTTTTGTCACCCCGTCGAATGACGGGGTCTAGTACTGGCTAAGTAAATTAATTAAAAAAATGTTAACACAACTAAAAACTTTTTTAAAAGAACGAAAAATCGACTTTTTCTTACTACCAAATTCTGACGAATTTTTTTCGGAATATTTGGCTGAAGACAAAAAAATAATTCAGCAATTAACCGGATTTACCGGCTCGAATGCGACGGTGATTTTTAGTTCAAAAAAAGATCAGAAGTCGTTTTTTTTCACCGACGGTCGTTACATTTTACAGGCGAAAAATCAGCTCGATTTAAATGAATTTGAAATTTGTGATTTGGCGACGACGCCTTTGTTATCAAAGCTTTCCAAGGATGTAAAACTCGGGGTTGATCCAAAATTAACTAGTGTTGTTTTTGCTAAAACTCTGCAGAAAAAATTTCCGTCGGTCGAACTTGTCGAGACCACCGGAAGTCTTGCCCCAAAATGGTCTCGACAAGCTCGACCGGCAGGCTCTTATTTTTTACTTCCAAACAAAATCACCGGCGCTGATTCAAAAACTAAAATCACCCAGGTTTTACAAGGCTTCGAGGCCGATGCGCTTCTTCTTACCAAACCAGAAAATATTTGTTGGCTACTCAATATTCGTGGTCGCGATTTAGAATTTACGCCGATTTTTTTGACCTACGCAATTCTGTTTAAAAGCGGCGAAGTCGAACTTTTTTCGCAAAAAATTCCGTCACTAAAAAAAGAAATTAAGAAAATTCAAATCGATGAGAGCACTACAAATTACTGGCTTTACAGCGAATTACAAAAACACGAATTAGAACTAATCAACAAACCCGATCCAATCGACTTACTCAAATCACAAAAAAATCCGCACGAAATTTTCGGCGCAATCAAAGCCCACGAAGAAGACGGAATCGCCCTCACAAAATTTTTATTTAGGCTCTCAAACCAACATTCAACCCAACAGTTTTCGGCGGCAGAAAAATTACTCGAATTGCGCCGGGAATCGCCAAATTTTTTCTCGGAAAGTTTTTCGGCAATCTCCGGTTTCGCCAGCAACGGCGCGGTGATTCACTATCATTCAACGCCAGAGACTAACAAAACTTTCAGCGCCAGACCCCGCAACAAGTGCGGGGGGGCGCACCAAAGTGTGGGAGGACCCGGGAGCCACCAAAAACAACCCAGTTGTGGCGGGGTCTTGCCAAGCTAGACTCGCTCTACCTAATCGACTCCGGTGGTCAATATTTAAGCGAAGATTTTTGCGGCACGACCGACGTCACGCGCACCGTCGCCATCGGCAATCCGAGCGCAGAAATGTGCGAAAATTTCACTCGCGTTTTGAAAGGTCACATTGCCCTTGCGCGAGCGAAATTTCCTCGCGGCACTTCTGGCGCGCAGCTCGATGCCCTTGCGCGTGAACATTTGTGGCGCGCTGGTCTTGATTATCAACACGGAACTGGCCACGGCGTTGGCAGTTTTTTGTCAGTTCACGAAGGACCGTGCGGAATCAGCAAACGCGCACATCAAGAGCTTTTGCCGGGAATGATTTTATCCAACGAACCGGGATTTTACAAAGAAGGCGAATATGGAATTCGCATTGAAAATTTAATGCTGGTCGAAGAAGCGGCGGAAAAAAATTTCTTACAATTTCGCACCCTAACCCTTGCGCCAATTGATCCGAAGCTGATCAATTTCAAAATGTTGACTTACCCAGAAAAAAAATGGCTTAAAAATTACCACCAAGAAATTCACGAAAAATTCGCAAAAAAATTGAGCCAAGAAAATGAAATTTGGCTTAAAGAAATTTGTGAGAAATTTGAATTTTCCTCTTAAGGGCGCTGTAATAAATCCTGCTTTTTACTACAAATTTTGTCTTTGATTCATTACTCAAAACAGCGTTTTTTTGGACGAAAAGTTGGTGAATTTGTTGTGAGATTTAAATATGCTGAAAATATAGCCTGTAATCCAAAGCTTCTAATATTTTTCTAAGAGTTGACATTCTTGGGTTTCCTTCGCTGGACAAGGTTTTGTAAAGACTTTCTCTAGACAATCCGGTTTTATTTGCTAATTCCTGAAATCCGCCTTTTACCAAAGTTACTTGTTTTAGAGCGATTAACAAAGATTTTTCATCCCCATCTTCTCGATATTCTTGCAAAGCCTGTTCCAACAATTCATCCGCTAAAAGTAGATCTTTCGTTAGTTGCTCATTAACAAAGTTATCAAAATTTCTATGTTTGGTTTTTTTATTTTTCATGATTTTAACAAAGGTTGGTTATTGTTTTTGTATTCAAGCCAATAGTCTTTAGCTCTTTGAATATCTTGCCTTTGAGTCTTTTTACTCCCAGCGCAAAGTAGAATTATTAACTCGTCTCCATCTTTGCCAAAATAAATTCTGTAGCCACTTCCGAAATTTATTTTTAATTCAAAAATTTCATCACCAAGATTTTTGTAATCTCCAAAATTTCCATTTTTTATTCGATTTATTCTTAAAATAATTCTCGCTTGAATATCTTTGCTAAAACTTTGGAACCATTCAGAGAAGGGTTCTCTTCCTTTTTGGGTGGTAAAAATTTCCACCTTGTATTGGTGAACTAACATTTTTTATTGGGTTGATTTATGTGGTGTAAAATCATTGTAGTTTATAAGATACAATAATCAAATATTTTTTACTATAACAAGCTACAAATCTCTTGATAGCAGTAACGAAGGATTTTTGAGAAAAAATTACTTCTTCACGTGAGTTTTTTTCGAGAAAGTTTTCTCTGTTCTTTCGGCAAAAGGATTTTCGCTTTTTCTTAAAACTAAACGAACTGGCGTCATGTTTAGTTCAAAATATTCGCGTATAGAGTTAGTTAAGTAGCGTTCGTAGCTTCCTTGCAAAGGTTTAATGTGGTTTGTAAATACTGCAAAAGTTGGTGGGCGTTTTTTAATTTGGGTGGCGTATTTAAGTTTGATTGCTTTGCCTTTGTAAAGCTTCGGAGAGTGAGTAGTTTCTGCTTGCTTAAGCCAATCGTGAAGCTTGCTGGTGGGAACGTAAGTTTGCCATTGTTCATAAGTTTTCAGGGCAAATTCCACGCATTTTTCCACGTTATAACCAGTTTTTGCTGAAACCCCAATAATTGGCGTTCCTTCAACTCCGGCAAGCGTTCCCAAAATTCTTTTGCGCACGTCGCGCAAGAAAACTTCTTTATCACCTTTGACGGAATCAATTTTATTAATTGCAAAAACTAAGCCGCGACCTTCTTTTAAAATTTCTCCAGCCAGAGCCACGTCTTGGTGATCGAGAAGTGAATTGCAGTCAATTAGCAAAATTACAACTTGCGCAAAACGAATGGCGCGAAAGCTGTCAAGGCTAGAAAGCTTTTCTAATTTTTGGGTAATGCTGGCTTTTTTTCTGATTCCAGCTGTGTCAATGAAACGAATTTTTTTACCCTGAAATTCCCAATCAATGGCAATTGCGTCGCGCGTAATTCCAGCTTCTGGGCCAGTGATTAAACGATCTGAGCCTAGAATTTTATTTAGAAAAGTTGATTTTCCAGCATTTGGTTTGCCAACAATGGCAATTTGTAATTCTGATCTCTCGTCGTCCATTTCAAGCGCGGCTTCAGAAAATTTTTGTTCATAATCTTCAATTTCTGGAGCAATTACGTCGTAAAGATCACCAAAACCAAGTTTGTGTTCGGCAGAGATGGCTGTTGGTTTACCAAAGCCGAGGCGGTAATATTCGCCTTCAAAAACTTCTTCGCTTAAATTTTCACATTTGTTGATTATTAAAATGGTTTTTTTGCCGATTTTTTTGAGCCAATTTGCAAAATGTAAATCTTGTTTGGTAACTCCGTCTTTGCGATCAACCACAAAAAGACAAAGGTCGGCGTCAGAAACTGCAGCTTCGGTTTGCTCAACCATTCTTTGTTCTAAGCTTGCTTCATTGATTTTGCTTTCAAGACCAGCGGTGTCGATTACAATAAATTCAAGAGGCCCAAGTTTTGCGGGTGATTCTTTGCGGTCGCGAGTCACGCCGGGTGTGTCGTCAGTAATGGCGATTGATCTACCAACCAACTTGTTAAATAAAGTTGATTTTCCAACATTTGGGCGACCGATGATTGCAATCTTAAACATGATTTTTGATTTGAATTTGGAATTCTAGTGACAAGAAATAAAAAACTAACGCTTTAAAATATCTCCAACCGCACGAACAATATTTTTCTGGCGCATGAAATGCTCGCCAATCAAGAAACAATTAATGCCAGCTTGTTGCAATAGCTCAATGTCTAAAGCATCTTTAATGCCGCTTTCAGAAATCAAAACGTAATCTTGCGGCACTTGTTCAGACAAAATCAGCGAAGTTTGTAAATCAACTTTCAGGGTTTTCAAATCGCGGTTGTTGATTCCAAGTAGCTTACTTTTCAATTTTGCGGTGCGTTGTAATTCTTCTTCATTGTGAATTTCAATTAACACCGACAATCCAGAATCAAAAGCGCATTTTTCAAGCTCCTGCAATTTAGAGTCTTCAAGCATTGCAACAATTAGCAAAATGCAGTCAGCACCAAGCATTTTGGCTTCATAAATTTGGTAAGTGTCGACAATAAAATCTTTGCGCAGAATTGGTAATGTATTTACGGCGCGAACTTCCTCTAAATATTCGTTTTTGCCTTGAAAATATTTTTCGTCGGTCAGAATTGAAAGGCAAGTTGCGCCAGCGTCGAAGTAGTCTTTGGCGATTTCAATGTGGTTGAAATTTTCACGAATTAATCCGTGAGAAGGTGAGGCTTTTTTGATTTCACAAATTAGCCCAATTTCAGCTTTTTCGTCTTTTGCTTTTAATGCGCCAAAAAAATCTTTTGGTTTTTCTAGACATTTGGTGCGCGCGCATATTTCTTGAACTGAAAGCAGTTTTTTGCGGTCGCGAACTTCAACTAACTTGTGTTGGTAAATTTCTTCCAAAATGTTTTTCATGTTGAGAGTTTTAATTCTTTTAGAAATGATGTGGCATTAAACAACCTCGGTCTAATCATCCTCCCCTTGAGGGAGGATCGAGGAGCTTAGCGACTCGAGGAGGGGTAATTTTTTACCAAACAAAAAACCCCTCCTCGACTCGCCTAGCGGTTCGTCGATCCTCCCTCAAGGGGAGGATGATTAGACCGAGTTTGCTTAACGCGTTTAATTTTTATTTATTCAAATTTCAAAATGACATCTTTCTTTCCAAAAACTCGTTTGCGTCGTAATCGAAAATCACCTTGGATTCGTGAATTGACAGCGCAAAACAGTCTTGCCGCAACTGATTTAATTTTACCGCTTTTTGTAATTGATGGTAAAAACAAAGAAGAGAAAATCGCCAGTTTGCCAGACGTTTCACGCTTTTCAATTGATAGAATTGTTAAGCAAGCCAAAGAGGCAAAGTCTCTCGGAATTCCTGCGGTAATGCTTTTTCCTGTGACTGATCCAAAGTTAAAATCAGCTGACGGCAAAGAAGCTTGGAATAAGAAAAATTTAATTTGTCGCGCAATTGCCGAAATTAAAAATGCCGTGCCAGAAATTGGCGTGATTGCTGATGTGGCTCTTGACCCTTACACTTCGCACGGTCACGACGGAATAATTGATGAAAATGGCTACGTAATTAACGATAACACAATTGAAGTTTTGTGTTTGCAAGCTTTGGCTCAAGCGGAAGCTGGCTGCGACGTAATTGCTCCTTCCGACATGATGGACGGTCGAATTGGCGTGATTCGTGATGCTTTAGATGACGCAGGATTTGTGAACACTTCAATAATGTCTTACGCGGCAAAATATGCTTCGAGTTTTTATGGGCCATTTCGCGACGCTGTTGGTTCGAAAAATAACTTAAAAAAATCCGACAAAAAAACTTACCAAATGGATTTTCGCAATTCTTTAGAAGCAATTAGCGAAATCAGAATGGACATTGAAGAAGGTGCCGACATGGTTATTGTGAAACCGGGTTTGCCTTACTTAGACATTGTGGCGCGTGCTACTCAGAATTTTGAAGTGCCAATAATTTCTTATCAAGTTAGTGGAGAATATGCGATGTTAAAATTCGCTGCTGCAAATGATGCTTTTGATTTTGACGCGGCACTTCACGAAACTTTAATTGCCTTTAAAAGGGCAGGGGCTTCGGCGATTATTAGCTACGCTGCAATTTCTGCGGTGAAGAAGTTATTATGCGGTAATTAACCCTATTACTTTTTAAAGAATTTACCCCTCACCCCAACCCTCTCCCTCAAGGGGAGAGGGAGTTAAACCGAAATCGTAATAGCTCCCTAAGCATTATTGCTGTTAATTACATTTTTTTCGCAACTCTTAAACCCAAAATCAAAACAGCCAAAGTTGCAAAATAAGCAATTAATTGTGATCCAGCTGGTTGATCGTTGTAGCCAAAAAAGATATGTAGAATTTTCCCAAAAAAACTTTGCTGCGACAATATTCCTGAAATATCAAAAGCTGGATTCCCTAGAGGCGCAACAATTTCGGCGTTAATCCAAAAGCCAATTCCTTGAGAAGCAATTCCGGCGGCAAAAAACACCAAAAGCCAAGTGGTGACAATGAAAAAATATTTTCCTGAAGCTTTAATAATTCCAAAATAAAGTGCCATTCCAACTGCCGATCCAAAAAGAATTCCAATAATTAAGCCTAAAGTGATCTCGTAAATGGTGCTGCCAGAAATGAAATAGCTGTAGGTGAAAAGCACGATTTCTGCACTTTCACGAAGCACAGAAAGAAAGACCACAATCAATAAAACGTAGGCTGGTTTGTGTCCGTGTTTAATGGAATTTCCTAAATGTCGCAATTCTCCAGAAATTGATTTGGCGTGTTTTTGCATCCACAAAACTGTCCAGCCAATCATTGAGGCTGTAGCGAGAAGAATTAGTCCGTTGAAAAATTCTTGTCCCAAGCCGTCAAGACTTTCTGAAATTTTGTCGGTTGATAAGGCGAGTAAAATTGAAAAGAAAAGTCCAAGACCTAAGCCGCCCAAAATCCATTTTCCTCTGCCAGAAATTTCTTTTGTTGCAGCGGTTAAAATTCCAAGAATTAATGAGATTTCGAGAATTTCACGAAAAACCACGATTGCGATTTGTAACATTTTATTTTTTTAAAGATTTGTTAGGAATGACAATTGATAACATTTATCAAAGTAAAAATTAGATCAAGCTAAAAGTGTCCAACTCATTATCCATCTACATTCACTACCCATTCTGCAAGTCAAAATGCCCTTATTGCGACTTTAATTCGCATGTTCGTGAATCAGTAAACCATGCCGATTTTTTACGTGCTTATGAAAAAGAGTTGGAATTTTTTGCCGAAAAAATTGGCAAAAGAAAAATAAACACAATTTTCTTTGGCGGAGGAACTCCTTCATTAATGCCGATTTCTTTGGTTGAGGGAATTTTAAGAAAAATTTCTAATTTATGGGGATTGGAAAAATCTTGTGAAATCAGTCTAGAATCTAATCCAACTTCTATTGAAGCTGAAAAATTTAAAGATTTAAAACGCGTTGGAATTAACCGACTTTCGCTTGGAATTCAGGCTTTAAACGATTTTGATTTACAATTTTTAGGTCGAGAACATTCGGCAAAAGAAGCAATTGGCACAATTGAAATTGCGGCAAAAATTTTTGATAATTTTTCATTTGATTTAATTTACGCAAGACCAAAACAAAGCCTAAAATCTTGGTCAGAAGAGCTTGAGCAGGCTATTTCTTTCGGCACAAAACATCTTTCGCTTTACCAATTAACAATCGAAAAAGGCACGAAATTTTATTCACAATTTCAGCGCAAAGAATTTGAAATGCCCAGTGAAGATTTGGCGGCAGATTTCTACGATTTAACCAATGAAATTGCTGCTAAAGCTGGTTTTGAACTTTACGAAATTTCTAATTACTCGCAGAAAAATTTTGAGTGCCGACATAATTTAGTTTATTGGCAAGGTGGCGATTATTTAGGAATTGGTGCGGGCGCGCATTCACGAATCTATTTGCAAGGTGAGAGTTGCAGATCCTCAATAATCATGCTTTCAGAGCCAAATTCTTGGTTAAAAAAAGTTGAAGATTTTGGCGCGGGAATTCAAAAATTAGAAAAAATTTCTCAAAAGGAACTGTTGGAAGAGTTGATTTTAGCAGGCTTGAGGCTTTCTGAAGGGATTGATGAGAGGGTTTTTCAACGTCATTTTAATAAAAACTTTTTTGATATTTTTGACGATTTAAAATTACAAAATATTGCAAAGCAGGGTTTAATTGTTTTGAGTGAAAACCAAATGAAAATTCCTGCCAATTCTCGTTTATTAACTAACGCGATTATTGCCAAGGTTTGTGAAGCGGTTACGAAATTTAAAAATTAATTTTGTGACGAGTTAGACCCCGTCATTCGACGGGGTGACAAAAATGTGAGCTGTTGTATGTAAGCCTTCTCAGTTCTACTGGTTTATCTTGTCACCTCGTACTATACTAGTTTATCTTGTCACCTCGTACTATACTAGTTTATTTTGTCACCTCGTACTATACTAGTTTATTTTGTCACCCCGTCGAATGACGGGGTCTAACTCGTCACAAAACCTAAATTTAATTAGTCAAAACATGTTCCAAATAATAACCCCAAAAACTGATTTCGAAATTTCTCAAATGATTGAAATCTGCGCTCAAAATTTAGTTGAAAATAATCGTGATAAAATGAGTTCTGATGATTTTGCTAATAAGGGGTTTTTGATAAGAAAACTAACAATAGAAGACGTGCAAGAAATGCTTGCAAACCAAGATCGGCATTTTGTAATCGCGATAAAAGATGGTGAAAATTTACAAGGATATTTGACTGGTTGCGATGCTTACGAATCAGGTATTGATTTTTTGTTGTATGTACCAAAACTAAACAACATCGAAGGAGCTAAATTTTTTTACCATAAACAGATTGTTAAAAGACCGGAGGCAAAAAATGTTGGCTCCAAATTGCTACTTTCAATGTTTGATGAAGCAAAATCTCGAGGTTACTCTCACGTTATTTGCCGAATTGTTCACCAGCCATTTCTTAATCAATCTTCAATTTCTTTTCACGAAAAATTCGGTTTTAAAAAAGTTGGAGAAATGACAGAAAACAAAAATGTTCTGGGAATTTATCTTAAAGAATTAAACCAAAATGCCTGAAGAAAAAAATAATGTATCTACCGATGATCTGAGATTAGTTACGGATTCTGAAGAAAAAGCAATGTCGCAAAATTTTTATAAAATGGCGATTGCAATACAAACAACGGTCAATGTTTTTCAGAGGCAAGTTCTTCACAACCTTGGCTTAAGAGCTCTTCATAGAGATGATTCTCTCAAAACTAGTCGTCAAGGTTTAACAAGTGGAATTTCCTCCAGATTTACTTACAATGCATTAGTAACTTATCCAACCCTACATATTCGAAAATTTCTTGAGCAGCAAGAAGCATCAAAATTTGAAATTAATTTTATTTCTATTGGAATTGACACCGCTATCGGCGTTCCTCTTGAGTTGAATGGCTCAATCAAAACAATGCAAAGCTTAGGGGTTCAAGTTAAGAAGTCGGATTTAATAAAAATGACATCTCGATCATTTTTACCATTTGCAATTCGTAATGGCTTGGTTTGGAGTCAAATTAATGCTGATTCTCAAAGTTTTCCAATAGATGTTGCAGCTTCTGGTATTGTTGGAGCTGCTTCAGTTCCTTTTCAAAATATTGGAGTGAAGATGGCAGAAACTGTAGTTACTGAAAAAACTGTTTTTGAAGCGATGAGTAAGGTAAAAAATGAATTTATTCAAAACCCCAATCTTCTAAGAGCTGGTGCTCCAGCAAGAATTGCGGCGACAATGGCAGCAAAAGTTTTTTTATCGCCTCAAACTACCGAATTTATTCAAGAGGTTGTAAAAAATATTTTTGGAGGAGAAAAATCTACTCCATCCAACTCTCCATCACCAAAAAAAGAAGTTGTAAAAACTAGTGTAAGTGCGGTCAGGTAAGGTTTTCAATCGCAAAATTAATCAAAAAGAAAAAGAGGAATAATACGCATGTTGGCAGAATCTAGATTTTCAGCAATGATTAAATTCGTCCGACAAGCATTAGGGGTAAAAGATAAGTCTTGGGTTAGCGATCCTTATAAATGGAAAGCAACAATCGGAATTATCGGAATAGACCCTCATAAAGTAGCACTTCTAAACAAAGAAATAATTGCGCGCGGCAACGAAATTGGTTTGACGGAAGATCAACATTTCCCAGAAATTATATCTGTCGGAATTGCAACAAGAGGTATCAGATTGCTAGATAGTCAGGTAGATATTTGCAGAGATTACGGAAGTGATATAATTGCGCTTGCGGAAAAAACAGACGGATTAAGCATCGCAAACAGCTTAGAATCTCGCTTCCATCTCCCAGTTCTTTCTGTTGAGGGTTCAATGAAGAAATTTGCAAAAAATATTCTAGATTTATCGCTGTCAACAAATCCAAGAAGACCAAACATTCTTTTTCATGGAGATGAAAAGAAAATGTCTGAAAAAATATCAGAAGACAAAAGGGATCGTAACAAGAGAATGAGAGAAACAGAAAGTTATGGTGGATATCCAATTCTTAAATCACCATTTGTTGGTATTATTGGTGGAGCTGGTCCATTGGCGAGCGCGGTTTTTTCTGAAGAATTGGCAAAAACAAAAACCCCATTTGTTCATTGTAGTGTTAACAGCACCCCTGGAAAGCATAACTTCGAAATTGGCAAAGGTCCTTCTTATATAGATCATTATCGCTCGGCGAATTCTTTTTTGAAAAAGCTTGGCGCTCATTGCATAACAGTTCCTTGCAACACTGCCCATAAACGTCTTTCAGAGTTTTGTGAAGGTAGTCTAGATAAAGTTATTGATATTCGTAAATCAACTTTAGACGTAAATCGTAACAAAGATGGTTTTATACTTCTTGGCACCAGCAGAACTGTAGGAATAGATTTGCCCGAAGGTGAAATAGGGCTTTATGAAGATTTGAGAAGAAATTATCCTGATCAAGGGCCATTTTTTATCCCATCGAAAGAGCAACATGCAAAAATTATGACGGCAATTTTTGATGTTAAATCTGGAAATTTATTAGAGGCAAAAAGTAAAATTACCTCCGTAGTTAGTGAAATCAGAAAAAAACACGGATATCGTTCCGTAATTCTTGGCTGTACAGAGTTACCATTGGTGTTTTCAGACTTAGAGATTGAAGCGATGAACTTGATAGATCCAGCGCAAAATATGGCTCAAGTGGCAAAAGCAGAAATAATTAAAGAGGCGATCAGAAGAGAAAAAGAAGATGAAATTCAAGAGGAAAAAAATAGTGAGGCGGAAAATAAGAATCTTAAAACGCACATAAATCATCCGTCAGCAACAAGATTGATGACGGATTATCAAAAGGAAAAAAATGGGGAGATAAATGGGAATTAGTTTATTCAGAAAGTTAATATTCAGACTTAACTCAACTTTAACCAAAGATTTTGTCTTAATTTATAAGATTTCTATAATCTCTATGTTGTTAGTAGGTGGGGTTTTTGTTAAACTTTCTTTAAACCAAGAAAAACATCAAATTAAAGAAGAAATTTTCTTTGCAGTAAAGCAGATTGAAAAGTCAATTACCTTCAATGTTGATTATTTAAAATACCAACTCTTCTACGCAACAAAGCAAATTAAAGATATAAAAAATCTCCCAAATTCAAATAAACAAGTAGGACAAATATTGTCTTCTTTTGTAGGAAATATTAACAATCAGGTTGATATTGCAATCACTTGGAATGCATTTTCGTGGATAGATGAAAAAAATATGTTAGTGGTTGATGGTGCCGCTGGCTTATTAAAAAATCAAATCGACATGTCGCATCGCGACTATATAAAAATTACCACAAAATCTCCTAATCTTATTGTTTTTGGCGAGCCGGTAAATGGTGCGCTTTCGGGAAGATTTATTATTCCAGTCGCGATGGGAGTTTTTTCTGATCAAAATGTTTATCTGGGAACTTTGGTTTTCGGTTTAGATATTGAGAGAATGCTAACCAAGTTAGAAAAAGTTATTGGCAATGAAACCTTTAGTTTTGCGATTCTTCATGAAAATAAAATTGCTTTTTCTTCCAGTAATATTGCGGCAGAAAACCTTGAATTTGCTCAACAAGCAGCATCTAAATTTAACTCTGAAATAAATGGATTTAATAGCGCTGGAAAATTCATTAAAACACCAAAATTATTTTCTAAAAATGATGGTTTTGTGTATTTGCAAAATGTCAAAAACTCGCCTTTAAAAATTGTAGTTTTTTATGATGAGAAAAAATCTCACCAGAAAATTTCTGACGCATTTCAAAAGCACTCTCTTTTGGTTTTATTGCTACTAATTTCGATCTCGGTTTTATTCCAAATAATTTACAAAAAAATTGTGAAGCCGGTGCAAAATTTGTCAAAACTGGCATTAAAAATTTCAAAAAAAGAGTTTGAATTCAATATTGAAAAACCAGAACGCAAAGAATTTGCCAGTCTATTTTCAACTTTAAATTTGGTTAAAGATATTCTGCGCCGAGAAGAAGAATTGCTGCGCCAGCTAGAAATTTCGAATGAGCAATTATCAAAAGCTAATGAAGCTAAAGCCGACCTTCTTTCAAAATCTTCTCACGATATTAAAAACTATGTTTTTGGAATTTGTGGATTGAGCAACCTGATTTTGGAATCTGACAAAAAATCTAAATTTCTAAAAAACGAAGACAAAAAAATGCTCGAAACCATCTCGGATCAATCTGAAGAGTTGATGCATTTCGTTGAAGATTTGCTTGATATTAACCAGCAAGAAACTGGTGAATTCACTTTAGATAAAATGCAAATTTGCGATGTTTCTGAAATTATCGGTCGTATTTTACTCTTAAACAAAGGTTTGGCAATTCGTCACAACGTAACATTAGAAGCAAAACTTGAAGAAGATTTGCCGAATCTGCAATGTGACGTTAGAAGAATGAAGCAGATTTTGGTTAATCTTCTCACCAACGCCATCAAATATAGTGTAGAAAAAACCTCTGTTGAAATTAGTGCTAAATATCTCAAGAAAAATCGCAAAATCTGCATCGCAATCAAAGATAGTGGCATTGGAATGACGGAAGATGAAATCAAACTGCTTTTATCGGGGCAGGGCAAAGATATTGATAAATCGCAACTAACCAATATTGATTCGCACGGAATTGGCATGGGAATTACGTTGAAGCTAGTAAAATTACATCACGGCTCAATCTTTGTTAATTCTAAAAAAGGCGTAGGCACAACAATAGAATTGTTTTTTGATGCCTATGAAGGTGAGTTTAAAGAAGATAAGCCTGAAATTGAGGTGATACAACACAAAAAATCCGCTTCAATATTGTTGGTTGAAGACAATCCGGTAAATATCAAAATTACTTCAAAAATTCTGCGTGATGCGGGCTACGAAGTTCGGCATGTTGAGAATGGTTTAGAATCTTTAAAAATTCTTGATGAAGAAAAATTCGATCTAATTTTAATGGATGGCGAAATGCCGGTAATGAATGGCTACCAAGCCATTAAAGAAATTCGTCTTGGAAAATCATTTAAGAAATTTAAGAATCACAAAACCATTCCAATTATTGCTTTAATGGCATCTTCCGACAAAGAAACAGTACAAAAAGCTTTTGATAGTGGAGCGAATTTTAACTTAGAAAAAACCATTAACAAAAAAGATTTTCTTGCTGCAGTTGTGAGGGCCTTAGATTAAAAAATTAAAAATATGAGATCATTTTCAATAAAGAAAATTGTCATTACGAGCGCAGCGCGGCAATCCATTTTCTCAACAATTAAAAGGTTCTTGAAGCGTTCTATTTCCATTATTGCTGCGATAGTTTTTGTAAGCAATTTTGCTCAAGAGGCTCAAGCAAAAAACACAAAATACAGCCTGAAAACCAAAGCTGGATCTGCGTCAACAAAGAGCAAAAAGTCTAAATCTATAAATACAAAAACTTCAAAAAAGACCAAAAAAACCAAGCAGAAAAAAGCTTCGTCAAACAATGAAGTGCCGCAGGTAAAAAAATCTACAACTCCAGAAGTAGAAGTGCCAAAAGTTGGAGCTGTTGAGAAGACGAGAATTATTAAATAAGGCGATTACCGCAAAATAACCTCGTTACTGCGATCAATGGATTTTTGTAGTTTGTTTAGTCAAATTGTCTCACCTAGCCAAATTCAATTGATCTAACCATTTATAAAATCTTTCATAAGCGTTTTATTAATTAAATTATAATGCTTATGAAACGCAGAACTCCACATTCGCAAAGAGGTGAATATTCGCTACTTGGTAACACTTCGCAAACTCTTTACAACGCCTATAAAAGTAACGCCGGCAAAATTGTTCAAGGCACTCTTGAAGGTGCGCTTGGTGCAACAATTGCAGCAATGAGTTCAGTTGCCGATAATGAAATGCTTGGCATTCACACGGCACTTGGTGGGATCTGGACAGCACTTACTGCCAAAAATTTTGCTGAAGCTGGTCGCGAATATCTGCACAAAAAAGAAGAGGATATTGAAAATATCGGAATTGAAATTTTAACCTATGCCAAGCTTAGAAGTCGAAATTTTGAAGGTGAACAAAACACATTTTCAAAAACTGTGAATGATGAATTGATCGCTACCATTAGCGGTTCTTTGGTAAGAAAAAATTCTCCCGAAGTTAGCCAAGACGAAATTGATGAAATCATAAATATGTTGGAAGTTCCTCCAGAAAAATTTGAAGCTCTAGTTAGAAATAGAAGCGAAATGCAAGGTGGTAAAATATTAACAGTTGCTGCCGTTTTGGGAGTTGCGGCAGTTCTTGGTGGTGTTGGAACAATGGTTGCGGCTGGATCAAATACTACAGCTTTTAATGCCGGAATTGGAATTGCGGGAGGCGGCGCATTCTTAACTTCGCTATCAGGTGGATTAATGAATGCTTCGGCAAATAATTCACGCAGCATTTCGCGAGGTATTTGCGAAGTAGTGCAATCACTTAATGAGTCAAAATTTAGTGCGAGCGATATTGAAGAAGTAAAAGCACGGGTGATAGCAGAACAAGAGTCTGCAAGAAAAATGGCGGAAGAGCTGCCTTCAACAGTAAGTAAAACAACTTCTGTCATGCTATTGCAGATTGATGATCAAAATCTTTCACGCGTTTAAGAGATTGAAGATCAATGTGCTTAAATTTAAGGCGCTTTTTAGGAGTAGAACATTTTAAATGTTGCAGTGCCCCACTATTTTTAAACTTATCAATTTTAAGATTTTAGGTTTGAGGTGTGGCCGATGTAATATTGGGAAGAGTTGGAAATTGATCTGATTATGTAGGTGTAGTGCATATTCTTAGGGTGATAAGAATTAATATTGAGTTTGTCTGGCCAGACCGTCGTCGCCCTAGAGGGCGCTATGCAGGGCATGCTTCGCTCTAACGATCTACTTTATGTCGCGTGGCCGCGCCATGCGTAGCTCGTGAGAGCGAAGCATGGTGGAGCTAACGAGAGTCGAACTCGTGACCTCTTGCATGCCATGCAAGCGCGCTACCAACTGCGCTATAGCCCCATATATAAATTATTAAACTCTTCGTTGCTTTTTCGCCTGACGGCTCAAAGACAACTCGAGACTGGGTATGCGTCGCTTTCGCTCCTTTACCCGTTTCTTGCTAAAATATGCGTTAAGCATATTTTTTAACGCAATAAACCTACGCTATAGCCCATAAATTTAGAAGCGGAATGTCGCAAAGTGCTTCTAAAACTGCAATTACTTTTTTGGATAATTAGTATATTTGTGCAAAATTCTGGATCCCCGCCTGCGCGATTATGACTGCTTAACCAAGGAACTCACAAAGTCATCACCGCTTAAGGCGGGGATCCAGAAGATCAAGTTTGTGTATTAACTTACCCCATCAAAGACTGCAATCTTCTAGAAAAATCTTTACTATCGGCAATTGGCTCATCTTCGATCACGCAGGCTAGGTCAAACAAAGTGCAAATTTTATCTCTCACATCGGATGATTTTGCGCTATCCAAATATTCATCATTTAAAGATTTAATAATCGAGTTGCTCGGATTAATTTCTAAAATCTTCGCAGTTCCTGCCTGAATTTGTTTTTGTTCTAACAAAAATCTTTCCAAACGAATATCCATTGAACCAGCATCAACAGCGAGACAAACGGGTGAGTTAGTAAGTTTTTTTGAAATTCGCGCTTCTTTAATTTTGTCGCCCAAAGTTTCTTTGATGAATTTGGTTAGGCCTGCAAAATTGCTGTTTGTGACGTCTTTTTCGGCATCTTTTTCTTCATTTTTTTCTGAAGAATTAGCGTTTTTTTCAACGTTTGATAAATCAACATCGTGACGATTAATCGATTGAAATTCCCATTCAGAATTGGCGGTTTTGTAAGGCAAAGCAACCGTCACCCAAAATTCATCAACCGAGTCAGTTAAAAATAAAACTTCGATGTCTTTGTCTAAAAATGCTTCGAGTTGTGGTGAAGATTTTATTTTAGCAATTGTTTCGCCAGTGAGAAAGTAAATCTTATTTTGCCCAGATTTGGCGCGGTCTAAATATTCCGACAGGCTAATTAATTTGTCTGGAGATTTTGAAGAATAAAAGCGACAAACCTCAAGAATTTTTTCACGAAATTCTGAAGATTCGCAAAGCCCTTCTTTTAAAACTGCGCCAAAATTATTCCAAAATTTCACATATTCTTCTTCATTTTCGGTCACTTTCTTTTTCAGTTCTGACAGAACTTTATTTACAACCGATTTTCTGATTCTTTCCAAAACTACGCTGTGTTGTAAATTTTCGCGACTGATGTTAAGTGGCAAATCGTCAGAGTCGATAAGACCGCGCAGAAAGCGCATGCAGGCGGGAACTAAATTTAATTCTTCAGAGATAAAAACTTTTTTAACGTAGAGTTTTACAGAAGTTTTGCGGTCTGGGTGAAATAAATCAAAGGGTTTAGAACTTGGAATAAAAAGCAAATTGGTGTAAGTTGTTAAACCTTCAACTTTGTTGTGAATTGTCATGAAAGGTTCACCCGGAAGATGCGAAAAACTTTTGTAAAAACCTTGATATTGCTCGGCGGTCACTTCGCTTGGAGATTTTGTCCACAAGGCCGAAGCAGAGTTTAAAGTTTCAATCGCCGCTCCCGCTTCCAAATTTTCTGGAATGAAATCAATCTTAAAATTGATGTGATCAGAATAAGTTTGAACAACGTGCTTAATGTGAAAACGATCAAGAAAATCTGAAGTTGCTTCATCTTTTAAATGCAGCGTAATTTTTGTGCCGCGTGAAGAATTATGCACCCCCGTCGCGCCGCTAACGCGTTCGCTCGCTCCCCCTAAATAGGGGGATCCTTCACCAATTTCTTCAATCGTAAAATTACCATTTCCTTCAGATGCCCATTTAAAAGTTTTGTCTGAATCAAACTTACGCGAAACCACTTCAACTTTGTTAGCAATCATGAAGCTTGAATAAAAGCCAACGCCAAATTGACCAATAAGTTGCACATCTTTTTGTTTGTCTCCTGTCAGAGATTTAATGAAATTCTCAGTTCCGGAGCGCGCGATTGTGCCAAGATTTTGAATTAAATCTTCGCGATTCATGCCCACGCCATTGTCGGTTATAATTAACAATTTTTTCTGTTTGTCGGTCGTGATCGTAATTTTTAATTCATCATTGAGAATGTCAGGATTTTGCGCCGCAAGATAACGCAATTTGTCGCAAGCGTCTGACGAGTTTGAAATTAACTCGCGCAAAGCCACGTCTTTGTTGGTGTAAAGAGAATTAATCATTAAGTTTAGCACTTTGCCGACCTCAACGTCGAAGTTGAATTCTTGTGTGTTTGTCATTTTTAGAAAGTTAATTATTTTGAATTGTGTTTTTGCTATCGTGGGCGAATAACTAGTAAATCTTTTACCAAATTCAACCTTCGCTAACAAAAAATGAAAAATTTTTTACCAATTCTGTTTCTTATAATTTTTGTTAATAACGCTTCCGCAAAGACAATAGACACTTTGCAGATTAGCGTTAAGCCCAAAGAAATTTATGGTAATGAGAAAAATATTAAAATTAGAATTGGCAATGGTGGAGCTGGCCCAACTGGAATTTTGCGAGCATTGGCTGAAGATTTTTTGAAAGAAAAAAATAAAGATTACGGAATTGCTTGGTATCAAGACATTAGTGTAAATACCTTAAGTCAGCTGAAAAATAAAGTGATTGATCTTGCTTTGGTCTATGAAAAAAAACAGGGCGAAGAAGCCCAAAAAGAAGGATGGGCAACAAATTACACTCCTATTTTCAACGATCATTTTCTCATTGTTGGTCCAAAGAAAAATCCTGCTAAAATTGAAAAGTCAGATTCGTTGGGAAAGATTTTTCTAAAAATTGCCAGATTGGGAGACGAAACTTCTGCTAAAACTTTTTTGTCACGCGACGATAATTCTGGCACAAATGTTAAAGAAAAAAGCATTTGGCAAAGTGTTAAATTGCAGCCTTGGCGCGATAATTCGCCGTGGTATTTTAAACATTCAGTTTTTCCGCGTGATGCATTGCTTTATGCTAATGAAGGCGAGCTTTATACCATCACAGATTGGGGAACTTGGCTTTCAAACAAAGAAAATATTGCCAGTTTAAAAATTTTTCTAAGCGGTGGAAAAACTCTGCTTAACCCTTGTTTTGCCTTAACTGGAAAAAATCTATCGCCAGAAGCTGCTGAGTTTTTAGAATATTTAAAAAGTGAGCGCGCACAAAATTTAATTGCAGATTTTGGTAAAGAAAAATTTGGTGAAGCTTTATTTACCAAGGCTTCACAAGCTGATTTTTAGTTTCTAAAAATTTCTCTCTCACAAATTCTTCAAATTTTTTTTCATCAATTTTACCCAGAATTTCTGCCATTGTTGTCACGCCAAATTCTTTAATTCCGCAAGGAACTATGTTGTTAAAGCCCGCTAAATCTGGGTTGATGTTGATGGCGATTCCGTGGTAACTCACCCATTTTTTAATTTTAATGCCAATGGCGGCGATCTTTTTTTCTTCGCCTTTTTTATTTGTCACCCAAATTCCTACGCGACCTTTTTTGATTTCGCCTTTAATTTCAAATTCCGCCAAAACCGCAATTACCCAATTTTCTAAAAACTCAACAAAGCGCGCCACGTCAGGTT
>CAYVKI010000021.1:0-20679 GCA_964452075.1 uncultured Rhizobium sp.
CGGAAAGTGTCGCAAGCCGCTATTAAAACTTTTTTATTTTGGTTTTTAAGGCTTTGGGCTATTTTGGCGATTGTAGTTGTTTTGCCTGCGCCATTAACGCCGTTAAAAATAAAAACTTGCGTTTTGTTGTCTTCTTTTAGCTCCAGAGTTTTTTGGCAAGGTTTTAAAATTGCTGATATTTCCTGTATTAGAAAATTTTTGATTTCGGTTTCGCTGATGTTTTTTTCAAACTTTTTCTCACGTAAAGAAGCAGAAATTTTTATTGCAAATTCTGTTCCCATGTCGCTTGCAATCAAGATCTCTTCAAGTTCGTCAATGGTATTTTCGTCGAGTTTTTTGTGGGTGAAAATTTGTGAAATCGCCGCTGATATTTTGCTAGAGCTGCTTTTGAGCTGATTGGTTAAATTTGATTTTGAAAATATTTTGAAAAACGACATTTATTTTAAGTAATTTTTAGGATTCACGGCATCGCGACCTTTGCGCAAACCAAAATAAAGTTGTGAAGATTTTACGTTGCCGGTTGATCCAACTAAGCCAATTTTCTGACTTTTTTTGACTTTTGCTCCGCGCGTAACGCTGGATTTTGATAAATGGGCATAGGCCGTAATCCAGCCGCCAGAATGTTTAACAATTATTAAATTGCCGTAACCTTTTAATTCATTGCCAACGTAAGCCACAACTCCATCTTCAGAGGCTTTGACTTCAGCTCCTTCCTTGGCTTTAATGTTGATTCCGTCATTATAAAGACCGCCGCTTTTTGGGCCAAAGCCAGAAATAATTGTTCCGCGAACTGGCCAAGAAAAATTGTTAGATTTGTCGATAATTTTTTCAGGGACGCTAGGAGCAGAATCTTTTTCTGGTAATTTTACTTCTGGTTTTGGCGAATAATTGCTAGAAGAATCTGCTTTAGGGCTATTTGATGAAATTTTAATTTTATCTCCAACCTTCACCGCGTAAGGTTTTTGCAGATTGTTTAATTCAACTAAATTTGCGATTTGCATATTATATATACGAGAAATTCCATAAAGAGTTTCTCCGTTTTTTACTTCATGATATTTGATTGCCGGAATCAAAAGTTTGTCGCCAACATTGAGATTGTAAGGCGGTGTAAGTTTATTTTCTGTTATTAGATCGCGAAGAGGAATTTGTAATTTTCTTGAAATTCCAAAAATTGTGTCGCCAGCAACCACTTCAACTTGATTATTTTGAATGGCAGATTTTTTAATCAAAGAAGGTGCGCTAGAAGAATATTTGTAAGGGCTGGCTTTGCTATTCTTGTTATAAATATTGCGGCTGTGATCGCTTATTGGCACTGGTTTTTGACTGCAAGAATTTGCAGCAAAAAACAAGAAAAATACTAAGAAATGCCTTAAAAAAAATATCATTTTAAATTGGAGAAATTATTGATTTGGCAAATAAAAATAAATCTATTTAGCAGATTTCAAATTAGCAAATTAACAACCAATTCATGCAAATTTTTTCACTGATTGATCCGCAATTACAACTAGTTTTGGTGATAATTTCTTCATTAATTTTCGGCAGCTTCATTACCTTAGTAAGTCACAGGATTATTGACGGAGAGCCAATCGTTTTCACAAGGTCGAAATGCCTTGGATGCAAAACCGTTTTAACTCCTCGCAATCTTATTCCGATTTTTTCATGGTTATTTCAAAAAGGAAAATGCAGCAAATGTAATGCGAAAATTTCGCTACGTTATCCCCTTATTGAACTCAGCTTTTTGTTAAGTTTTTTAGCGATTTATTTTGTTTTAGATCAAAAAATCGACATCAAAATGGTGTTATATTTTTTGATTACCAGCACCTTGATTCTCATGTGCATAACTGATCTAGAGCGTTATTTTATTCCTAATTTCTTACAATATTTACTGACAATTTTAGCGGTAATTTTGTTGATTTCTCAGGGCGGAAATTCTGTTATTTTAAGCCATTTAAAATCAGCTTTCATTTATTTAGGTTTCGGATTGGCGCTGTGGTTATTTTTCTATGTCACAACAACTCTTGAAGCGATTGGAGTTGATGATTTGAAGTTCTTTTTTGTTGCAGGATTTTTGCTTGGAATGAAAAGCTTTTTGGCATTTATGATGCTTAGCGGTTTTTTGGGAGTTATGTTTGGTTTATTGTGGCAAAAAATCACCAAAGATGACACTTTTCCTTTTGCTCCAGCAATATGTATGTCGAGTTTTTTCTGTCTCTTGTTTGGAACAAAAATTGATCCAGTGATTTTGATGGGGAAATTGATTTTTTAGTGAATAATTCTTACAGCAATGTCAATTATGTTGTTTTGTCACCCCGTCTTTATGACGGGGACGAGGACAAGCTTGGGAGTAAATATTTCTCCAAGCGATTGCGGGCATTTAACTTTTCTTTTTTATCTTCAAAAACAAACTTCTCTAAAAAAAATCCACTTAGGCGTAAACCGTCGCGTAAGTCATTCGTCATAATTGCAATTTGATCTCCAACTAAAAATTCAGGCAATCTGAGCAATTTATTTTGATAAGGCTTTCCGGCCTCAAGGCTTACAGCTCTAGCAGATTTTGGAGAAACATAAGCGAGGTTTGCGGTTGAGTTTGTGGCGGCGCAAGATGACAAATCAATTCCGTAGCCTAAGGTTTTGAGAATTTTTAATTCGAGTTTTATATATTCAGAAAGAAATATTTTTGGTTGGTCTTCATCGATCAGTTTTTGCAAAAATTTTTGCAGTTTTTCGAAAAGCTTTTCGTGATTATCTCTTTCTAGAAAACCGTGATCAATTATTGAAAATATTGAATTTGCGCAATTTATTTTCAGAGCGTCAAACATAAAATTTGAGCAGTAAGATTTCACCAAATCCACAGCTGCGAATTGTCCAAGATTTTCTTCGGTGCGCGCCCGAAATTCAAAAGAAATTAAATTTCCAATTTGAAAAATAACTCGGCTTTTACTTGATTTTATTGAATTAACGAAGCCGCGATAAATTCCATGTTCGCGTGAAAAAACTTTCACAATTAGTGAATTTTCACCGTATTTTTTTTGACCAATAATAATTCCTTGATCGTTAAATTTCATTTTTAAGAAAACTTAAAGCTGAGTTAGAATCCCTAAAACTATGCTTCTCGGGCAATTGGTGACGAAACCAAGTTAATTGTCTTTTGGCATAATTTCTGGTTTTTTGCGTGGCAATTTCAATTGCTTTTGCTCGAGAAATTTTATTTTCAAGAAGGTCGCGAATTTCAAAAAATCCTAAAGTTTTGGTAATTTGCCAATCATCTTTAAATCCTTGTTTTACAAGGCTTTCAACTTCTTCAAGAGCGCCATTTCTAAGCATCTCAAAAAAACGAAAATTACAATTCTTATAAAGAATTTCGCGGTCAGGATTTAAATTAGCGTGAATAAAATTTGCGTCAGAAAAAATCTTTTGTGGCGGGTTTTGTTGCCACCAAAAAATAGATTTTCCAGTTTGCTGCAAAACTTCGTAAGCCCTTATCATTCTTTGTTTGTCGATGATTTCATCTTCGCCTAAATCAAGCAGTTTTTGTTTAAAGTTTTCTTGTCCAATTTCATCAAAAAGTTGGCGCGAAGAAATTCTGATTTCCTCGCTGATCTCGGGAATTTCAGAAATTCCATCAACTAATTTTGAAATATACATTCCGCTGCCGCCAACAATTGCGGGAATTTTATTTTCGCTCCAAAGCTTTTCTACAACTGGTTTTACAAGTTTTAGCCAAGTGCCAACCGAAGAAATTTCGTTGGGCTTAAAATGTGAATATAAAAAATGTTCAACCTGATCTCGCTCTTTTTTGTTGGGCTGCGAAGAAAGAGTTGGCAATCCTTCATAAATTTGCAGAGAATCGGCATTAATAATCGCGATGTTTTTTTCGGTGGCTAGTTTTAAGGCTAAATCTGTTTTACCAGAAGCGGTTGGCCCTGAAATTATTACGATTGAATTAGCCATTAATGAGATAGTTTTTAAGTTTTTTCAAATCTTCTGGAAGATCGATTTCAAAAGACATTTCTTCATTGCTGCGCGGATGTACAAAACTTATTTTGTAAGAATGAAGAGCTTGTCTTGGAAAGTTCTTAATGAAATTTGCCGCTTCAACAGAAAGGTTTTTTGGCAGCATTTTTTTGCAAGAATTATAAAGCTGATCACCAATCAAAGAGTGTTTTTCTGATTCAAGGTGCAGGCGAATTTGATGGGTTCTGCCGGTTTGCAATTTGCATTCTAAAAGGCTGGCGAAATTATCGAAGTAGAATTCTTTTGTTTCATAATTAGTGATTGCTTCGCGCCCAAGCGTTCTGGAAATGGTCATTTTCAAACGGTTCGCTCTTGAGCGCACAATGTTTTTATTAATGTTGCCGCGCGGTGGATTTACGCAGCCATAAACAAAAGCAACGTAAGTTCTTTTAATGTCGCGATCGCGTAATTTTTGCCCCAAAATTTGGTGAGTAAAATCATTTTTTGCCACCAGCATTAAGCCAGAAGTGTCTTTGTCTAAGCGATGAACAATGCCAGGGCGAAATTCACCGCCAATTGAAGAAAGGTGATCTTTATATTTAAAAAGCAAGCCGTTTACCAAAGTGTTTTCTTGATTTCCAGCTCCCGGATGAACGGTTAATCCGGCTGGTTTGTTGATTACTAATAAATCGTCATCTTCAAAAATAATTTCGAAATCAATTTTCTTTGCTTGTAAATACAAGGGTCTAGGATTTTGTGTTGAAACAAAGAATCTCTGACCTAAAACAGTTTTTTGCGCTGGTGAGTTATAAGCTTGATTTTTCTCGTTTAGCACCAAATTCTCTTCAATGAGTTTTTGAATTTTGGTTCGGTTTATTTCTGGCTTTATAGTTGCAAATTTCATTGTTAGAAATTTATCGAGGCGTATTCCTTCTTCACCTTCGCAAATTTCAAATTCGAATTTTTCCATTTTGTAAGATTTATAAAATTGGTCGTAATTGATTAAACATAACTTTAAGTGCAAAAACTAAAATTAAGCTCAAATATTGTAGATGCTCTTCAATTCTATTTTGAAAGTGATCTTTGTGAGGTAATTTCAGAGAAGCCACAAAATCATTTTCTGGAAAAAGATTCGCAACAAAAGAAACTAGATATTAACTCAACTAAAACCACAGTAGCTAGCAATTTTATTAAACCGCACTTTTCAATCAACGAAGCACTTTCAACTTTGGCAAAAAAATCACAATCATCACCCGCAGCAGAAGAGGCGTTTGATAAAAAATTTAAATCTTTAAATGAAATTGTTGAGCTTGCCCGCAAGGCAGCAAAAGCTGCTAAAACCTTAAAAGATTTGCGCCTTGCAATAGAAAATTTTGATGGCTGCAATCTTAAAAAAATGGCAACCAACACGGTTTTTTGCGATGGAAACCCAAATTCAAAAGTAATGGTGATTGGCGAAGCTCCCGGAAATCATGAAGATTTGCAGGGAATTCCTTTTTGTGGCGATTCGGGCAAGGTTTTAGACGACATGTTTCGCGCAATTAACATGACTCGCGCAGAAAGTTTTTACATCAGCAACGTAATATTTTGGCGACCACCCGGAAATCGTCGCCCAACAGAAGAAGAGCTGGCAATTTGCCGACCATTTGTTGAGCGTCATATCGAACTTATTAATCCAGAAGTTTTGGTTTTAGTTGGCTCTACTTCAATGACTGCAATTCTTGGAATTAAAGATCCGGTCACGCAAATTCGCGGAAGATTTATGGATTTTGCGCCGAGCTTTTTACCAAGAAAAATCAAAACCTTCACCATTTTCCATCCATCATATTTAATGCGCCAACCAGCAAAAAAGAAGGTTGCGTGGCAAGATATGTTGGCGTTGGAAGAGTTTTTAATAACCTAAGTTTTTAGCATGAACAGTTCTGATCCAAAAAAATTATTACCAATAGGATTTTACGATTTGTTGTTTGATGAGGCTGAAAAAAGTCACGAAGCTATCAATCAAGCAATTTCAACTTTTCTTAAAGCGCAATATCGCCTGATTAAAACGCCTTTGGTAGAATTTGAAGATGGTTTTGCAAATGGTGAAGTTAAGAATTCTTTTAGAACAACCGACATTATTTCTGGCAAGAATCTGATTTTTAGAAATGATATCACGCTGCAAATTTCACGACTTTTATCGGCTCGTTTAAAACAAGCGCAATTGCCTTTAAAGCTTTGTTATGTTGGCGATGTTCTTTGTGCTAAAAGTGAAGATCTTTACGCTGACCGCCAACAAACTCAAGTTGGGGTTGAAATTATTGGTTGCGATCAAGAGAAATCAGATTTGGAAATTATTGAAATCATGCTTACGGTTTTGAAAAAATTGAACATGAAAAATTTGCTAATCGAATTTTCTTTGCCGAATTTTCTTGAGCTTTTTTTAAGTGAAATTGGCGAAAATAAAACTGCAGAATTGGTCGAAGCAATTATGAATAAAAACTTTTCGGCGATTAAGAAAATTGCGAAAAGAAATGCAGAAATAATTTCTAAAATTGTTGCTTCTAATGATAGTTTGGAAGCTTTATCGCAAGAAATCGCATCACAAATTAATTCATCAAAAATTTCTGATGAATTAAAAAAAGCGCGAAAGATTTTACAATTTTTAAAGGATAAATTTGCCGATATTGCAGTGCGTTTTGATTTGTTTGGAGATCGCAATGCATCTTATCACAATGGAATTTATTTTGATGTTTTTTGTGGAGATTTTAATTATCCGATAGCTTGCGGCGGAAGATATAAAATTGAAAATACCAATGCGGTTGGCGCAACAATTTACATGAATCGTTTGCGCAAAATTAGCTAATTTACAGCCACTTCTTGCGCTTAAAAAGCCAAATTGTCACTACCGATGAAATTGCCATTAAAGTTAAAGCCATTGGATATCCAAAAGCCCATTCAAGTTCGGGGAAAAATTTAAAATTCATTCCGTAAATACTGGCAATCAGAGTTGGCGGTAAAAAAATCAAAGAAGCCACGGTGAAAATTTTAATCACCTTATTTTGTTCAATGTTGATCAAGCCCAAAAAGCTGTTTTGTAGATATTCTAGGCGTGCGAAATTGAAATTGGCGTGCTCAATTAGCGAGGCCAAATCTTTTAAAATTGTGCGTAGGCGATTGTAGTTTTCGACCATTAAATCTTCATTTCTGTGTAAAAGAGAGATCACGCGTTGCTTGTCAAACAAAGCTTCGCGCAACACCATTGTTAACTCTTGGCATTCGTTAATTTTCAGAATCATTTTTTCATCAAGATTCTGATTATAGTTAATTTTTCTGCTGATTTCGGCGGTATATTTTGAAACTAATTCGATCAAATCGGCGTCGAAATCAACGCGAGCCTCTAAAATTGCGATGAATATTTTTGAAGGATTAGCGAAAATTGCCGGAAATTGTTTTATTTTTTTGATGGTTTCAACAATCACTTTGCTTTCAGAATAGCGTAAGCTGAAAAGCATTTTTTCGGTGACAATAAAAGAAACTTCGCTTTCATCAAGCCTTCCGCCTTGTGGCGCCATGCTAACGAATGTGGAGTTGATTTTAATTATTCCTGAAGTTTCAAGGTAGCGAGAACTGGCTTCGATTTCTTCTTGTTGTTGTCTGGTTGGGAAGGTGATTTTATAAAATTCTTCAACCTCTCTAATTTCGGCAATTGTAGGGTTTTGCAAATCAATCCAAACTGCTCCATCAAGAGCTTGAGCATCTTTAAGTGAAAAAACTTTTTCCTGAAGATATTCTGGAAGTTGAAAAATTCTGATCATGGTTTTCTCCCTTTTTTAAAAACTTGTTCCGAAACTAAATCGAAAATTCTGAGTTTGGTCATAATCTTCACTTTTGGCAATCTTGGCAAAATCTAAGCGGATTGGGCCCATTGGCGATGCCCAAGCAATACTAAGACCGTAAGACGAGCGTAAAGATCCTGAATCTGCAACATTAGTGTTTTGTTTGCTGATTTCGTCAACTCCTTTAACAGTTCCGTTGTCGCTAAATAGAATTCCACTAATTCCTAATTCTTTTGGCAAGCCCAAAGGAAAGCGAAATTCTGCCGTTCCAACATAATAAATTTTACCACCAATTGCGCTGCCGCCTTTCGCGCTGCCATTGGTTATTGTTCTTGGGCCAACACCTGCATAATTGAAGCCACGAAAATTATTGCCACCTAAAAAGAATCCGTAGTTGCTTCGCACATCTTGCCCTAATCCTTCTATTGCGCCGCCTCGAGCTAATAATTTTAATGTAAAATCGTCATTAATTACTGGAATGTAATATCCCGCGGACCCTTCATGTTTTAGAGTTTTTATGTCGCCGCCAAGGCCAGAAAAATCTTGGCTAACAGAAATGTAATAACCGTTTTTAGGATTTATGCTGCTGTCTCTTTTGTCGTATAAAAAACTTTGTCCAACGCCGGAATTAACAAAGTCTCCCTCAAGGTTTTTAATGCCGATCGAAGCGTTAGGATCAATATTACCAATTGATTGTTGACTAAGAGAATAATTAATTCGATGGGATAAAAACTCGCTTAGAAAGTAGTTTCCGCGAAAGGTAATTCCGGAAGAATTTTGGTCGTAAACCAAGGTATTTCTTTTTTGAAGTTGATATTGAAAAACGTCAAAACCAACATCGATGGGATTATCCATAAAATAAGGCTTGGTGTAATTGATTTCGCCGGTAAAGCTGGCAAAAGATTTCTGCACATTAATTCCAATTTCTTGCCCGGTGCCAAATAAATTTCTTTCTCTAATTCCAGCATTGGCGGTTACCTTGTTAACCGTTGAATAACCAATTCCAAGGCTCAATTCGCCAGTTTTTTTCTCTTTAACTTCTATTTCTAAATTGACTTTATCGCCTTCGCCAATGCGTTTGGTGTTAAATTCAACTTTATCAAAAAAACCAAGATTTTGTAGGCGTTGTTTAGAACGGTTTATTTTGTTGATGTTGTAGGCATCACCTTCACGAAATCTAAGCTCGCGGCGAATAACTTCATCTAATGTACGAGTATTTCCTTTGATGATTATTTGCTCAATGTATATGCGCGGAGTTTCGCTAATAACAAAATCGATATTAATAATTTTTTTGTCGCGGTCGCGCTTTAAAATTGGTTCAACTTGGGCAAAAGCGTAAGATTTTTCTGACATTATTTCTGTCATTTTGTCTACGGTTTTTTCAATAAGTTCAGAATTATAAACTTTACCTTTTTTTATAAGAATTTCTTTCTGCAAAATATTTTCATCAAACTTATCGATCTGGTTGATTATATTAATGTTTCCAAAGTTATATTTGATGCCTTCTTCTAGTAAAAAAGTAATAAAAAATCTGTCTTTGGCTTGCGAGATTTGAGCGACGGAAGAAATTGTAGTGAAGTCGGCGTAGCCTTTCGAGCCATAAAAGCGGCGTAATTTTTCTTTATCAAACTCAATGCGATCAGCGTCATAAACATCGGCAGAAGAAAGAAATTTCCACCATTTGCTTTGCTTGGTTGACATTTCTTCGATTAGATCTTCGTCAGAAAAGGCAGCATTTCCAACAAAATAAATATCGCCAATTTTTGCTTTTGGACCTTCGAAAATTTCAAAAATTAACTCAACGCGATTTTGATCTTTTTGAATTATTTTTGGTTCGATTTTAGTTAAAAAGCGACCGCTTTTTAGATAGATTTCGCTGATGCGCTTTAAATCATTTTGCAATTTTGCTTTAGTGAAAACTGAGCGTTTTTTTAGAGAAATTTCGCTTTGCAAATTATCATCTTCAACCTTCTTATTTCCAGTAAATTTTACTTCAGAAATTATTGGATTTTCTTTTATTTCAACGAGCACGTTTTCTTTTTGGTAAGAAATTTTGGCACTTAAAAATAAGTCTGATTCGTAAAGTTTTTTTAGCGAAGCCTGCAATGCTTTTTGCGATTTATTTTTTAGGCCATCTAAATCGAGGTAAGAAATTATAGTATTGGTGTCAACTCTTTCGTTTCCTTGAATTATAATTTCAGAATTATCGGCAAAAGATTTAGAGAGAAATAAAAAAAATGACAAAAAAGCGGCAAAAATCAAAGCTGTTTTTTGGCTGTTTTTTTTCATTAGTTGATCTTAATTCTTGAAAAGGGAAGCGGGAAAGTTATTTGCAATGTTTTGCAGTTCAGCAGCGAAGCCTTAATTTTCAAGTAAATTGCTGTCGCGTAAATCAATTTTTTCGTCGAATTTTTTGTGAAAGCGGATGCGGCGCGATAATTTTTTCAAAAGCAAGAAAGCGGATTGACTTTTTAGATAAAAAAACCACATTGCCGCGCGAATGCTCTTGCGACTGATCCGTTTTTAGTTCTGAAATAATAATAAATTTAACGGATATGTTGCGTCACTTAATAATTACCGCCTCACTTTTACTTACTTCTTCTTCTGTTTTTGCCTTTTCTTTTGATGCTTTTAAGGCGCAGAAACGCAGCCATATACAAATCGTTGGTTCTTCAACGGTTTATCCATTCGCCGCAGTTATTGCGGAAACTTTTGGTCGTGATACAAAATTTAGAACGCCAATTGTTGAATCCACTGGAACTGGCGGCGGCTTTAAATTATTTTGTTCTGGAGTTGGTTATGGCTACCCAGATCTAGCAAATGCTTCGCGAAGAATTGAAGGCAGTGAATTAAAAAAATGCAGCGAAAATGGCGTGCAAAATGTTTTAGAAGTTAAAATAGGGTACGACGGAATCGTGTTGGCAAATGTGATTTCGGGCACCAAATATTCTTTAACAAAAGAGCAGATTTTTCTAGCTCTTGCCGAAAAAGTTCCAGCAAAAAATAAGGCAGAATTGGTTGCTAATCCTTATAAAAAATGGAGCGATATTAATCCAAAATTGCCGCAAATCGAAATTGCGGTTTATGGCCCGCCCACAACTTCCGGAACAAGAGATGCCTTTGTTGAATTGGTGATGGAAGAAGTCTGCAAAGACATGCCAGAATTTATTGCGGCTTTTTCTGATTCGAAAGTGAGAAAGAAAAAATGTCACATGATTCGTAGCGACGGAAAATTCATTGAGGCTGGCGAAAACGACAATTTGATTGTGCAAAAATTAAAACACGATGCCAACGCTTTGGGCATTTTTGGGTTTAGTTTTTTAGAAGAAAATCACAGCACTTTGCAGCCAGTAACAATAAATGGAATCGTTCCAAGTTTTGACAGCATAGTTTCTGGAGCCTATCCAGTTTCAAGACCACTTTTCATTTATGCTAAAAAAGAACACTTTGTTTTGATTGCTGGAATGAAAGAATTTGTTCAAGAAATTATCAGCAAAAATACCTTGGGAAACGATGGCTATTTGCTGCAAAAAGGTCTCATTCCGTTAACGGATTTGGAGCTTAAAAAAGTGCGGGATGAGATAGAGATTAATCTTAATTAATTCTTTGCCTTATTAATACCGATGTTTCTGTAGAAGAAATGAGTTGTTTATTAAGTGGCGTTGGGATTAATAGCCGTTCCCCCTTAAATTGAAAAAAAATCTGCAAAATCTAATGGAAGAAAAATTCATCAAAGTTGTTGGTGCTAAAGAGCACAATCTGAAAAATGTCAGTATTGAAATTCCTAAAAATCAACTTGTGGTCGTGACTGGCTTGAGCGGTTCTGGCAAATCTTCTCTGGTTTTTGACACAATTTATGCCGAAGGACAGCGTCGCTTTATTGAAAGTCTTTCTTCTTACGCTCGTCAGTTTTTAGACATGCAAGACAAGCCGGACGTTGAGTCGATTACTGGTCTTTCTCCTTCAATTGCCATTGATCAAAAAACCACTTCACGTAATCCGCGTTCAACAGTCGGAACAGTCACTGAAATTTACGATCACTATCGCCTTTTATTTGCCAGAATTGGCGTGCCATTTTCGCCAGAAACTGGCAAACCAATTGAGAGCCAGTCCGCTTCGGTGATGGTTGATAAAATTTCACAATTGCCAAAAAAATCGCGTATTTACATCTTGGCTCCAATTGTTCGTGGTCAAAAAGGTGAGTTTCGCAAAGAAATGATGAGTGCTAGAAAACAAGGTTTTCAGCGCATTAAAGTTGACGGAAAAGTTCATGATTTAAACGAAATTTTACCAACTCTTGATAAAAACAAAAAACACGATGTTGAGATAATTGTTGATCGCGTAGTGATTTCTGACGATCTTGGAAACAGGCTTGCTGATTCAGTTGAAACCGCTTTAAAACTTTCTGAAGGTTTGCTTTACGTTGAAATTGTTAGTTTGCCAGAAGGCTCAAAATCTAAGCACAAAGCTGGAGAAATTCTGGTTTTTAGTGAAAAATTTTCTTGCCCAGTTTCTGGTTTTACAATTTCAGAAATTGAGCCACGTCTTTTTTCTTTTAACTCTCCGTTTGGCGCGTGTAAACATTGCGACGGACTTGGAACTGAACTTTATTTTAGTGAAGATCTGGTAATTGAGGATGAAAATTTAAGTTTGCGCGGTGGCGCAATCACAGTTTGGCAAGGTGTGCAAGAGCGCTTCTACCAACAAGTTTTGCAGGCAATGTCGTTGCATTACGGCTTTAGTCTTGATGAGCCATTTAAAAATCTTTCTGCTGAAACGAAAAAAATAATTTTCTATGGCACGGGCGATGAAGAAGTTGAAATAAAAATTGAAGACGGATTGAAGGCCGTGAAGGTGAAAAAGTCTTTTGAAGGCATAATCAACAGCTTGAAAAAAAGATATATCGAAAGCGAAAATGAATCAATTCGTGATGATTTATCAAAATTTCAAACAGTTAAAACTTGCGAAAGTTGCGATGGTTACCGCTTAAATGAAGAGGCTTTGTCAGTTAAAATTGATGGTTTGCACATTGGCGAAGTTAGTCAAATGTCGGTAGAAAAGTCAGTTGAATGGTTCAAATCTTTGGAATCGCGATTAACTCCAATGCAAAAACAAATTTCTGAGCGTTTGTTAAAAGAAGTTACGCGTCGTTTGGGTTTTTTGCGCAATGTTGGTTTGGAATATTTAACAATTAATCGCCAAGCTGGAACTCTTTCAGGCGGCGAAGCGCAAAGAATTCGATTGGCTTCGCAAATTGGCTCGGGTCTTTCTGGTGTTTTGTATGTACTTGACGAACCTTCAATTGGTTTGCATCAATCAGACAATGATAAGTTGATTACGACCTTAAAAAACCTACGAGACCTTGGAAATTCGGTGATTGTTGTTGAGCATGACGAAGAAATGATGCGTGAAGCGCAATATTTAATCGACGTTGGTCCGGGAGCCGGAATTCACGGCGGAGAAGTTATTTCTGCAGGGTTGCCAAAGCACGTTATTAACGATCCGAAAAGCATAACAGGTCAATATTTAAGCGGCAAAAAAGAAATTTCGATTCCTAAAAAACGTCGCAAAATTGATCCAAAAAAAATGATCACTTTGAAAGGTGCGACAATTAACAATTTGAAAAATGTCACGCTCAACTTGCCGTTAAAAATTTTTACAGCGGTTTCGGGAATTTCTGGTGGCGGAAAATCAAGTTTGATTATCAAAACTCTTTATCCAGCTTTGAACAAACTTTTAAATAAATCTAAGGCGATTCCTGGGCCTTTCACCAGCTTATCTGGCACGCACTTCATTGACAAAATCATTGAAATTGACCAATCGCCAATCGGCAGAACTCCTCGCTCTAATCCTTGTACATACGTTGGGGCCTTCACTTATATCCGTGAATTTTTCACCAATTTGCCCGAGTCAAAATCTCGCGGCTACAAAGTTGGTAGATTTTCATTTAACGTAAAAGGCGGACGTTGCGAAACTTGCCAAGGCGACGGAATGATAAAAATTGAAATGCATTTTCTTCCCGATGTTTATGTGCGTTGCGACACTTGTCACGGCAAGCGATATAATCGCGAAACTTTGGAAATAAAATATAAAGGCAAATCAATTTCTGACATTCTTGAAATGACCTCAGAAGATGCCGCAGAGTTTTTCGCTTCAATGCCACACATTCACGAAAAATTCAGATCTTTGTGCGATGTTGGTTTGGGCTACATGAAAATAGGGCAGAGCGCAACAACGCTTTCGGGCGGTGAGGCGCAACGTATTAAATTGTCAAAAGAACTAAGTAGAAAAGCCACGGGAGATACGCTTTACATTCTTGACGAGCCAACAACTGGTCTGCATTTTGAAGACATTAACAAACTTCTAAAAGTTTTGCACACGCTGGTTGATTCAGGGAATTCAATTTTAGTAATTGAGCATAACTTAGACGTTTTGAAAACCGCAGATCACATTATTGACATTGGGCCATGCGGTGGTGAAAAAGGTGGCTACATTGTTGCCGAAGGAACTCCAGAAGAAGTAGCTAAGAACAAAAAATCGGTGACAGGAAAATATCTGCAAAAAATTCTGAATGGTTAACTTATGCTAAGTAAATCGCTAAAAGATTCACTTTTTGCTTGTTCTGTTTTGGTTCACAAACGCATGAGCGAGTTGCTTCCGCATGATTTTTCAGATTCAAAATTAGTTGAAGCAATGCGCTACAGCACGCTTTCTGACGGCAAAAGAATCCGTCCATTTTTGGCAATTACTTCTGCGCAAATCTTTGGCGTTGATCCTTTTAATTCTTTAAACGCCGCAACTGCGATGGAATTCATCCACGTTTATTCGTTGATCCATGATGATTTGCCAGCAATGGATGACGATAATTTTCGTCGCGGAATTCCAACCTGTCACAAACAATTCGATGAAGCGACAGCAATTTTAGCGGGAGACTCTCTTTTAACTTATGCCTTTGAAGTTCTTGCTGATCCAGAAACCGCGCAAGATCCAGCGGTGCGTTGCGAATTAATAAAAACCGTTGCCAAAGCTGCTGGTTTTAGAGGAATGGCTGGCGGTCAAATGATTGACCTCGAAAAATCTAATCAAAAAATTAGCAAAGAAGAATTGGTAAAATTGCATCGCCTAAAAACTGGCGAGCTTTTTATGGCATCTGCTGAAATTGGCGCAATTCTAGGTCGTGCTGGCATCAATGAGCGTCACGCATTACGCTATTTTGCGCATGATTTGGGTTTGGCATTTCAAATTAAAGACGACATTCTAGACCATGCTGGAGTTAGCGTTGGTAAAATTGGAATTGACGAAACAATTCATGAAAAATCACAAGAAAACGCCAGTATTGTTGATGTGATGGGAATTGAAAATGCCGCAAAACAATTAGAAATTTTGCGCGAACAAGCGTTGGGGCATTTAAGAATTTTTGGTGAAAAAGCTCATTTATTGCGCGATCTGGTTGATTTTGTAATTGCGAGAGAGAAGTAATAAAACCAATGACTTTTGCTTCTTTACTCTTAAATCCGCCAAGTTTTTATAAGAAAAACCTCAACATTTTACGAATCAATTTATGACAAAAAACTTATCTTTCTTAACTCTGGTTTTCACGCTTTTAGCGGGCGCATCATTTGCAAAAACCTCGCCAACAAAAGATCCAGTAGAGCTAATTGATGAAGCACATCAAATTCAAAATTTCGATTTTCAAAAATTATTCGAAGAGGCTGATAAAATTTATAAAATTTCTAAAGCTTGGAAAAAAATAAAATGCGAACCAAAAACAGGTTTTGTTTGCACCAAAAAAGAGTGTGTGAAAAAAGATATCTCAACCACTTTGATTTTGGATAAGAAAAAAGAGACCATTACTCGTTGCGACAAACAAGGAAATTGCGAAGATTTTGAAGCGGAATTCAAGCAAACCGGAGTTTTCTTTAACGTTCAAACCGAAGGTCCAATCGGAACAATAGTTAGAATTTTTGGCGACAGTCGCTACAAAGAAATCACCACAGTTGGACTTGATGCCTACATCTCCAATGGCGAATGTTTGCCAGTTGAGTAGTTTTTGTCACCCCGTCGTCATGAAGACGGGGTGACAATATAATGATGGCAATTTGTTTAAAGACTTGAAGAAAGCATCCAAATTGCCTTCTCATGTTCAGTAGCTCTGCCAATAAATAAATCGGCGGTCACTTCGTCTCCTTCAGCTTGAGCGGCTTTAATTCCATCTCTTAAATCACGAACTACAATTTCATGACCAGCGATTAAATCTTTAATCATGTCGTCGCTTTTCAGATTTTTATTGCCCGATTTAATCTTGCTGAGTTTTTGAAAATTCTCAAAACTGGCTTCAACTTTTGAGCCAATTGCTCTCAATCTTTCAGCAATTTCATCAATTGCGGTCGAAACGTTTTCATATTGCGTACCAAATAACTCATGCAATGGCTTAAAATTAGCTCCAACAACATTCCAATGATAATTCTGCAGCTTTAATTGAAGCAGATAAGAATTTGCCAAAGTCTTTTCTAAGTTTGCGGCGGTTTGATGGTTTTTCATAAATTAATTTTGATTAATGATTGTTAAAACTTGCGCTACCGAGTTAACAATAGCGGCAATTTTTGCAACCATTTGAATTTGGCTTTTTGATAAAGCGTGTTTTAGCAATTGATTTGCATGGGCATCAATGCACATTCCGCAGCCATTTATAATTGAGGCGGCGAGAGAGAAAATTTCAAAATCCACTTTGTCAATTCCGTGAGTTGCAATTCCCTGCATTCTAAGTCCAGCGGGCATTTGCGCATATTCCTTATCGTGACTAATGTGGGTGAAGCGATAATAAATATTATTCATCGCCATTAACGTTGCGGCAATTTTGGCGGCTTTTTGCTCAGATTCTGACAAGATATTTTGCGACTCATTTTGCAAAACTTTTATCAAGTTTAAATCTTTTGTCACATAAGCCGAAGTAAGTGCCGCGCCAAAAATTTGTTTTTGTGAAAGCGTTTGATTTTCTGCCGACAAAACAGTTTGTAGATTAATTTTTATGTCTTTGGCGTAGTCTGGTATTGATAATTTCAATTCTTCTAAATTTTGCATAGATTCTCCTTATTTTAATGATATTTTGCCCCGCCGCAAGACGGGGCTTGGTTAAATTAAACTTTAATTACTTCATCGCCTTTTTTCCAATTGCACGGGCAAAGTTCGTCAGTTTGTAAAGCGTCTAACACTCGCAAAACTTCAGCAGGATTTCTGCCGACATTTAAATCTGTCACGTAAACGAAACGAATAACGCCTTCAGGATCAACAATGTAAGTCGCTCTTTGCGCCACGCCTTCGTCTTGATCCAAAATTCCAAGTGCGCTAGACAAATCGCGCTTCACATCTGCAAACATTGGGAACGGCAAGTTTTTCAACTCGTCTTTCTGACTTCTCCAAGCCAAATGCACGAATTCCGAATCTGTGCTGGCGCCAATTAACTGGGCATCGCGATCTTGAAATTGCTCATTTAATTTTCCGAATTCGGCAATTTCAGTTGGGCAAACGAAAGTGAAGTCTTTTGGCCAGAAAAACATCACTAACCATTTGCCTTTGTAAGTTTCGTTATTGATGTCGACGAAAGCGTCGTGCACGTCATTTGTCACAACTGCTTTACCACTGAATTGCGGGAATTTGTCTTTTATTTTTAACATGTTTTCTCCGTTGATTGAATTAATTTTGATAATAGACCCCGTCATTCGACGGGGTGACAATTGGAAAAGGGGGGCAACTAGAAAATGGGGATAACTAGAAAATGGGGATAACTAAAAAATGGAGCGTACAACTAGAAAAGCTATTTTCTGCCCTAGGATTTTCACCCATCTTCAGATTATCGCCTCTTCAGATTATCATCCTTCAAATTATCGTCCCTTCAAATTCTCCCTTTAGATTATCGTCCCTTCAGACTATCGTCCCTTCAAATTGTCACCCCGTCGAATGACGGGGTCTTGCGAGCTTTAAACAAACTCATTACCAAAATCTTGGTTGCGAAATGTAGAAACGAATCTTAATAAGAAAAATCGATTGATCTAATTAACTTAATAGTTTTTATCTATGAACTTACGTGACTTGAAATATCTGGTGTCGGTGGCAAAAGAACGGCATTTTGCCCGCGCTGCAGAAAAATCTTTTGTGAGTCAGCCAACTTTGAGCATGCAAATTAAAAAGCTTGAAGACGAGCTTGGGGTGCAGATTTTTGAGCGTTCGCAAAAGAGTTTTTTGGTGACAAAAGTTGGAAAAGAAATTCTGCTTAAAGCCGAAATTATTTTGCGCGAAGCTGAAGAAATTAGAAACATCGCCAGAAATTCCAAAGATCCTTTTAGCGGCGAACTCAGAATTGGAGCATTTCCAACACTTGCTTCATATTTTTTTCCAAAAATTCTAGGAAAGATTTCTAAAAAATTTCCCAAGCTGAAATTATTTTTAGTCGAAGAAAAAACCGCCACGCTTTTGCAAAAATTGCAAGATGGTGAAATTGATGCCGCCTTTATAGCTTTGCCAATTGCAGCAAGTGATTTAGAGGTTAGGGCAATTTTTTCTGAGTCATTTTTGTTAGCCGTTCCAAAAAATCACGCTTTGGCAAAAAACAAAAAAATTCAGGCAAAGGATTTAAAAGATCAGAAATTAATGCTGTTGGAAGATGGTCATTGCATGCGTAGTCAAGCGTTGGAAGTTTGCGACATTGTCGGTGCTTTTGAGCAGCAAGATTTTAAGGCGAGCAGTTTGGAAACTTTGCGACAAATGGTTGAAATTGGCGCGGGAATTACTTTGATGCCGCAAATAGCTATTAAAAAAGATGACAAGATTTCTTACGCAGAAATTTCCAACGCCCCAAAACGCACTATTGGTTTGGTGTGGAGAAAATCTTCATCACGAGAATTGCTAATGAATGAGCTCGCAAAACTAATTCAAAATTGAGTATTTTTTTAATTCCGTTGGTCGAATGGAAAGTTTTTTGCTATTTGCCGCTAGAAGATTTATTGGCTACCAAAATCGAGCTAGTAATTTGCTGCAAAATGTCCCCAACTGCTCCTGGAGAGTGTGGAAGCATGATGGTATTGTTGTTTGAAGAAGCTCCCAAATCTTTGATAGTATCGAAATATTGAGTCATCAAAATCAAATTTAACACGTCTTGTTCGGTTGTGTTTGGAAGCGATTCTTTAAAATCAGTCACCGATTCTTTCAAGCCTTGAATAATCGCCTTTCTTTGATCTGCCATGCCTTTTCCTTGCAAGGCTTTGCTTTCAGCTTCAGCTTCAGCGGCTTTAACTTTAAGAATTCTGTCTGCTTCACCTTTCTCATTGGCGGCAACGCGCATTCTTTGAGCGGCGTTGATTTCATTCATCGCCAATTTCACTTTTGCGTCAGGATCAATGTCGGTTACCAAAGTTTTAACAATGCCATAGCCGAAGTCAGACATAACTTGTTCAAGCTCTTCTTTTACGGCGTTGGCGATGTCATCTTTCTTTTCAAAAACATCGTCAAGTTTGATTTTTGGAACTTTGGCGCGAACTACGTCAAAAACGAAAGAAGTGATTTGGCGAGCAGGATCTTCGAGTTTGTAGAAAGCTTCATAAACTCTGTCCGAAGCCACATAAAACTGCACCGAAACCAAAACGTGTAAAAACACATTGTCTTCGGTTTTAGTTTCAACTTTCACGTCTAATTGATTGACGCGAAGGCTAAGATTTCCAGCGATTTGGTCAATTATAGGAATTTTAAAATTTAATCCCGGATTGGCAATTCTAACGAATTTTCCAAAACGTTGAACAATTTTAACGCTTTGTTGCTCCACAATAAAAACGCTTAAAGCGAAAACAACAATTGCTAACCCTAATAATATCAACATTTAAAGCTTTTTTTGATTAATTATAAGTCCAACACAAGGCGGCGCGGGTCTTCAAGTAACTCTTTAATTCTAACCAAGAAAGTGACGGCTTCTTTGCCATCGATAATTCTGTGATCGTAAGAAAGTGCCAAATACATCATTGGACGAATTTTCATTTCGCCGCCAACAACCATTACGCGTTCTTGAATTTTATGCATTCCTAGAATTGCTGATTGTGGAGGGTTGATGATTGGAGTAGACATCAACGAACCGTAAACTCCGCCATTTGAAATGGTGAAAGTTGCACCAGCCAAGTCGGGCAGAGTTAATTTTCCGTCGCGAGCTTTAACGCCAAGTTCAGAAATTCCTTTCTCAACTTGGGCTAAGTTTTTTTGATCGGCATCGCGTAAAACCGGAACTACCAAACCTTGGGGAGAGCCAACTGCAACGCCAATATCATAGAAGTTTTTGTAAACAATATCGGTGCCGTCAATTTCGGCATTAACAGCTGGAAGCTCTTTTAACGCAGTTACGCAAGCTTTTACAAAGAAAGACATGAAGCCAAGTTTTACGCCATGTTTTTTCTCGAATGCGTCTTTATATTCAGCGCGAAGAGCCATTACAGAAGTCATATCAACTTCGTTGAAAGTGGTTAAAATTGCTGCGGTATTTTGAGATTCTTTCAAACGTTCAGCAATTTTTTGACGAAGTTTTGACATTCTAACTCTTTCTTCTCTTGGGCCAGTGGCAATTGAAACTTGAGCTGGAGCTGAATTTGAGCCAGAAGAAATGGCGTCTAAAACATCGCCTTTGGTTACGCGACCGTCTTTTCCTGAGCCAGAAATTTTTGAAGTATCAACATTGTTTTCAGATGCCAATTTTTTTGGAGCTGGAGAAAGAAATTGAGCCGCAGAAGAATCTTGCGTTGGAGTAGCAGGAGAGGCTTTAGCAGCAACTGAAATAGCGGCGCCAGCGGCAGACATTAAAGCAATCAAATCACCAACTTTTACGTTGTCGCCTTCTTTAACTTTTAAATCAGAAATCACGCCAGCCGAAGGG
>CAYVKI010000021.1:20689-21197 GCA_964452075.1 uncultured Rhizobium sp.
GCATTAACTTCAAGCGTCACTTTATCGGTTTCAAGCTCAACGATTAGTTCGTCGGCTTTTACAGCGTCACCAACTTTTTTGTGAAGTTTGGCAATTGCAGCTTCTGAAACTGATTCTCCGAGTGCGGGAACTTTGATTTCGATAGTCATAAGTTTTTTTGTTATAGGTTGGTAAGATAAAAAATTTCAGTTTTGACCCCGTCATTCGACGGGGTGACAATGTATTTTGTTTTGTTGCTCCGTCTTAATTTTGTTTTTTGCTCTGTCGTAATTTTGTTTTTTACTCTGTCGTAATTTTGTTTTGTCACCCCGTCGAATGACGGGGTTTACTCTAGTTCAAATTATTTCAAAGCTTCCTCAATTAACGCCTTTTGTTCGCGAGCGTGGTATGAGCCGTAGCCAGTTGCAGGAGAAGCGCAGGCGATTCTTCCGGCATATTTTGGTCGAGCTGATTTGTGTTTGGCTTCAATCAAAGTTTCTTCAATTAAATCATCAACAAATTTCCACGC
>CAYVKI010000022.1:0-20661 GCA_964452075.1 uncultured Rhizobium sp.
ACAAGAGCTGTTTATGGCGTTGTGTTATTTTGACTCAGTGGTGGGAATTGCTTTAGCGGTATTCAGGTTTGGTATAGATTAACCCCCCTACCTCTAATATCTGACAATAACTATCCCTGAACCACCATCTCCACCAGCATATAATCCAACAAGATCTCCACTAAATCCAGCACCGCCGCCACCGCCGCCGGTATTTGCTTTGGCATCGTCAGCAGCTACAGTGCTTGTGGTTCCGCCAGTTCCGCCACCTTGACTTGCGGTGCCAGCAACGCGCCCACTACCAGTTCTGACGCCAGCGCCACCACCACTGGCAAACCAACCATTATCACCATAGGAAGTTCCAAATACTGAGCTATAATCAACTCCAGTTCCTCCATTACCACCCTTTCCGGCATTACCAAAGCCGCCAACACTTCCAGCGCCACCACCGCCGCCGCCCATATTGCTTTTATCACTCGAGTCTCCGCCAGCATATCCTTGACCAGAGGGGGTGGCAGCACCTGGACCGCCAGATATTGAAGCACCACCACCAGATCCTCCAGTTCCGACATATACTTGCATCATATTAGCGCGTCCCGCTCCACCAGCATAAGCCGTAATTTTATTTGTTACGCTATTTACATCAAATACAGAATCTGTGCCTTTGTAACCACCTTCGTTGCTTCCATTACCACCAGCTTTACCTCCTCTTCCTCCAACACCAACGGTAATATTGTAAGTAGTTGCTGCTAACGTGTAAGAAGAATTATAAACCACACCACCGGCTCCACCACCGCCACCAACCACACCACCACCACCGCCGCCGCCGCCAACAACAAGAACTTTTGCTCCAGTAATTGCACTGTTACAAGTGAGGGTTCCAGAAGAGGTAAATAGATGCATTTTATCACTACCAATTGTTGTTTCTATTCCACCAGAACAAGTAGCTGCCAACACACAAACCCCACCAGACAACGAATAACCATTTGCCGTGTCACATCCGCAAGCTGCGGCAGAAAGAGTGCCTGAGGTGCAAGTGTAGGCACTAGTTCCGGCGTATCCAGTAGCATTGCAAGTTAAAGATCCGCTACCCTCAGCAACTGGGGTTGTGCTAGTAACTCCAACAACAGAGACGGGACAGGTAGATCCGCCTCCGCCACTACTAGAAACTTCGCAACCAGATGTTGTCACCACTTTTCCAAGGCAATCTGTAGAAGCATTGCCAACCAATTTAGAGCTAAATTTTTGCGCTACATAACCTTCAACCGACTTGATTTCATCGTCTTTAAGAGCTCTGGTAAAAATAGCTAATTCACCAATTTGACCTGTATATCCTTTGCCAAAACTTAAAGTGCCAATGCCAGTTAGTGGCGCCAAGTTGGTTTCGTCTTTGGCAGCCAAAACACCATTGATGTAGAGTTTTTTGCCTGCGGTTGAGCTATGTGTAAAAGTTAAAAGCCTTGGAGAGTCTGAAGATTTAGAATAGCCACTAACTAAGGCTGAATAAGAGCTTGAGGCACCCTGACTGTGAATAATTTGACCGTCAGCACTGTAACCAAGCAAAAGGCTTTGGTTGGTTGTAGTTGCCGCACTGTCACCTAAAAAATAATTGTTGCCGCCCGCCACTTCCCTTTTTTCTAAAATGGTAATTGTGTAATCAGTATTGTTTAAAAAACTGCCATCAAATGTGAAATAACCAGCACCTGCAAACTTAACTGCGTGAATTCGATTAATAGTGTTGGAATAAGTTGGTCCACCGTCAACGGCGGTTAAAGTCACTTTACTCGTAGCACTTCTTTGCTCATACCAAGTTGTGAGAGGGGTGCCGTCACTAGCCTCAGAACCAGCAAAACTATCGAACGCACTGGTTTCTAACCAAAGAGCATTGTCTTTAATATCGCGAATTGGCGACGATTTTAATAGGCTCTGAGCAGCCGCTAATCTCGCTTTGGTAATGAAAGCATTAGAAGCAAAGATGCCAGCAACGAAGATGCCAACAATAACTAGAACGACAGAAACTTCAATTAGGGAGAAAGCGCGTTTTTGGAACTTCATTTTCAAAAAAAGAATTGTTTGGATGGATAAGCACTCAAAGAAAATGGCTTTAAGGCAGAAGACAAGAGCTGTTTATGGCGTTGTGTTATTTTGACTCAGTGGTGGGAATTGCTTTATTTAACCCCTGAACCTCCATCATAACATCTTTGGCAATTGGTGCCGCAGCTCCAGAGCCACTTCCGCCATGCTCAACTACCACAGAAACTGCGTATCGCGGATCATGCACGGGTGCAAAACCAGTAAAAATTGCATGATTGGCATTAGCTGCATTTTCAGCTGCCGACATTTCTTTTTCTCGCTTCGAAACCACTTGTGAAGTGCCGGTTTTTCCCGCCATTTCAAAACCCGCAACATCAATTCTTTTGCCGTAAGCAGTTCCACCAGGTTCGTTAACAACTCTACGCATGCCTTCTTGCACAAATTTAACATGCGCCTCGTTAACCAATGGCGTAGCTTTTAAAATATCAAATTGTTCAGAAATATTGTGATTGCGTACCAAGTAAGGCTTAATTGGAATTCCGCCATTTGCAATTCGTGAGGTAACTACCGCCATTTGTAAAGGCGTTGCCAAAACTGAACCCTGACCAATTGCGGTGTTTAAAGTGTCGCCACCCATCCAGCCCTCGTTAAAAACTTTTCTTTTCCACTCGTCAGAAGGAACATTACCACTTTTACTTCCATGCAAACTGATGTCCATTTTTTCGCCGTAACCAAATCGACGAGCCATTTCGGTAAATTTTTCATAACCAATTTCGTTGGCCAATGTGAAAAAATAGGTGTTGCAAGAATGCATGATTCCGCCCATTAAATCTAACGTTCCGTGACCGCCCTCTTTCCAACAGTGAAAAGCTCTTCTACCGAATTGATAAGCTCCGCTGCAATGCACTTTTCGATCTGGATTAAAACCAGCTTCCAGACCCGCAAGAGCAACCATTAATTTAAAAATTGATCCTGGTGGATAAGTTGCAGAAATTGGCTTGTTGCTTAGCGGCTTGCGCTTGTCTTCATAAAGCTGCTTCCAATATTCGTGCGATACACCTTCAACAAAATTATTCGGATCAAAAGCTGGGCTAGAGGCATAAGCTAAAATTTCTCCCGTCTTTACATTCATCACAACAGTTGAAGCAACCACATCTTTAATTCTTCCAGTCACAAACTTTTGCAAACCAAAATCAATTGTGGTATGCAAGCGAGAACCTTCTTCAGAAGCTCTGGTTGACAAAGTGCGCAACGGAATTTCATGCACATTTACTTCAACATATTTTACGCCGTATTTACCACGCAAAGCTTCATCAAAAGACTTTTCTAAACCAAATTTTCCAACGCGAAAATCTGGATGCATAAAAAGATTTTGTTCATTTCCATCAATTTCTTTTTCTGAAGGCAAAGAAACATATCCCAAAAAATGCGCCGTTTCATCTGGATAAGGATAACGTCTTTTGATGCCGCTATCAATTGTAACGCCGAGCAATAAATGCGAATTGGTTTCAATGCGCGCAAGATCATCCCACTTCAAATTATCCATCAAAGAAATAACGCTTTTGCGACGCGAATTTTTTATTTTTTCTGCAAAAATATTTTGCTGCTCCAAATCAAGATCTAGAATTTTCGTAAGCTTTTCTAGCAATTCTTGCGAGTTTCTTCTTTTGTCAAAATAAAGAAGTAAACGATAATTTCCGTCATTTTCAGTGAGTGGAAAATTATTGCGATCAACCACAGTGCCGCGCGGAGCTGGAGAAATTATTGGTTTAATTCTGTTGTTGTCTGACTGGTTAGAATATTCTTCATGTTGCCACAATTGCAAATAACTAAGCCGCAATAAAAGCGCGCCAGTTAAAGCCGATTGACCTGCGCCAAGCATAAAAGCGCGTCGATTAAAAATTTTGTTTTTACGAATGTCGCGAAGCACTAATTATTTTCCCCTAGCAATTTTTGACTTAAGTAATCAAAGATTTTATGCACCAAAACATACGCAACCGAATTCAAAACTATCGCAACTATTACCCCAACTATAGAGGTAAATTGGCTATTTAACAAAGAAACCAATAGCCATTTAATTGATAAGAACAAGAAGCAAAAAATTATAAATTGTCGCCAAACATGTTGAAAATTTTCTTTAACGCTCATTTTTTGGTTAATAACTAAAAATATTTTCACCAACAAAATGTAGCAGAGAGAAGTTGTTCCTAATGGGTTGCCAACAAGCGCGTCATTCCAAACGCCCATAAAAAAAATAAACCAAATTCCAAACTCTCTTCTAAATATCGAGAAATAAAAAACTGCCATCAAATCAAACAGCGGCAAAACGTGTGAAAGCCCAGCAATTTTGATGTTGGAGACGTTTAAAATAACAAAAAATATTGCTATCAGGTGCAGAATAATGATTCGGAAAACCGATTTTTGTTCAAACATTTGAAAAAAGAAAATTGGGCAACATCGCGACAAGAAAAAAATTATTCACAATCCATTTTTTGTCCATATCAAATTGGCGCCGTCGCGTAAATTAATCCTTCGGTCGAGGTAGCGACGATTTTAGTCAAGATAAGAAATTTCTCTTGCTCCCTTGCCATTTCCAAGATGCTTCACATTAAAACGAGATATTTTGAAACTTGGAATATTGTTATCGCCACCACTTCTTCTTTCCATTTCTTTGCTCATATCAATTTTAACGCGACTTAAAAAACCATTAAGATCAATTTCTTTGTAAAAATCTTCTAGATTATTCGCACTTACCGGCAATAAATCTTGCGCCTTATATGCTGCAAAAACCGATTCAACACTTCCCTCTTTTTCAAAGTCAAATCCAAGCATTTGCTTTATCGTCAAATCTTTGTCAATATCGCCACGATTTTGGTTAAGAACTATATTTTTATTAGCTATTTTCTCCTCTAAAATTTTAACCGCCTCTTCTACATCTTTTGAAACCCATTTGTTTCCGCGACCATTCACTTCATGTATTTTTGTATCTGTTGGTGGAGAAAAATTTAAACGAATTGAAAAAACTTCTCCCGAGGGATGTAAACCAGAAACAACATGAGCAGAACCTAGGTGACAAGCCTTACTAAGATTTATAACGCAATTTCCAACTCTTCGAGATTCATTCTTTAAATCGAAATCGTTATCTATAACAACAAATTTTATCCCATTAATTTCTTGGTCAGGAAATATTTTATGCCATTTTGCATTAAGTTTATCATCGTTTTCACTTGAGTTCGACGAATCAGAAAGAGCCGTCTTTGCTTCATTAATAACGTTTAAAACCCTTTCAAATTTTTCTGCAGAATTTGCCAACTTTTTTATTGTCATTTTACTCAACAAAGAATCTTGAACAAAATCAACCACAGTAGATCTAACGTTTTTCGTAAAAACATCCTCCAACTTTATTAGAGGCGAACTGTCGTATTTTTTCTCGACCGAAACTTGTTTGGATTTTTTAACATAGGCAGGAAGAATCAAATCATCAGCAATCGCTAAGCAATATTGCCAAGTTAAATCTTTAAAGAGATTCGCATTCGCGTCTTTATTTTCTGCAGAGCGCCAATTCGATTGCAAAGAAAAAATCGCTTCTTTACTACCGCGCCAATTATTTTTGGAATTTAAAAAAATTTTAGCTCGCGCTTTATCGGTAAGGTCGCATTCTTTAAGAACTTCCAACGCTTTCCACATGGCGTCTTGCTCTTCCTTTTCGTGAAGAAGCGGAATATTTGTTACTCTGTTATTATAAAGTTTTTTGTCTTCTTTTTTTAGACCATAGCGCAGAAATTGATCCAGATTTTTTGCAATTACTAAGTTTGGAGCTCCTGCGGCGCGCTTTAAGAAGCCAACCGTTGCATTTGGAGTTTCTAAAAGATTCTTTAGCTGAGATGTTGTATAAGAAAAATCACCGATAAATTTATCAAGCCATCTAGATTCTTGAGAAGAAAAATGACTAGCAATCAAAGGAAAAAAGCGAAACAAATTGCTGCGTTTGCGGATAATTTTTTGCCGCTCTTGATCGGTTGCATCAACCTTATTGGGCATGCAAACATTATATAATTTTAGATTATTATTTGATTCTCTTAGACCCAAATTAGAAACCGCTAAAGGATTAAGATTATCAACAAATTTACCCCATAGCGATTCCTCAAGATTTGAGGTCGCTTCTGACAAACTTATACTTCTTGAATTTTCTGATATAGCGCGTTTTAAAATCTCCTCTTTTGATTCTTCTGAGTTTATTGCAAGACTTTTGGAATGAATTTTATCAAAAGCATCTTTAACAAAAATAACCGAAGAATTTTTCTTAGCGTCACTCGAAATATTAACCACAGCAGAATGAACGCCAGGCAACTCTTTGGGATTAATCACAAAGCCACCGAAGCGCCTCGCCAAATTAGTTAAAGAATTTGGTGTTACAGCAAGGCGATTAGAGGCGATCTTCATACGTTAATTACTAAGAAAATAATTTGGTAAAATTTCTTTTTTTGCGCTTTTTCCAGAAACCGCGGTGATAAGCATCTGAAGCCAAAAGAGGAATAACCGAAGTTGCTTCGGCGAAAACCATTTGCTCAAAAGTTGTATCAACTTTTCCCCAAGAGCAAGCTTCTTTCAAGGTTGAAGAAGAACAAGCGCCATCGCGAGAATCAGCAACAGTGATTTGAACGGCATATTTATGCATTTCAGCCTCAACGCCTAAAATTTCAGCACAAACAACAGTGTCTTGAACGAAATTTTTAGGAACGCCGCCACCAACCATTAATAAGCCAGTTGTTCCAGCTTTAATTTTAATGTCGGTTAATTCTTTGAAATCGGCGATTGAATCAATCGTCATGTGTTTTTTTGGATTTTTTACTTGATGCAAAACTAATCCAAACCCAGCAGAAGAGTCGGTAAAAGCTGGGCAGAAAATTGGCACATTGTGATCGTAAGCAAGCTCAACCAAAGAATCTTTTTTCTTAGAATGTTTTTTTAAATATTTTCCCATTTCCCAAATAAACTCGCGAGACGAATAAGGGCGAGCTTCTAAAGAGTTAGCAATTTTGAAAATCACATTGTCACAATTTTGCAAATCGCGTTCGTCAATGTAAGTGTCGTAAATTCTGTCGATGTAGTTTTTGCGCAAAAATTTATCATCAATGAAAGGAGTTCCTTGATAATGCTTAAAACCAAGAGCTTCAAAAAAATCCATGTCAACAATTGACGCACCAGTTGCAACAATGGCGTCAACCATTCCAAGCTTAACCATGTCGGCATAAACTTTCATACAACCGCCCGCAGAAGTTGAGCCAGCAAGAGTTAAAATTATAGAGCATTTTTGATCTTTTAACATCATGTTAAAAAGCTCGGTAGCGCGAGCCAAATCACGGGAAGTGAAAGACATGTGATCCATTTGATCAATGATTGGGCGAGCATCAAATTTAGTGATGTCAATATGTTTCACTGGACGCTTTAATAGCTCTTTTTTAGTAACCATTTTTTTAGGAGTTGATTTTTAAAGGGAAAATTTAGGCGGAAATTGTAGCTAGTTTTTCTTGCTCTTCATCGTCGCGATACATTGAAACCATTGGCTCATCGCAAACTTCAATTTGCAGGTTTTTGTTAAAACCGTTAAATTCTGTTCTGATGCTTCTTGAATAAGCTCCAAGTTGACCAATTTCAATGTAATCGCCAGCCGAAATGTTTTCTGGCAGATAAAAAGGGCCCTTCATAGAATCAAGAGAATCGCAAGTTGGACCATAGAAACCAAAAGCGGTGTTGTTGCTAACAAGAGATTCTCCGCCTTTAACTCTAATTGCTTTTGATGGGTAAATAAAGCCAGGAAAACCAGCGTCAAACAAGCCGCCATAAGTGCCATCATTTAAATAAAGCATATTCTTTTTTCTGGCTTCAACACGAACCAATAAAGAGCCCGATTCCGCAACCAAAGCGCGACCGGGTTCGCACCAAATACGACATTTTTTGTCTAGATTCAAATGCGCTATTGAATCAAAAATCTCATCAAAATATGCCGCCAAATTTGGCGGGGTCATGCCTGGATATGTTGAAGGAAAACCGCCACCAATATCAATTACATCTGGCTTAACTTTTGCTTGTTCAAGAATTTCTTTGGTTATGTTTAAAGCGTGACGATATTCTGTAGGCTCCATGCATTGAGAACCAACGTGAAAGCAGATACCAAATCTTTTAGCGGCAGATCTAACTTTTCTAACCAAACCAATAGATTCGCTTGGCAAAACGCCGAATTTTCCGGAAAGATCAATTGCTGCATGAGAATTTGGAATCGACAAGCGCACGTGCAAGCCAAGATCTTTTGCGCCATCGGTAACTTCGATAATTTTTTGCAATTCGTCAAAAGAATCGAGAGAGAAATCACGAATTCCGTGATTAAAATAAGCATCATGAATTGCTTCGCGCGATTTAACTGGATGCATGAAATACATGCTTGCGGCTTTACCAAAAAGCTTGTCGATTAATTTTACTTCAGCGGTTGAGGCAACGTCAAAATGCCTAATTCCCGAATCAAACAAATGCTTGAGAACGGTTGCGTCTGGATTGCTTTTTACAGAATAAAGAACATCGCTAGCAAATTTTGGCGTTTTAAAATTATCCAAAAAAAACTTTGCTGCACGCTTTATTGAAGCCGGACGAATAAAATAAACTGGAATTGAAGGTTTTAAACTTACAACCTGATCTTGAACTGTCGGTAGTTTTTTTGAAGCTTTACTTTTAAAAGATTGCTTCTCTCCCTTGGTGGAATTTTCTGCTTTAAATAAATAGTGAACTTTTGAGTTTGCTACTCCGTCATATCCAAGTTCTTTTTCCATTTCTTTGTGGGTTAAAATTAAGTAAAAGAATAAAAAACACTTAATTTTTGTTCAAATTTTAACATGCTGGCGAGCCTTGATTTGCAAGGCTTGAAATCACTATTTCTGAACGCAATTTTTTCTAAAAGAGCGCGGCAAAGTATGAACTGAATTTTATTTGTAAATAAAAAATCTTTTAAAACTTTTTTGCGCTGCTTTCGCCTTAAATTTTTCTGCAGAAAAATTATGGATAATTTTTTGAATCGCAGATGTTATTTCGCTAGATTTTCCAAACATTTTGCGCTCTTTTAGCTGAATCTAGCTCTACGACTTATTGTTTTTCCAACAAAAATATAATGATTTCACAATATTTGCCTTCGATAATTTCCATTTTTGCTTTAATGACTATCGCATTAATCAGCCCCGGCCCTGATTTTGCTATTGTCGCAAAAAATAGTTTACTTTATTCGCGCAAAAAAGCGTTGTTTACTGCTTTAGGAATTTCTTTAGGAATATTATTCCACGTCAGTTACACCTTACTTGGTTTTGGACTTATCATCTCAAAAAACATTTTTTTATTTTCTATCTTCAAATATGCTGGCGCGTCTTATTTGGTCTATATCGGCATCAAATCCATCAAGTCAAAAAAACAAGAATTAAATTTTCCCGATACCAAAAATAAAAAAGAAATCTCGTCTTTAAATGCCTTCTTCAGTGGTTTACTAACCAATATTTTAAATCCGAAAGCGATGTTATTTTTTGTTAGCCTTTTTTCTTCAATCATTTCCCCATCCGCTCCAGCGAAGATTCTTGCGCTTTATGGAATAATAATTTTTTTAACAACATTAGGTTGGTTTACCTTTGTCGCTCTTTGTTTATCGAGTCAAAAAAGCCAAAAATATTTTAAGAAATTTAGTCACCTGATAGAAAAATTGACTGGCGGAGTATTGATATTGTTAGGATTAAAACTGATGTTTGTTAGGAGTAATTAAGAATTCAAAAACCGCAATAAAGCCTGCCTAACAGCAACACCAGCTTCAACTTGCTCTAAAATTAAACTGAATTGTTCATCGTCAGCCAGCGCCGAAGAAATTTCAACATCACGATTTATCGGACCAGGATGAAGCACCAGCACATCTGGTTTTGCGGCTTTTAATTTTTCGTGAGTAAGCCCATAAAATTTAAAATATTCCGACAAAGAAGGAATGTAACAACCCAACATTCTTTCTTGTTGAATACGCAGCATCATAATTACATCTGCATCCTTAATTCCACTCTGCAAATCTTCAAAAACCTCAATATCCCAGTTTTCCTTCAACCAGTTTTGATATTGAGAGGTGATTAAAGTTGGTGGCGTCACCACACGAATTTCGCAACCAACTTTTTTCAACAGCTTGATGTTGGAGCGCGCCACTCTTGAATGTAAAACATCTCCACAAATTGTGACGCGCAAATTTTCTAGTTTTTTCTTATGTTGCAAAATCACAAAAGAATCAAGCAGGGCTTGACTTGGATGCTCATTCGTTCCGTCTCCCGCATTAATTAATGGCGCGGAAATATATTTTTTTAGCAACTCGCAAATTCCACTACTATTGTGGCGAATCACCACAAAATCTGGGTTCATCGCATTAATTGTTTTTACGGTGTCGATAATTGATTCGCCTTTTTTTAGAGAAGAAAGAGAGATGTCGATGTTTACAACTTTAGCACCCATGCGTTTGGCAGCAATTTCAAAAGAGGTTCTGGTGCGAGTAGAATTTTCAAAAAAGAAGTTAACAAGAATTTTGCCTTTTAAGGGAAGGTTTTGGCTGCAGAAGAATTTGGAGATTCGACTTCTGATCGGGCAATCTATTGAAGAAGATTTGTAGAACTTTTTTGCCAAGCGATGGATATCGTTAATATTTTCTAGGCTAAGCTGATCGATACTAACGAGATTCTTCATTTTAGGTTGTTCTTGATTAGATGTTTAAAAACTTCTTCCAAATCTGGCTGCTTGGTTGAGATATCTTTTATTTCAATTTTTTCATCAAAAATCCTGCGCAAAATTTTTTCTACCACAATTTTCTGCGGATCATAACTAATCGCAATTTTGTCTTTGGAAACGACCTTAACTTGCAAATCTGGGAATAATTTTGCCACTTCAAAATCAATTTCATTTTGGCATTGAACAATCAATTCTTTGCTAGAAAGAACATTCATCAAATTCTCTTTTTTGTCGCAAGCAATCACTTGTCCATGATTAATAATGGCAATTTCATCGCACAACTCTTCTGCTTCTTCAAGATAATGAGTTGTGAGCAAAATTGTTGTCCCTTCTTGGTTTAACTTTTTTACATAATTCCAAAGCTGATTGCGCAACTCAACATCAACGCCCGCTGTTGGCTCATCAAGAACAAGAATTTCTGGACTATGTACCAAAGCTTTTGCCACCAATAAACGACGGCGCATTCCACCAGAAAGGCTGCGAGGAGTTGAAAGGGCCTTGTCTTTTAATCCTAAGGCTTCAATTATTTCATCCGTGCGACGCTTAGATTTTTCAATGCCGTAATATCCAGCATAGATTTCCAAAGTTTCTCTAACGTTAAAAAAAGGATCTATCACCAATTCTTGCGGCACAATTCCGATTTTAAATTTCGCTAATTGCTGATTTTGATCAATGTCAATTCCACAAATTTTTACCGACCCAGAAGTTTTGTTAACCAGCCCAGCAAGAGTGTTGATGATGGTTGATTTTCCCGCGCCGTTTGGACCCAAGAGTCCAAAAAACGAACCCTTTTTTATTTCCAAATTAACAGATTTTAGCGCGACTTTTTCAGGAGATTTTTTGGATTTTTTATAAATTTTTCCAAGATCTTTAATTTCAATCGCAAGATCCGACATGATTTAGCTGATTAAGTTTTTTGATTGAAACAACTCGCGCAACTCACCCGACTGCATCATTTCTTTCACAATGTCGCATCCGCCAATAAACTCACCTTTAACATAAAGCTGAGGAATCGTTGGCCAATCAGAAAATTCTTTGATGCCTTGACGAATTTCTGGATCGCGCAAAACATCAACATCAAGAAAGTTTACGTTAAGAGTTTTAAGCACATGCGAAACTGCGGCAGAAAATCCGCATTGAGGAAAGTCTTTGCTACCTTTCATATAAAGAACTACGTCGTTATTTGTGATAGTTTCTTGAATTTTTTGAAGAGCGTCGGTCATAAAAAGGAGTTTTAGTTAGCTGAAGTCTTAAGTTGCATTGCGTGAAGAATATCTCCAAGAAGAAGATCTTTAAGCGCAGCATTTACAATTTTATGCTGCTCAACTCTTGTTTTTCCAGCAAAAATTTTGTCCGTAATTTTTACACTGTAATGATTATTATCATCAACTAATGCGATAACTTCAATTTGGGCTTCAGGAAAATTTTCCTGCAAAATTTTTTCTAGATCTTGTTTGACAATTGGCATGGTTTTTTGAGTTTTAATTTTTACCGAAAGAGACTGTCGCAAAATATAAAAAAGGGGACGGAACCACAAAGGCCCGCCCCCTTAAATTTTTTTCTTCAAACTTACTAACCGAAGAATCCGCGACGTTTTTTAGGAGCAGGATCTCTATCGGAATCACGATCACGGGAAGATCGACGATCGTCGCCGCGTCTGTCATCGCGATCACGAGGGCGTCTTTCGCCACGATCATCACGATCACGTCCGCCGCCGCCACGACGGTCGTCACGACCGCCAGATTCTCTTTCATCGACTATTTGCGGCTTATTTTGTAAACGATCAGAAATATCTTCTCCGGTCACTTGATCAACGCAACGGTAGCTAAGTTTTGGACGACCTTTTTTGTCAAAACCAATCACTTTAACTTTAACAATGTCGCCTTCATTGATCACATCTTCAACAAAATCAACGCGATATTCGGCCAATTCGGAAATGTGAATGAAGCCATCGCGATTGTTAGAAATGCTAACGAAAGCGCCAGCGTCGATTACTTTAACAACGGGCCCTTGGTAAATATCGCCAATCTCTGGTTCAAAAGTTATTTCTTGAATCATTGCAACGGCTTTTTTAATTGCCTCAGCGTCGTTCGAAGAAATTTTAATTGTTCCGCTATCGTCAACGTCAACAACAGCTCCTGAAGTTGCACAAATTTCTTTGATAACAGCTCCGCGAGAGCCAATTACTTCACGAATCTTTTTTTGCGGAATTGTTATAACTTCAACTTTTGGCACGTTGGAGTTAAGCTCTGTTCTACCTTCTGGCACAGCTTCAACCATTTTATCTAAAATGTGAATTCTGCCAGCATGAGCTTGGTCTAAAGCAGCTTTCATGATGTCGGCAGTGATGCCGTTGATCTTGATGTCCATTTGCAAAGAAGTGATACCAGATCTGGTTCCGGCAACTTTAAAATCCATGTCACCAAGGTGATCTTCGTCACCCAAAATGTCAGAAAGAATAACGTAATTAGCGCCTTCTTTGATCAATCCCATCGCAATTCCAGAAACAGGAGATTTAATTGGAACGCCAGCATCCATCAAAGCTAAAGATGTTCCGCAAACAGTTGCCATTGAAGAAGAACCATTTGATTCAGTGATTTCAGAAACAACGCGAGTTGTGTAAGAAAAGCTTTCAGTAGATGGGAAAACTGGATTAATCGCGCGCCAAGCCAATTTACCATGACCAATTTCACGACGTCCAGGCGGCTTTAATTGACCAGTTTCGCCAACTGAATATGGAGGGAAATTGTAATGAAGCATGAAATTTTCTTTCGACATGCCTGGATCAAGATTTTCAATCATTTGCTCGTCTCTGCTTGAGCCTAAAGTTGCAACAACCAAAGCTTGAGTTTCGCCACGAGTAAACAAAGCGCAGCCATGAACTTGTGGTAAGAAACCAGTTTCAATAGCGATTTGTCTGATTTGATCTGTTTTACGACCATCAATTCTCACGCCATTTTTTAAAACATCGTTGCGCACAATTTCTTGTGACAAAACTTTGAAAATTGATTTAACTTTATTGGCACTAACTCCAGCTTCTTCATTTACAAATTTTTCTTTAACATCGGCGGCGATTTGATCTAAATCAGCAACGCGAGATTGTTTTTCTTGTTTTTTGTAAGCATTAATCAAGCGATCAGAAATGAAGCTGGTAATTTCTTGTTTTAACTGAGAATCATCTTCTATAGGAGATCCAAACTTCTTTTTACCACATTCAGCTTTCAGCTCTTCGATCATTTTAATTACTGGTTGAAAGCCTTTGTGACCAAAGTCTAAAGCCGCTAACATTTCTTCTTCCGTTAATTCTTTAGCTTCAGATTCAATCATCAAAATTGAGCTTTCGGTTCCGGCAACAACTAAATCTAAACGACTTTCTTTCAATTCTTCTTGGTTTGGATTTAAAACGAATTCACCGTTAATATATCCAACACGCGCGCCACCAACTGGCTCAGTCAAAGGAGCTTCAGAAATTGCCAAAGCGGCAGATGCGGCAATTAAAGCTACAATGTCTGGCGTAGAACTTGCATCGTAAGAAAGCACGGTACAAACAACGTTAACTTCGTTGTAGAAATTTGATGGAAAAAGAGGACGAATTGGACGATCAATCAAACGAGAAGTAAGAGTTGCGGCGTCTGAAGGTTTAGCTTCACGCTTGAAGAAGCCACCTGGAATTTTTCCGGCTGCATAAAATTTTTCGATATAATGAACAGTTAGCGGGAAAAAATCTGCACCTTCGGCAGCTTTATTTGCAACCGTCACCGCACAAAAAATTGTAGTATTGCCGTATTTTGCAACGACAGAACCACTGGCTTGACGCGCAATTTTTCCAGTTTCCAAAGAGAGAGTTTTGCCATTCCAGACAATTTCTTTTTTTACAACATTAAACATATTTTCAGCTTTTATTATTTACGAAATTATAGCGCTTAAATGGCTTATTTTCTTAGATCTAATTTTTTGATTAGAGCTTCGTAACGCGAAGCAGATTCTGATTTTAGGTAGTTCAACAATCTTCTTCTTTTGCCAACCAAAATCAAAAGACCTCTTTTTGAAGAAAAATCTTTTCTGTGAATTTTAAGGTGCTCAGTTAGAGACAAAATTTGCTTACTGATAATTGCACACTGAACTTCAACAGAACCAGTGTCATTTTTGCTTTGAGCGTATTCAGCAACAACTTCTTTTTTATTTTTGGTAGTAAGAGACATTTTTTAAAATGTTAAATTAAGCCTAAACCTTAAGAGATTTAAGCGAGACTTTTAGGAAAACAAATTTTTATCAGATTTAAAGAAGAACTTTAATTTAGATCATCCAACTTGACATCCTGCAGCGATAGCAGCGAGCCATCCGAAAAACGACCGCCATAAGTAGTGAAGCTTTTTAAAGCGTCAAGAGAAATTCTTTTTTGATAGACAAATTTGCCAACCTGTAACCTTGTTAACTCAGAAACATATCCACAAACTCCTAATTTCTTGCAAAGATCTCTGGCTAAAGAGCGAACATAAGTTCCTTTAGAGCATTCAATTTCAAACTCTCCAAATTCTGCAGAATTTGACAAAAACTTCATTGAAAGAATTTCTACTTCGCGCTGAGGAACTTCAAATTCAACATCTTTGCGAGCTAGCTCATAAGCTCTTTTTCCGTTAATTTTAATTGCTGAAAATCTTGATGGCGCCTGTTTAATTTTGCCGACAAAAAAACAAATTGCGGAAATTATTTCGGCATTCGTTGGACGATTCGGACTAGTTTCGATAATCTTACCTTCGACATCATCAGTATCTCTAAACTCACCCCAAGCAATCTGAAAAGAATATTTTTTGCGCGCGCTCATCAGTGCTTCGCTGGTCTTGGTCGCTTTATTTAAGGCAATCGGCAAAATTCCTGATGCGAATGGATCTAATGTTCCGCCATGTCCAACTTTTTTAGCACCAGTCATTCGCTTCACAATGGCAACTGCTCTAGCTGAAGAAATGCCAATTGGCTTATCAATATTAAGCCAAAGGTTTTGGTCAGATAGATTTTGCATTTTTAGGCTTGTAGCTTAGGCAACGTTAGCACCAGAGATGATGTCGATAAGCTCTTTGGTAATGTTGGATTGACGAGTTCTGTTATAAACCAAGGTCAAATTCTTAATCATTTTTCCAGCGTTATTGCTTGCCGCTTCCATTGCCGCCATTCTAGCCCCTTGCTCTGAAGCAGAGTTTTCTAGAAGTTCGTTATAAATCTGCATTGCAAGATTTTTTGGCAAAAGATCTGACAAAACAACTTCTTCACCCGGCTCATAATTAAGTGGAGACTCATTTTGAACTTCTTTAACCATGATGCGGGCTGGAATAATTTGTTTTAGAATTTGCTCTTGAGCAATGGCGGATTTGAATTTGCTGTAAATCACTTCGCAAACGTCGAATTGGTCTTGGGCAAATAATTCAACTAGCTTTTCCGCCAAATCTTGAGCGGTTTTATAGTCAATTAAACCCTTAAAAACACCAAAAGAATGATCAATGATTTTATCTCCATAAGCCATTTTTAATTGCTCATAAGCTTTTCTTCCAACGCAATAAATTTTTACGTCACGACCTTGGGAAATTAAGCTATTAATGTGAAGCTTGGTCATTTTTACTGTCGCGCTGTTCAATCCGCCGCAAAGACCGCGATCAGAAGAAAACACAACAACTAAATGAGTTTGGCTTTTTCCTTTTCCGGTCAAAAGCGGGAACTTTTCATTAAAATTTCCACGAACCGAAATGTTAGAAGCCAAGCTTTCGATCATTTCTTGAATTTTGTCGGCATAAGGACGCGATGCTTCCACCTGTTGCTTAGCTTTTTTCAAACGCGATGCCGCAACCATTTTCATGGCTTTGGTCATTTTTTGCGTCGATTTAACCGACTTAATTCTGGTTTTAAGAGTTTTTAGATTCGCCATGAAACTTAGTTCTTACCATGATTTAGGAAAACTTGAAGGAAGTCTTCAATCGCTTTTTTCAATGCTAATTCGTTGCTATCGTTAATTTTTTGCTCTTGCTTGATTGAAGACAAAATTTCTGGGTAAGAATTATGCAATTTGCGTAAAAATTCTTTCTCAAATTTAACAACATCATTAGCAGGAACTCGATCTAGATAGCCTTTCACGCCAACGTAAATTGAAGCAACTTGCTCTTCAAAGCCCATTGGAGAATATTGATTTTGTTTCAACAATTCGGTTAATTTACGACCTTTATCAAGCAATTTTTGAGTTGCTGCGTCAAGGTCAGAGCCAAATTGAGCAAAAGCTTCAAGTTCGCGAAATTGTGCCAAGTCTAACTTGATACTTCCGGCAACTTGTTTCATCGCTTTAGTTTGAGCTGCGGAACCTACGCGAGACACTGACAAACCAACGTTAACCGCTGGTTTAATACCTTTGTAGAAAAGTTCGGTTTCTAAGAAAATTTGTCCGTCAGTAATTGAAATTACGTTGGTTGGAATGTAAGCAGAAACGTCGCCAGCCTGAGTTTCAATGATTGGAAGCGCGGTTAAAGAACCACCACCCATTTCATCTGACATTTTGGCAGCACGTTCAAGCAAACGTGAATGAACGTAGAAAACGTCTCCAGGGTAAGCTTCGCGTCCTGGTGGGCGGCGAAGTAGAAGCGACATTTCGCGGTAAGAAACCGCGTGTTTACTTAGATCGTCATAAGCAACTAAAGCGTGCATTCCGTTGTCGCGGAAGAATTCGCCAATTGTGCAACCAGTATATGGAGCAAAGAATTGTAGCGCAGCAGCTTCTGAAGCAGTTGCAGAAACCACAACCGAATATTTCATTGCACCAGCATCTTCTAAAGTTTTAACGATTTGAGCTACGGTTGAGCGTTTTTGACCAATTGCAACGTAGATACAGTAAAGTTTTTTCTTTTCGTCGCCTTCTTCGTGGGCTTTGGCTTGATTGATGAATGTATCAAGAACAATAGCTGTTTTACCAGTTTGACGATCGCCGATGATTAATTCGCGTTGACCACGACCGATTGGAATTAAGCTGTCGATTGCTTTAATTCCAGTTTGCATTGGCTCACCAACTGATTGGCGGGCAATAATTCCTGGAGCTTTAATTTCAACGCGACGCATTTCAACATTTTCTAAAGCGCCTTTTCCGTCGATTGGATTGCCTAAAGCATCAACAACACGTCCAAGCAAAGCTTTTCCAACTGGAACTTCAACGATTTTGCCAGTTCTTTTAACGCTTGAACCTTCTTTAATAGTTTGTGAATCGCCAAAAATTACGATACCAACATTGTCTGATTCAAGGTTAAGGGCCATGCCTTTAACGCCAGACTCAAACTCAACTAATTCTCCAGCTTGAACATTATCAAGGCCATAAACTTTAGCGATTCCATCACCAACTTTAATTACTTGTCCAACTTCTGAAAGCTCTGCAGAGCTTTGGAAGTTCTCAATGGTTTTTTGCAGAATATTGGAAAATTCTTCGACTTTAAATTCCATGTTTTTATTTGTTAATTATTAAGACTAATTAGCGGCCGCGAGGCACTCTTTACCTATTGATGCAAGCTTATTTTTTAAACTAGCGTCAATAACTTCAGAACCGATTTTGACCTGAAAGCCACCGAGAATTGATTCATTCACGATTTCTTTTAGAGCAACTTTTTTGGTCGGATATTTTTTTTCAATCAGAGTTTTGATTTTTTCTAATTGATCTTGGTTTGTTTTAGAAGCAGTTATTACCTCTACTTCTAAGATGTTTTTTTGCAATTTTACGATGCGAGAAAATTCTTCGTAAATTTCTGGGAAGAGGTTTAATCTTCTGTTGCGAACAATTGAAGCAAAGAAATTCGAGGTCAGAGGACCAAGAGCAAATTTCTTTGTTACATCTTCAATGATTTTTACCAAATCACCTTTGGCAATCACTGGATTTTTTAATTCTTGAGCGAAACTAGTACTAAAATTTTGTTTAAAAACATCTAATTCTGCAGCAATTTTGTCAACGACATTGCCTTTTTTGGCCGCTACAAAAAGAGCTTTAGCATAGTTTTTTGCAATAACTGAAACTCTTGGCATGAAAAACCTTATTGAATCTGGAAAATTTTATAATGAAGAAAGTCGAAAGACATCTTAAATCAGAGGCTGTGCAACCTACTGACCAAAAAAATAAAAAGCAACTCGGCAATTTTATGTTCAAGTTAAAAATCGTGTTTTGGATATCTGGAATTAACAGGATCGTTATTGCTTAAATCTTCTATTATCTGACCATTGAAAGGAATTTCTATATATGGGTCATGGCTTGCAATATGAAATAAAGCATCGCCTTTGTTCGCCAAAGGCAACATTGAAATGCCTATTATTTTGCCAGATTGTTGCGCTTTTATTAAAGTTCTGTGATCACCAAAAGGATTGGAAATTTCTCCTAAAACGTCACCTTTTTTTACCAACTTTCCCAATTTCTGCTTAGGAATATGAACTCCGCTTCTTGGCGCCCTTACCCAAGAACTCGAACGCGCAATAAAAATTTCTTTTCTTAACTTTCTTGGTTTTGCGAATTTGATCATTTTGATTTCTTGCATCACATTCAAAATGCCATTCACACCAACTTCAATTCCCGCTTCGTCAAAACGCAAAGCTTCGCCAACTTCAAATAAAATCATTGGAATATTTGCTTGCGAAACCGATTCGCGCAAAGATCCATCGCGCAGATTTGAGCCAATAATTACAGGAGCTCCGAAGGATTTCGCTAAATCAAAAGTGCGCGGATCAGAAATATTGGCGCGAATTTGCGGATAATTAAATCTGTGAAACGCGCCAGTGTGCAAATCGATACCAAAGTCGGACTTCAGAGCAATTTCTTGCATAAATTTATAAGCCAATTGCGACGTGAGCGAGCCATTTTTCAAACCCGGAAAACAACGATTTAAATCTCGGCGATCTGGCAAATAGCGAGTGCGGTCGTTAAACCCAAAAATATTTACAATTGGAATAATAATCAGAGTTCCGTGAATTTTTTTTAAAGCGCGCGAAGCGAGCAATCGTCTAATTATTTCAATGCCATTAATTTCATCACCGTGAATTGTTGAAGAAATAAAAAGTGTTGGCCCATCTTCTTTGCCGCGAATTACTTCGACCGGCATTTTAACATCGGTAAAATCGTAAATACTGCCCATGTCGATATTAATGCGCGTTGTTTCTCCGCGCTTAATTTCAACTCCATCAATTATGAATTTCTGGTCAGATTTTTTGTTCATTTTTTGCTATTCAAAAAAGCATAATTCAAAATTTTGTAGCACAATTTTGCCGAAAGAAAATCGCAGGAATGCAACGCTTTTACCGGCGCTAATTCCACAACATCCGCACCAACAATATTACAAATTTTGCTGGCTTCGCGGATAATGTCGAGCGCGTCTTCCCACATAACTCCTCCCGGTTCGGGAGTTCCAGTTGCCTGCATTAAACTTGAATCAAAACCATCAAGATCAAAAGTTAAAAACACTGGACGACCCTTAAGCGCAGCAACAATTTTTTTAGCATCCCAATTTCTGCGATCTTTGCCAAAGTGAATTGTAATGCGATGACGATTCGCTTCTAGATAAGGAATTTCGCTGGCAGAAATATTGCGAATTCCGCAAGAAATCAAAGTTGAAATTGGGTGATCCATAACGCGACGAAGCGCTGCGGCGTGAGAATAATGTTCGCCATCAAAACCATCGCGCAAATCGGCGTGAGCGTCAAAATGCAAAATTGCTAAATCTGGATATTTTTTTACGAAAGGACGAATTGATCCCGCAGTTATTGAATGCTCGCCACCTAAAATTAATGGAAATTTTCCGGCGTCCAAAACTTTTTCGGTGATTTTTTCGAGCTGCTTCAAAGATTTTACAACCGAAGTGT
>CAYVKI010000023.1:0-9113 GCA_964452075.1 uncultured Rhizobium sp.
GACGGGGTCTGGAAAAGAATCCCGCTAGACCCCGTCATGAAGACGGGGTGACAAAGAAAAAGAGTGGGAGTATAGATTTGTAGTTTGGTATAAACCGAAATCGCACTAGCTCCCTCTCCCTTGATTGAGAGAGGGTTGGGGTGAGGGTGAGCCACGTCATCTTAATAATTTTTAACCAATAACTTTTTACTCTCCGCCACCAAGCGAGTGAACATAAAGTGCTAATTGTTTTATTGTCGTGTCATCTAAACGACCAATCCAATAAGGCATAACTCCAGCTCTGGCGTAAGTGACAGCAAATTCGATATCTTCTTTTTTATTGCCGTAAAGCCAAATCGCATCAGTTAAATTCGGAGCGCCAACCGCTCTATCGCCTTTGCCGTTTGCGCCATGACAAGCAACACAATTAGCTTTAAAAATTGCCGCACCTTTTTCATTTGAGATTGATTTGTCTGAAAGAGACAAAACATATTCTGCAACTGCTTCGATTTCGTCTTTTTTCAAAACCTTGTCAATTCCAAAAGAAGGCATTTGACTAAAACGAGTTTTGTCATGAGAAGACCTTATACCAAATTGAAGAGTTTGATAAATGTCGGTGACTTTTCCGCCCCATAACCAATCGTCATCATTGAGGTTTGGATAACCTTTTGCGCCTTGCGCTCCAGTTCCGTGGCAAGCAGCGCAGTTTTCTTTAAAAGCAGCGCGACCACCATTAAGCGCAAATTCCATTAATTCAGGATTTTTTTGAATTTCGGAGAAATCAGTTTTTGAAATTTTTTCTAAAAACACATCACGACGCGCATCAATTTCTTTTTGAGATTCTGCTAATTGTGATTGCTGAGTCCAATTCAGAGAACCTTTGCTATTGCCGCCCGAAGTTGGCCATGTTGGATAAAAAAACCAATAAATTACTGACCAAATTATGCAAATAATCCAAACAATTAACCACCAGCGCGGAGCTGGAATGTTATATTCAGAAATTCCATCCCATTCGTGTCCAGTGGTTTTTGGGGATTGTTCTTGAGATTTGTCGTCTTTTTTAATCATGGTCGTTTAAAGGAATTTTTGAAAATTTTTCGAATTTTTTCTGATTACTTTTTTTGAAAGAGAAATAAATCACGTAGCAAAAAACTAAGAAGAAGAAAATTGTCGCGATTGTTGGTGCGTAACGAATGAATTCAGTCATTATTTTTTAGTGTCGTGTTTTTCGAATTTGGCAAAATCAACGAAAGTTCCAAGAACTTGTAAATAAGCAATCAAAGCGTCCATTTCAGAAACTCTGTAAGCATTACCGTCAAAATCATTAACGTTAACTTTTCCACCGTAGCGTTTTTGCAAACCTTCAGTTTCGCGGTCTTTAGAAGCTTGCAAAACTGCATCAGACGTGGCGTTTTGAATCATTTCATCGCTATAAGGAACTCCAAGTTTACGCAAAACTTCCATGTCAGTTGCAATCGCAGAAATTTCTGCATTACGCTCAATTAAAAAGCTGTATCCTGGCATGATAGATTCAGGAACCACATCGCGCGGATTAATCAAGTGGCGCACGTGCCATTCGTTAGAATATTTACCACCAAGTCTTGCTAAATCAGGGCCAGTACGTTTTGAGCCCCATTGAAATGGAAAATCATACATGCTTTCTGCGGCTAAAGAATAGTGACCATAACGCTCAACTTCATCGCGTAAAACACGAACTTGTTGCGAGTGGCAACCATAGCAACCTTCGCGTTTATAAATTTTGGCTCCAGCTAACTCTAGGGGAGTGTAAGGGCGCATTCCCTCAACTTTTTCAATGGTGGTTTCCATGCGAAAAAGTGGGGCGATTTCAACTAATCCTCCAATTGAAACCAGAATTACGGTTAAAATTAGAAGGAGAATTGAGTTACGTTCAATTTTACTGTGATGTTTAAGCATTTTTAGAGCGAATTGTTTTATAAAAATTGTAAGCCATTAAGCAAGCACCAACAAGGAAGAAAACACCACCAAGAGCGCGAGTGAAATAAAGCGGATGCAAAACTTTTAGGGTTTCAACGAAAGAATATTGCAAGAAGCCCATTTCGTCGTAAGAACGCCACATTAAACCTTGCGCAATTCCAGAAATCCACATGGCGGTTATGTAAAGGGTGATGCCAATAGTTGCGAGCCAGAAGTGAGTTGAAACTAACTTCATTGAATAAAGATTTTTTTTGCCCCACAAAATTGGCACCATGTGATAAAGCGAACCAAAGCTAATTAAAGCAACCCAACCCAAAGCTCCAGAGTGAACGTGACCAATTGTCCAATCGGTGTAATGTGACAAAGCATTTACAGTTTTGATTGCCATTAACGGACCTTCAAAAGTACTCATACCGTAAAAAGCAACGGCGGTAATTAGAAAGCGTAAAACTGGATCGGTGCGTAATTTATCCCAAGCTCCAGAAAGAGTCATGATGCCATTAATCATTCCGCCCCAAGATGGCATCCAAAGCATGATTGAGAAAGTCATACCTAAAGTTTGAACCCAATCAGGAAGAGAAGTGTAGTGCAAGTGGTGAGGACCAGCCCAAATATAGATAAAAATCAAAGACCAAAAGTGCAGAATTGAAAGACGATATGAATAAACTGGTCGATCGGCGCGTTTTGGTACGAAATAATACATCATGCCAATGAAGCCAGCGGTTAGGAAAAATCCAACCGCATTGTGACCATACCACCATTGAATCATTGCACTTTGCACGCCGCCAAAAATTGGATAGCTTGCAGTTCCATCAAGGCGCAAAGGAATTGATAAGTTGTTAACAATATGAAGAATGGCAACGGTGACGATAAACCCGAGGAAAAACCAATTTGCAACGTAGATATGAGGTTCTTTGCGGTTTTTTAGAGTCATAACATAAACCAAAAAATAGCAAACCCAAATGATGGTAAGCCACAAATCGGCATACCATTCTGGCTCGGCATATTCTTTGGCTTGAGTGACTCCGTTAATATAGCCAAAAGCTGCCATCACAATAAAAAGTTGATAGCCCCAGAAAATAAATTTGTGCAAGTTGTCGCTTCCCCAAAGCCTTGCTTGCGAAGTGCGTTGAACAACGAAAAAGCTGGTTGCAAAAAGAGCGTTGCCGCCAAAAGCAAAAATTACTGCCGAAGTGTGCAAAGGGCGCAAGCGACCAAAACTCGTCCACTCCAAACCAAGATTTAGAATTGGAAAAGCCAATTGAAAGGCGATTAAAACGCCAACAGAAAATCCAACAATTCCCCAAAACGTTGTGGCAATGGTGAATAATTTGAGAATGTCGTAATTATATTTTGGTTGAGATTGCAAAGCGTGAGCAGAAGACATGGTTTTAGTTATTAATTAATTTTGCGATCATTAGCGACAAAGTGACGATGTTTAGTAAAATCACCATTTTAGAAATAAGCCTAAATTCAGGAAGTTTTGTTAAAACATGACCACCCCAAGATGTAAGAAAAAGAGATGGAAATGTGCCGATTCCAAAAAAAATCATACCCAATGCTGCAAAAACTGGATTAGAAAAGCTGCCCGAAATTAAAAACGCTGAATATAACAGGCCGCAAGGAATAAAACCAAGAATTAATCCGAGTAAATATCCTTTTAATCCATGAGGATTTTGAAACAAAGTAGAAATTTTCTTTGAAAAAAGAGATGAAAGTTTTTTTAAAAAATTCGATTTAAAGCGCAATTGAATTTTGTCCGCAATTTTCAACTGATTGTTTAAAAGCAAATTTAAAAAAGCAATTACTCCAATAAGCAAAAACAAAGCGGAAAAAATTTTAAAACCAACAAAATCTTGAATATTTTTAGTGATAAATGAGCAGCAAAAACCAATGAAAGAATAAGTAGAAATTCGCCCAAAGTGGTAAGGAAGAAGTGCAAGATTTTTTAAACGCTGCATTTCAGAAAAGTTTTTTAGCGGCGTTTCTTTCAAGCGATTTCCAACTTGCATTAAAACAAATGGACCGCACATTCCAACGCAATGACTAAATCCGCCAAAAAAACCAAGGCTCGTTAGAGAAAGAATTAAAGTTATGTCATTCATGATATTTTGCTTATTTTTTGATAAACTTACTCCAAGTATATCCAGGAAAAACTTGATTTGCGCGACAGCGCGATAAATAATTTTTGCATCTTTAAATCTTTGATTTGCGACAATCTATTAAAATTTAAACCAAAAAAATTAAACAAAAATGATCAGATTCTTTTTCTCAATTATTCTAATTATCTTCACCGCTTCTTGCGCTAGAAACTGGAATTACAGCGGAAAAACAGGTGCAAAAAATTGGGGAAATTTAAAAGAAGAATTTAAGTTTTGCAAAATCGGCTACAACCAATCACCAATAAACGTTACTGGCGAGTTTAAAAAAGACGAATTGCAGTTCTTTTATGGCAACTCAGAAGTGACAAAAAAGCGCGTAAATCACGTGATGCAAATCGAATTTTTAAGCAGAGAATTTCTTTTGCGCGGCAAGAAAAAATATTTCATTCGTCATTTAGAATTTCATCATCCAAGCGAACATTTAATTAAAGGAGAAGCGCATTCGTTAGAATTGCAAATTTATCACAAAAGCGAAGACGAACAATGGTTGGTGGTGACAAAATTTTTAGAAATTGGTAAAAAAAATTCAGAATTTGAGCAATTTTTAGAACTGCTTTTGAGCGAAAAAAAAGAAGAAAAAATCAATCTGTCAAAAATAATTAATAAAAACGAAGAGCTGTTTTTTTACGACGGATCTTTTACAATTCCGCCTTGCAAAGAAGGTGTAAAATGGTACATTTCAAAAACTCCAATCGAAGTTTCTAAAGAACAAATGAACCAAATTATTAAGCTAATGATCTTTGTTAAATCTAACGCCCGACCAATTCAAGAGTTTCACCCAGAAAGATTTTAATCTACTTTCTGTTTCGTTGGTCGAACTTGTCGAGACCTCTAGAGCGCAACTCAAAAAGGTATCGACAAGCTCGACCAACGGAATGATTTTTCAGACTTTTTTAATTTTAAACAATGCCATTAAACAACCTAAATTCCCCACAACGCGAAGCAGTTGAACACACCGAAGGTCCAGTTCTGGTTTTAGCGGGAGCGGGAACCGGAAAAACCAAAGTTTTAACCACCAGAATTATTCACATTGTAAACAGCTTCAAAGCGTCGCCTCAACAAATTTTAGCGGTCACTTTTACCAATAAAGCGGCGGCAGAAATGAAAAAAAGAATTGGCGAAGCAATTGGCGACCAAGTAAACAATATTTGGGTTGGAACTTTTCACTCAGTTGCAGCGCGCATTTTAAGGCGTCACCCAGAAGCTGTTGGACTAACTTCTGATTTCACAATTATTGACGACGACGACCAAAGCTTATTTAAACCGAATTTCGCGCTTAAAAGACAGAGGCGTGACGGCACAAAGCATTGATTCTGTTGGCTTTGAGGTTTCGTTGCCCAAGTTGCAAGATGTTTACGCAATGTATCAATCACGTCTTAAAGCAATGAATGCCACAGATTTTGGCGATTTGCTAACCCACAATTTAACCTTATTTGCCAAGGCTCCAGAAGTTTTGGCTTATTACCAAGACAGATTCCGCTATTTGCTGGTTGATGAATATCAAGACACCAACAACGTGCAATATCAGTGGCTTTTGCGTTTGGCGGACGCTCACAAAAACATTTGCTGCGTGGGCGATGACGACCAATCAATTTACAGTTGGCGCGGCGCAAATATTGCCAATATTTTGCGTTTTGAAAAAGAGTTTAAAGGCGCGAAAGTTATTCGCTTAGAGCAAAATTATCGCTCAACTTCACGCATTTTAAAAGCGGCAGATTCAGTGATTTCTAACAATAAAGAACGTCACGGCAAAACGCTTTGGACCGAAGCGGGCGAGGGCGAAAAAGTAAAAGTTTTAACTTTTGCAGACGACAGAACCGAAGCACGAACTATTGCTCAAATGTCAAAAACCAACGTTGCGGCGCAAAAATTTAAAGCCTCACAAATTGCGGTTTTGGTGCGCGCGGGCTATCAAACTCGCGCTTTTGAAGAAGCTTTTATTCAACACTCAATTCCTTACAAAGTTATTGGCGGAATGAAGTTTTACGAGCGTTTAGAAATTCGTGACGCAATCGCTTACCTTAGAATTTGCGCCAACACCAATGACGATTTGGCTTTGTCGCGAATCATTAATGTTCCAAAACGCGGCGCGGGAGACGTTGCAATTACCGCTCTTTACGAAAAAGCAAAACAAGAAGGAATTTCATTTTTTGCAGCAATTAAGAAGTCGCTGACAGAAAATTCTTTGAAAGGAAAAGCGCGCGACGCCTTGAAGCTTCTGATTGAACAAATTGAAAAAACCAACGCCAAAATTGGCACGGCAACTTTGGGCGAAATGGCAAAAACATTACTTACCGAAGTTGGTTATATTTCAATGTGGAAAAGCGAAAACACGCTAGAGTCGCAAGGTCGTTTAGAAAATATTGAAGAATTTATTAGCAGCCTTGCTGACTTTTCAAACATGACTGAATTTTTGGAATATGTTTCTTTAATTGAAGCGCGCGAAGATAAAAATTTAGTTGAAGCAATCACAATCATGACGGTTCACGGCGCGAAAGGTTTGGAATTTGATTTGGTTTTTGTTCCTGGATTAGAAGACGGTTTATTTCCAAGCGGAAAATCAATTGAAGAGCGCAACGGCGTTGAAGAAGAGCGTCGATTGATGTATGTGGCAATTACTCGCGCTAAAAAAGAATTGATTTTAAGCCACGCCAAAAGCCGCTTTGTTTTTGGTGATTTTCAAATGCAAATGCCATCACGCTTTTTAAAAGAATTGCCGCTGGAAGACATTAATGCAGAAGAAGTTTTTTCGGGCGCAGATTTTGCTTATGTTAGAAGGTCAGATTCTGGCTTTCAGCCAAAATCTTCTTATTCTGGATTTTCTAACTCGCCAAAAACAACTCAAAAAACAACTCAATTAGGCTTTTATTCTGGCGGATATTCGGCGTCGCAACCAATGAAAAAACCAATTTCACCAGCCGCAAAAATGGAAGACGGAATTTCTGGCAAAAGAGTTTTTCACCAAAAATTCGGCTACGGAAAAGTTGTGAGCGCCGATGGAAACAAGCTAGAAATCGCTTTCGAAAAAACCGGCAACAAAACCGTGATGAAAGATTTTGTTTCGTTTGCTTAGGCATTTTATCACGAATCAGGTTTTTCGCTAAAACCTTAAAAGTTGGGCAGGGTTTTAATTTCGCTTGCTGGTTTCATATTTCTTAAATCCTTTCTGCTGAATGAGAAAAATCATTCAAACTTATTATATTGCCATCATATGGCACTATGCTTGGTGAGGGAGTATGTTTTTTATGAGAAGAAAAAACATCATCTCTATTGATAGTAAAGAATTTAGCTAAATCAGAAGGTCTAAGAGCTTCATTAAGCTTGGATGCTGATTTAATAGGGTCACAACTTTCCTTATTTATCGAATCAGTATTCTGATTAAGATTTATTTCCATAGGTAAAGTCTCTTCATGCTCAGAAGAGCTAGGTTTTTCATCTCCCTTATTTTCGCCATCTCTCGAATCAGTATTCTGAAAAAATTCAGTATTACTAGAAATACTAGAAATTGAATCATCATCTCTTGAATGTTCTTTTCTAAAGCCTCTGATAGCTTGAAACTTATCATCATCATCAATAGATCCCTCATTCGATAAATTGATGCTAACACTTATTTGATCATAATTCGTGGGCGTTTTTAAAACTTCTTCTCCGGTAACTCCCAACTTTGATTCATTAAATCGAGTAGAGTCTATTGAATTCAAATCTTCTCTTTCATTTATAAGAATTTGTTCAAAAGCTTTTTTAAGAATCTCCTTGTTTTTCCACCCCTCCACTCCGGTTAATATTTCATTAGCAACAATAATGTGATTATATCCCAACACTTTTCTCAAAGTTTCTGCCAAATCTTGCTTTTGGTTGGAAATATTTTTGTAATTTTTTGCAAAATCGTCTTCTTTAAAACCACCACGTTCTTCAGACAAAAGCTTTCTAACCATTCCCACAGTTCCAGCAACGGCTCCATAAGGAATGCCAGCAGCATATTCGACCAACTCTTCTAATGCACGAGGCATTTGATCACAGAATTTTTTATAATTAAATTTTTTACTTGATGTTAAATATTTTGGACCAGTTAGCAACGCATCTATCAAAGAAACTGCCTTATAAAAATCCAATTTTTCTTCTGTTGTCGATAGTTCTTTTTCGGACAAAACTAATTTTATAAAATCATCATTTAACATTTCTCTCTTTAGAGAGTTTTTTATAATTTCTAATGTTGGTAAATTTAATTTTATTTGATCAATACTATCATCTTCTTTACTACCATCTTCTTTGCGTAAATAATCAAAGACTGCTTTAAAGATTTCTTTAATTTCATCTTCGTTTTTAATGCCTAGCGCGATTATTCTTTCAATATATGCTTTATCCTTAGAAACGCTACCAGTTTGGCTTGTATCAGAGGAGTTTGGTTCTTTGCTAAGAAAATTGTCAATGTCCTGACTTTCTTCAAAACGAATCCCTTCTCGAGCCTTTCTTTCCGCAATACTTGCAATTAAAATATCATCTGCCACCTCGAAATAATTCTTAATTTCTTCCATTCTTTCTTTAGCATAACCTTCTATCAGTTTGGCTGCTCCTTCTGGAGTTTGACGCCTTCTTTTTCTCATGCTGTGGGTTGTAGCAATTAAAGTCGTTGCAGCTGCAGCAATTGCCGCTGATACGGCAAAGGCAAAATTATCCCCACCTTTTGCATTGCCAGATGAATTGCTTGGTTGCTCTTTGGCGCTATTTGCAAAAGAGTTGCTGGCAAAAGTGTAGAACCCGTTTTGCGCACTTCCTTCTCCTAACTTAGATGCGGCATCTAAAACATTTTTAAACAACTCTAATTTCTCTTTGTTTTCTAAATCGCCTTCTTCAACTTCAATATCATCAGCGGTGGATTCTTTTTTAAGAAAAACCTCCTGAGTGACATTTAAACCCTTAATTAAGCTTCCGTCACCAAGATTAACCAATGCGACAACGAGATCTCATTCTTCTAGTTTATAGGCATTAATTTCATCATTTACTCTGTTGTAGTAT
>CAYVKI010000023.1:9123-20295 GCA_964452075.1 uncultured Rhizobium sp.
TAGGCATTAATTTCTTCTGAAGATGTGGGGTGTGAATTAAAATCATCTATCTGAAATAGACGACGCTCATTATTCGCGCCTATATCGCCATTATATATCGCCTCAAATACAGACTTCCCAATAAAATATGAAATTGCCAAAGGAGGGAGAGTTGAGGCACCCGCCATTGCTAATCCGCTGGCAATAGATATTCCTCCCAATCCCAATCCTGCAAAACCTTCTCCGATCGCAACAGCTGAAATTCCTGCACCAACACCAGTTGCCACAACTACATTTGGTAAAACCGCATCATCCTGAGGAGTTGCTAGACCTAGCGGAGAAACTGGCTTTAAGATTGTTGGAGCTGATGTTGGAGCAAAAGTTGAATTAGTTTCTGAGCTATTTGTGTCAGTTCTGTTTGTAGTTATATTTTGAACTGGTGCAGGGCTTGATCCGCTTGGATAAAAAGTTGGATAAGAAGTTGGAAAATCAGTTATTTCTTCGAGAGGAGAAGGTTGCTGTGATGGTGGAAAGGTTTGGTTTTGATTAACACTTGGTGCAGGAGTTTTAACAGTTGGTGCAGAAGATGGAGAATTAGAGTCCGTTCCGTTTACAGGCGCGCTTTCTCGAGTTGGAGACTCGGTTATTGTTTCTAAAGAAGGTCTAAGACTTGGTCTAGATGAAGAAGGTTTTCTCGATGGATTTCCAGTTGGGTTTCCAGTTAAACTCGATGGTAAACTAGTTGGAAATTTATCATCAGTTAACCTAATTGTTGGGGATGAAGTTGATCGATTAAAAGTTGGTTTAAAGCTTGGTGCGCCAATTACTTTGATAGTTGGTGTAAAAGTTGGTGGAAGAGTTTGACTGTCTGATTCACTTGGAACAGAAGATGGAGAAGAAGAGTTCGTGTTAAGATTAGTCGGTGAATTTGTATTAACAATTATCTGAGAAGACGGAGGTGACGGTTGATTAGTCGTCGGATTGATAGTTGTTATAGTCGGGATATTAGTTTCTTGACTAGGAGCCGCAGTCTGAGCTAGCGAAGGTGAATTCGATTTATCAGTTGGTGCGGGAGTTTGAAGACTTGGTTGCCCGCTTGGTTCAGAAGTTGGGTCTGGATAAGTAACAGTTGGTGCGGGAGTTTGAAGACTTGGTTGTTGGCTTGGACTAGAAGTTGTTGATATTACTGTAGGAACCGTGGTTGGATTTGGTTTTTGAGTTGGATATTGGGTTGGTCTTCTAGAAATAAACTGAGCTCTTCTTCTTTGAAAGTTTTTTTCATTTTGTGACCCACGCGCTCCAAGACTAGACCAATAGGAATTATACGAAATGGAATCATTCAATGTTTGTTGTAATGCTTGTGATAATTTACCCCAAAGTAACAGCAAACTACCTTTTTCATTAAGGGCTTGGTTGCTAGAAATAACTTTTACGGTCGAATTGAAATCTTCGATGATTTTGGATGCCGAACGAATTTCTTCCGAAGGGGTGTCTAAATTTACTGTCTCAAAATATTGCGATAAAAAGTTCCACTGCTGCAATTTTGCATCTGCGATTTTTGAATTCAGAAGATTGAGGTTATCGGTTTTTTCTTGTCCTCTAAGATTTTGCTTAGTGGCGTTTGTTTGATTGTTGCCAGCTAATTCTTTAACAAGGTTTTGTAGATCGTATTTTTCTAATCTTTCTTTCGGCGAATCTCCATCAACAAGAGTTACAAGTAGCTCCATAACAAGAGGTCCGGAGTTGTGATTTTTTATTGGATAATTTGGTTTTGTTGATTCTTCAAAGGTCACTTCTTTGAAAGAGGTGTTATCTAATAAATATTCTTCAATCTCCTCTTTTTCTGCTTCTATAAAAGCTCTGTCCTTATTTTTGCATGGATTGAAGGTGGTTACTTTAAGTTTATTATCTTTTTCGGAAGAAATTTGAACTAAAGTCCATTGCTCTTCTGTGTTTTTGTAAGGAATAACAACCACAAATTCTTGCCCTTCGCTAAGTTCGGAATTTTTCAAAGAGGATATTTTTTCCATCAAGTCATCCATATCTTCTGAAGCCTCAAGAATACGCAATGTTGTATATCCATTTGCTGCATTTCTTTCGATATCTCGAGTTAAGGTATCGATGTCTTCAGCTTTGTATTGATATCGAGATAAAAGTTCGTGGAAATCGTCGATGGTTTCTGGCTCTTCTTGTTCGTCCGAGATTCCGTAAAAGTTCTTATATTTATCTTCATTTGGCTGAAGACCAAGAAACTCCGTTACATTGTTAAATGCCGTTTGAAATAAGCCGGAAGTGTTTTTGTTGTTGGACGGTTTGGTCATTTTTTTAGTAAGGTTAGTTGAAATTTATTTAAGATGCGAAGAGCTGAATTTGACTTAAAAATTATACATTAGACCAATTTTAAAGACGTTTATTCGGCCGGAGAATCTGTTGTTTTGGTGATAATCACTGATATTAATTGGATTGTCGGGGTAGGATGGATCATTTATGATTGTTGGAATACGGGTTCTAACTTTAAATTTCTGAGTATTGGCTTCTAAATTTAAAGAAAGTTGATTGGTTAATCTAAAATTAAAGCCGGCGCCGAATAGAAAGTTTGCATCAAGTTTATTTATTGATTTGCTGTTGTACGCTCCATAATCATAGACAGCGCCATCTTTTACTTGAAAGCCATTAGCAACATAGCCAACCGTTAAATAACTAGAAAATAATTTGTTGAAATCGTAGCCAAAATCACTGGTGATGCCGTAACGATATCTTAAGTCTAGTTGCTTCATATCTCCATATCTGCCAGAGAACAATTCTTCATGTCCCTTATTGTCTCCTTGAACTTTGTTCCAATATTTCTCCCATAAAATTCCTGGAGCGACGTAAAATTTATTGAAGTTGAAGGCATATTTATAGCTTAGTCCAAGACCGTAGCCGTTATCTTTTGAGGATGGTTTAAATTGATAAAGATCTTTGCTGAACTTATACGTAAAATTATCATGAAAACTCGTCTCCACATAATTATAGCTTGCTCCTACGTAATGCCCTTGAGTTATATTTTTTGATGATTTCGGCGAATTTTCTGATTTGATTGGCGGAGCAGGCTTTATTGGTTCTGACCCTAATTCTTTTGCCACCCTTACATCTTTTTGATCTTTTATTTTCTTCTCTTCATTTGCCTCTTTAGTTTGCGGTTTTTTATCTGAAATCTGCAGCAAAAATTGGTTTTTTGTAACTTTTAGATTTTCTTTTGACTTTTCTTCAGAAATGGCTGCGAAAGGTTTTGTTGGCTCAACAGGCTTTACAGCTTTTTCTATTGGTTTCTCAATTTTCTGAACAATGGGTAAAGTGTTGAAATCAAACTTGGTAAGGTTTTTTGTTTCTCGTGCTGAGGCGCTAAAATTGCAAACAAGAAAAATAGAAAAAATAGCAAGTAAAGAATGTTTTTTCATGAATTTTTTAATCTATTTAAAATTTGGTCGCATGCGTTTTCGGCAGTGATTTTAAAATGTTTGAATAAATCGCAAGCTTGACCAGAAGCTCCAAAATCATTCATGCCAATAAAAATTCCGTCAGAGCCGATAATTTGATGCCAGCCTTGAGAAATGCCAGCTTCAATGGCAAGTTTTAGAATGTTTTTATCGCCAAGAATTTTGTTTTTGTAAGCCTCGGATTGTTTTGCAAAAATGTCAGAACATGGCACGGAAACAACGCGCGATTCAATTCCTTTAGATTTTAATTTCTCGTGAGTTTCAATTGCAACCGAAATTTCAGAACCGGTTGCAAGCATTACAACTTTCGGATTTTTGCTTTCTAAAATTGTGTAAGCTCCAAATTCGCAAGAATTTTCTTGGCTAAATTCGGTTGGCAAAAATGGCAAATTTTGACGACTCAAAACCATTGCTGACGGAGTTTCTTTGGTTTTTAAGGCAATTTCAAAACATTCAATTGTTTCTCTGGTGTCGGCAGGTCTGAAAACATTTAAGTTTGGAATTCCGCGCAGCATTGCCAAATGTTCGATTGGCTGATGAGTTGGACCATCTTCGCCCAAACCAATTGAATCATGAGTTAGAATGTAAATTACTTGCTGTTTCATTAAAGCAGAAAGGCGAATTGCTGGTTTTAAATAGTCAGAAAACACAGCGAAAGTTCCACCGTAAGGAATAAAATTGCTGTGCAAAGACAATCCATTCATAATTGCGCCCATCGCATGTTCGCGAACGCCGTAATGAATGTAGCGACCAGAAAAATCGTTTTTTGAAATCGATTTAGTGTGCGAAGTTTTGGTTAAAACTGAGCCAGTTAAATCGGCAGAACCGCCAATTAATTCTGAAAGTTCTGCGGTTAAAAATTCTAAAGTTATTTGAGATGATTTGCGAGTTGCGTGATTTGGCTTTTCAGCAAAAATCTTTTCTTTGAAAGCAGCAATTTTTTGAGAAAAATCTTTTGGCAACTCTTTGTTTAAAATGCGTTTTAGTTCAGCTGATTTTGCTTGGTCTAATTTAGAAAATTTTTCTTCCCAATTTTTTCTAATATTTTCAGATCTAACTCCAGCCGCCAACCATTTTTCGCGCAAATCTTGCGGAATTTCAAAAGCCGCATGTTGCCAATTTAAAGCGGCGCGAACTTTTGCAACTTCTTCGGCACCAAGTGGCGAACCATGACATTTTTCAGTTCCAGCTTTATTTGGCGAACCAAAACCAATTGTGGTTTTGCAAGCAATCATAACTGGTTTATCAGAATTTTGCGCAGTTTTAAGTGCGGCTCTGATTTGTTGAAAATTATGACCGTCAATTTCAATAACATTCCAGTTGCAAGCTTCAAAACGCATTTTCATGTTTTCGGAAGTGGCAATTGAAGTTTCGCCATCAATTGAAATTGAATTGTCGTCCCAAAGCAAAACCAATTTGTTTAATCCTAAATGTCCAGCGACAGAAATTGCTTCTTGCGAAATTCCTTCCATCAAACAGCCATCGCCAGCAATTACGTAGGTTTTGTGATTTATTAATTCTTCACCAATGCGCGACGCAAGAATTTTTTCACCAAGAGCCATTCCAACAGCATTTGCAAGACCTTGACCTAAAGGGCCAGTTGTGGTTTCAATTCCTGCCAAATGACCAAATTCAGGGTGACCAGCGCATTTAGCGTGAATTTGGCGAAAGTTTTTTAGATCTTCAATTGAAACGTCTTGATAACCAGTGAGATAAAGAAGTGAATAAATCAACATTGATCCGTGACCAGCCGACAAAACAAAACGATCTCGATCTAGCCAATTTGGTTTTTTTGCATCAAATTTTAAAAATTCCGTAAAAAGAACTGTGGCGACATCTGCCATTCCCATTGGCATTCCGGGATGGCCAGAGTTGGCTCTTTCGACGGCGTCGATTGATAAAAAACGAATAGCGTTTGCGAGATTTAATGTCGAATCGGTTTGAGTCATTTTTAAAAGGAGTCAGTAAGAAAAGTTTGATTGATTTTTTAAGAGCCTCGGTGAAATTAGGCGGCGTTTTTGTTAGAATCAACTTTGAAATCTTCTTCAATCAATTAAAATTCCTTGTAAATGCCAAAAAAAATCATTCAGCAGATTAGAAATTCTGAAGGTGGATATACCCCTCTTTTTAGGCTACTTCCAAATTTAGTCACCTTAACCAGCTTGTGCATCGCACTTACAGCCATAAGATATGCCACTAACGGAAATTTTGCTGTCGCTTCAGCATTCTTACTTTTTGCTGGTTTTATGGACGGAGTTGACGGAAGGCTTGCCCGATTTTTAAACTCTAGCTCTGATTTTGGCGCGCAACTTGATTCTCTTGTTGATTTCGTAAATTTCGGAGTTGCTCCCGGATTCGTTATTTATGCTTGGGTTAATTCTTATGGCGATATTTACGGCTTAGATTGGGCGTTGGTTTTGTTTTTTGCGGTTTGTGGCGCAGTTAGGCTTGCGCGCTTTAACGTTGATTTATCTCGCGAAGTGGTAAATCCAACTCTAGAAAAATATTTTTTTAAAGGAATTCCAGCCCCAGTTGGAGCTGCAATGGCAATGTTGCCAATGGTTTTAACTTATGAATTTGGTGACGGATTTTATTCTAATCAAATTTTAGTAATTTGTTATACCGCTTCTTTAGCGGTTCTTATGGCAAGTCGAGTTCCAACAATTTCAATCAAAAAAATTCCTATTAAAAACGACAGCGTTTACATCACCTTATTAATACTTGGTTCAATAATTATTGGTCTTTTGCTAAAACCTTGGTTTACCTTGGCAGTTATTGGAATCGTCTATGCAATTTCAATTCCGGTGACTATTTTCTCTTACGTTAAAATTGAATTATCTTCCAAAAAATAAATTTATGAAAAGCAGAATTCTGATTTTAAACGGCCCAAACATTAATATTTTGCACAAAAGAGATAAATCAATTTACGGAAATTCTTCACTTGAAAAAATCGAACAAGATTGTTTGGGGCTTGCCAAAGAACTTGATCTTGAAGTTGAGCTTCGCCAATCAAATAGCGAAGGAGAGTTGGTTAGTATAATTCAAGAAGCGCTTGATAATTTTGACGGCATTATCATTAACGCCGCAGCTTACACTCACACTTCAGTTGCAATTCGTGATGCTTTAGAAATTTTCTCAGGTTCAAAAATTGAGTTGCATATTTCTAACATTTTTAAACGCGAAGAATTTCGCCAAAACTCATATTTAAGCGATGTTGTTGATGCGGTAATTTCTGGGTTAGGAATTGATGGATATTCAATTGCGCTGCTTGCAATCAACAATATGGTTAAAAATTAATGATCCCTTTAAAAGTTTCTGAAATTTCTAAATCATTTACTCGACCAGTTTTAAACGAGGTCGGTTTTGAAGTTAAAACTAATGAAATCTTTGGTTTTATTGGTTTGAACGGAATGGGGAAAACCACTTTAATTAAAATTATTCTTGATTTGCTTGATCAAGATAATGGCGAAGTTGAAATTTTTGGAGTTTCTCGCGCTTTGCCACAAGCGCGCAAAAAACTTTGTTATTTGCCAGAAAAATTTCAGCCTTCAGCTCATTTAAAAGGTGTAGAATTCATCAAATTTGTTTTAGATTTTTATGGCAGAAAATATGACGCCAAAAAAGCAGAAGAAATTTGTAATAATCTCGATTTGCGCTTTGAAGTTTTAAAGCAAAAAGTGACAAAATATTCAAAAGGAATGACGCAAAAACTCGGGCTTTTGGCAGTGTTTTTATCGCAAGCAGAATTGATAATTTTAGACGAACCGATGAGTGGCTTAGATCCTAAAGCAAGAATTGCTCTAAAGCGCGAACTTTTGGCTTACAAAGCAAGCGGCAAAACAGTGTTTTTTAGCTCTCATATTTTATCTGACATGGACGAAATATGCGACTCAATCGCCGTGTTAAATGACGCTAAAATTGTTTATCACGGAACGCCTCAAGGCTTTAAAGACAAGCACAAACAAGACAGTTTAGATAAAGCATTTTTAAAAGAAATTGGAGTAAATTAATGACCGCAAAAATTATCAACGGCAAAGAAATTGCAGCTCAAATGAGGCAAGAAATTTCTGAGCAAATTAAAGAAATTAAAAGCAAATTTCATGTGACGCCAAGTCTTGCCGTAATTCTTGTTGGCAATGATCCCGCAAGTGAAGTTTATGTTGGAAATAAAGAAAAAGCGGCGCATGCAGTTGGCATGAACTCAATTCAATTTAAACTTGCGTCAGACATTTCAGAATCTGAATTGATTTTAAAGATAAAAGAATTGAACGAAGACAAAAAAATTCACGGAATATTGGTGCAACTGCCTTTGCCAAAACACATAAATCCACGCAACGTAATTCGCGCCATTGATTACAGAAAAGACGTTGATGGATTTAACGTGATAAATGTTGGAAAATTATCAGTTGGCGATGTTGAGGGCGATGATCGCGCCTTGGTTCCATGCACTCCACTTGGTTGCGTTTATTTATTAAAAACCGCCAAAGGATCTGATTTATCTGGATTAAAAACTTTAGTTGTTGGTTCTTCAAATATTGTAGGTCGACCATTAGCAAGGCTTTTGATGATTGAAGGTTGCACGGTGACAATTGCCAATCGCTCAACCAAAGATTTAAAAGCCGAATGTTTGCAAGCTGATGTTATTTTTTCTGCCGCCGGAGTTCCAAACTTAATCAAAGCGGATATGGTAAAAAAAGATGCCATAATTATTGATATTGGCATTAATAGAGTTGACGCTGAAAATGGTAAAACCAAGTTGGTAGGAGATGTTGATTTTGATGCCGTTAAAAACGTCGCCTCTGCAATCACTCCAGTTCCTGGTGGAGTAGGGCCGATGACCATTGCATTTCTTCTAAAAAACACTTTGGACTGCTGTCTAAAAATCATTAAATAATTTTAAAAATTTCTAATAATTAACAAACAATCACTATGTCAGACGAAATAACTAATTTAATTAATCAGGTCAAAGAGCAAGCAAGAAGAGATAGCGTGGCAAATTTCTTTTCTAAAAACAGCAAAATTATAAGTCGCCTCGTAATTTTAGCTTTAGTTTTGGCATTGGTTTTTGTGGCTTATAGCTCAATCAAAAAATCACGCCAAGCGCAATATTCCGAATATTTCCATCAGGCTTTGTTTTACGAACAAGTTGGTGACGCAGATTCTGCCAAAAAAGAGTTGCAAAAAATCTATGATGCAAAATCAGCTCCAAACGGAGTTAGATCTTTAGCATCTTTAAGATTGGCTGCAATTTACTTCAACGAAGGAAACAGATCTGAAGCTAACAAAATTTATACCGAAATTAGCCAATGCAGATTCTGCGATTTATACATTAAAGATCTCGCTGGGTTTTTATTGGTAAAAAATTGGATGTCCGACGAAAGCGAAATGACAAAAGATGACTTACTAAAAAAAGTTGAGGCAATAGAAAATTCTAACAAAGTTTTTAAATATCACATTGCCGAACAAAGATCTTTTTTTGAAGCGAAAAAAGGCGATCTCAAAAAATCTTATGAAATTTTAGAGTTAATTGAAAAAAGCTCTGAAGCTCAAAATTACTTAAAAGAAAGAGTTAAAAACGAAATGCAGATTTTGGTTTCCAAGGGCTATAATCCAAAAACTGTAAATTCAGACGGAGTTCTTGTTGACGATTCAAAAGTAGAAAAACCACAAACAAAAAACTAAATGAAAAAATATTGCCTACACTTTTTTGCCGTAGCTCTTCTGCTTGCCTCTTGCTCAAAAGAAGCTAGCTACGACAAAACTAAGGCAGTTTCAGCTTTTGTCATTGAAGATCTTGCTGTTGATCCAACTTTAAAAGAAACAAAAATTAACATTCCAAAACCACAAGAAAACTCTTCTTGGACATCTTCTGCTAGTTTTCAAAACCAGAAGATTGAAAATTTCTCGAAAAATTTTTCAATTAACTCTTGGTCAAAAAAAATTTCTTTCGATAAATCTTCAAAAACATGGACATTTTATTCAGGCAGCAAAAGTGATCGCTTTGTTTTTTCTCCAATAATTAAAGATGACAAAGCCTTTGTTTTAACAAGCGGCGGAGTTTTGGTTTCTCAAGATCTTAAGGCGAATAAAAAATTATGGGAAACTCGAGTTTTTCCGCGTCGCTATTTAAAAAACTATCAAACTCCAAAAATTGGATATTCTAACAACAAAATTTTTGCAATTGCTGGAAGCAATAAAATTGCGGCTATAAGCGATGTTGCTGGCAAAATTTTATGGGAAAAAGAAATTGCGGCAATTCCAGTTTCTACTCCAGTTTCAAGCGACGATCTAACTTACGTTGCAACAAATGACAATAAGCTTTACGCCTTAAATCAAAGCGATGGCGAGTTGCAATGGATTCATTCTGGAATCTTCAGACCAACCGCTGTTTTTGGGGCTGCTGATCCAATAATATATAAAAATTTGGTTATAGTTTCTTACTCTTCTGGAGAAATTTACGCGATTGATAAAAAAACTGGCGAAAGCATTTGGTCGCAAAATTTAAATCTAAATAAAGCCATAAATTCTGACTTTTATTTAAACGATATTGACGCAACTCCGCTTGTTAAAGATGACGTGATTTACTCAATTGGAAATGGTGGCTTGATGATGGCAATTAAAACAAAAGATGGAAATTATTTATGGAAAAAAGAAATCGCTGGAATTGTTGATTTTTGGCTTGTTGACGACTTTTTATTCGTGATAAATAACGACAATAAATTGCTCGCAATTCACAAAAAAACTGGTGGCATAAAATGGATTTTGCAATTGCCAAATTTAAAAAAAGACAAAAAACCTCAAACAAAAATTCTCTATAACGGCGTTGTTATGGCTGGTGGAAAATTGTTAATTTCAGAATCTAGCGGCAATCTTTTGGTTGTTGACCCGATTTTAGTTGAAATTGAAAAAACCTACAAAATCGGCGCGAAAATTTCACACGCTCCAATGGTGCTAAATAATAAAATTTACTTTTACTCAATCGGAAAATTCTTAAATGATTTGATTGAAATTGAGTAATTAGACCCCGTCATGCGACGGGCTGACAATATACAAAAGGTGGTGCCAATAAAAAATTGTCCCCGTCGCATGACAGGGTCTAACAAAAGGTGGTGCCAATATAAAAATTGTCATCCCGTCGCATGACGGGGTCTAACAAAAGGTGATGCCAATAAAAATGTCACCCCGTCGAATGACGGGGTCTATCTTCCAACATCCGATAAAATTCTCTTTTTAAATAAAAAAATGACAGAAACAAAACCTACTTTCGAAAAACAAAAAATTAGCGATTACAAATACGACGCAAAAACGCGCGAAAAATTCTGGCAAAAACATTGGCAAGAAAACGGAATTTTTGATTTTAAAAACGACAAACCAAAATCAGAAACTTTCGTAATCGACACGCCACCGCCTACAGTTTCAGGGCTTTTGCACATGGGTCACGTTTTTTCTTACACACAAGCTGACTTCGTTGCACGTTTCCAAAGAATGTCCGGAAAAGACGTTTTTTACCCGATGGGATTCGACGATAACGGCCTGCCAACCGAGCGTTTAGTTGAAAAAATCATCGGCAAAAAAGCCGGAGTTTATGAGGCGGAAAATGGCCACGGAAGTTTTGTTAAAAAATGTCGTGAGGAAGTTGCGGCCGCAGAAACCGAGTTCGAAGCTTTGTTTAATTCGATCGCGCTTTCAGTTGATTGGAACGAGAAATATCAAA
>CAYVKI010000024.1:0-19900 GCA_964452075.1 uncultured Rhizobium sp.
GCAAAAACTTTGCAGCAAAAAATTTCAACAATCCTAACTTTTAGATTAAATTTTCTAACTCCAGTTGTTGGTGTTGTTCAGGGTTTAACTGATCCGATCTCGGGTTTGATTATGGGCTGCACTGCTGAGAATGTAGCAAAAGATTTTAAAATTACTCGCCAAGAGCAAGATCAGTTTTCTTTAAAATCGCACCAAAAAGCTGAGGCAGCAATTGCTAACGGAATTTTTAAAGAAGAGATCATTCCAGTTTTCAATAATGACGAAAATAATTCGCAAATGATTGAAGAAGATGAAGGTGTTCGCAAAGGTCAAACAATTGAAGCTTTGGCAAAGTTGAAACCATATTTTGAAAAAGGTACAGGCACAGTAACGGTTGGAAATTCTTCACAAATCACTGATGGAGCAGCTTTTGCAGTTTTGATGAGTGAATCAAAAGCTAAAGAATTGGGCGTGGAAGTTTTAGGTTACATTCGTGATTTTGCCTACGCTGGTTTAGATCCAAGCAGAATGGGTTTGGGTCCAGTTTTTGCGACAAAAAAACTTTTTGATAAAACTGGTTTGTCGTTAAAAGACATTGAATTATTTGAAATTAACGAAGCTTTCGCCGCGCAAGTAATTGGTTGTCAGCGTGCTTTTGCTTCAAAAGAATTTTGTGCAAAACATTTTGGCATGAATGAAGCTTTGGGCGAAATTAATTCTGATATTTTAAACGTTAATGGCGGCGGTGTTGCGCTTGGTCATCCAGTTGGAATGTCGGGTGCAAGAATTATTATTCACACACTTCGCGAATTAAAACGTCGTGGAAAAAATCGTGGTCTTGCAACGCTGTGCATTGGCGGCGGGCAGGGTGGCGCGGTTGTTGTGGAAGTGAATTAATTACCGTTTCTCAATCTTAAAAAACTTAAAAACTTATGAATATCGAAAAAATCTCAATTGGTAAAGACGCACCAAATTATGTTAATGTTATCATCGAAGTTCCGATGAATGCTGATCCAGTGAAATATGAAATGGACAAAGATTCGGGTGCAATTTTTGTTGATCGTTTTGTAGCTACACCAATGTTTTATCCGTGTAATTATGGTTTTGTGCCAAACACATTGTCTGATGATGGCGACCCTTGCGACGTTTTGGTTGTTTCTGATTATCCAGTTGTTCCGGGTGCGGTAATTTCTGCTAAGCCAGTTGGTGTTTTGATTATGGAAGATGAAAAAGGCATGGATGAAAAAATCATTGCCGTTCCGGGTAAAAAACTAAATTCGCAATATGAAAATATCGAATCTTACGAACAACTTCCTGAGACTTTGGTAAATAAAATCAGACACTTTTTTGAGAACTACAAAGGTTTAGAAAAAGGCAAATGGGTGAAAGTAAAAGGTTTTGAAGGTGCACAAAAAGCTAAAGATTTGATTCAAGAAGGAATTGAACGAGCTAAAAAATCGTAAAAAGATTTCATGAAAAATTACTTTTCGCCAAAAGGGTTCTCTTTAATTGAGCTTTCAATAGTGGTTTTAATTATTGGTATTCTTATTGGCGGAATTTCTGGCTCTAACAAAATAATCACAAAAAGCCAAATTCAGTTTGCCAGAAGCATCACAAAATCATCTCCTGTAAATAGCATTAAAGATTTGCTTTTGTGGTATGAGACTTCCTTGGAAGAAAGTTTTTTAAATTCTGAAGCTTCTGATGGATCCTCCATTAGCGTTTGGAAAGATATTAATCCGCAGTCAACTGATAAGATCAACGCCACGGTTTATAATGGCTCAGTGACTTATAAAGAGAGAGTTTTTGGCGGAATTTCTGGGGTTTATTTTAATGGAAGCGGCGGTGCTCTTCAGCATGATAACACAGCTTTGATTGGATCTAATTTTACAGTTTTTTTTGTAGAATTTAAAAAATCTCTTTCAGCAACTCTTGGTGCAAGCTATGTTGTTGGCGGAATGGGAAATGCTTCTAACACGGTTTTGGCGTTTTATTATAACAATTCTGGGGGCTTTGCTTCTGGTCTTCGATTAAGCATGGTTCCTGTTTATAATAATTCTGAGGTTTCTGAATATAAGCCAGTTATGCATAGTTTTACATTCAGTAAAACTGATGGAATGAAATATTGGGCAAATGGTGGCACTAACCCAGATTCAAGCGATGCTACAAAAATTAATCCCCTAATTAATCCCACTTATAACATTACTAAGATTGGCAATTTCTTTTATAATGATCACAGATATGCCTACAACGGCTACATTGCTGAATATATTATTTTTACTCGCGATCTTTTGAGTTCAGAAAGAATGGCTGTAGAGAAATACTTGTCTCACAAATATAAAATTACGATTACTGGATAATTGTTTGAACGATTATTTTTTTTAAAGACTCAAAAAACCCCACTTTTTTAGTTGGGGTTTTTTTATTTTAAATGCTTGGTAATCAAGATATTGGATAAGCGTTATTTGGATTAAATATAACTCACTGCCACTTATCTGATAAATAATCATATACGGCATTAGCTTGGCTATCGCTTAAAATACTGTTAAATATAATTAACTCGGCGATATATCCATCCATGCAATTTACGTAGTCCGACCTGCGGCACCCCATCATGCTTAGTGCAAAAGCATTGGTGCCGTCATAATTGTTATCTCCTATTTGTGATATGGCAGAGCTATTGATTCTAAACTTAATTTTAGTGTCGCCTTGAAACATGGCAATACTTGGGTTTGATGTAAAGCTAGCAAGAGAAGCGGTGGGGTCAGTCATCCAAGGATTATTTCCAGAAACTATTGAGAATGTTCCGCTAACTACCGATATTTGATTATTCAAACTGCCTGTGCCAGTAGCATTGGCAATTAGTTGTGGAGCTCCTTCGGTAGAATCAAGCCCAGCGACTATAAAAAATGTTTTACCATAAAAATTAATGCTAGGAAGTATGAAGGCTCTTGTTCCGTCAAAATCTATGACATTCATGCCCTTTATTGTTCTGGTGCCGCTACTAGGTTTGCGAACGGAATTGCTTTGCGTTGCGTGATTAGCTCCTGCTTTGTCATTCCAGCTACTTACCAAATTACTAGAGGCGGAAATGGTGGAAGTATCAGAAGCATCAAGCCAAGCCATAGGAAATAATTGATCGCAAACATTGGTGGTCGAATTAAAGACGGATAACATGGTTGTAGTATTGCACTTGCAACGGTTATTTGGTAGATTGCTAGTGGTGGTTATATTGCCATCAACGCCACATTGATAATCAAAGGTGCCGCTGGCAAAATTCTTGGTAGCATCACAATTAAAAGAGCCGCTGCCAAAATTCACTGTGCCAGATTCTTCAACTCCAAGGCTTGCATCTACATGGCATGTAGCCAAAGCGCAGGATCCACCAGAGTTAACATATCCATTTGCTGCATCGCAAGAACTGCAATTAGCTCCAGAATATCCAGTAATACAGCCGCATGAGCCTACGATTGGGTTGCCATCACATGCCGCAAAAGTAAATGGAGCACCAGAATAATTGCCGCTAGAAGAGCAAGCAACTTGGGTTACGCCAAGATCTACATCGGTTATATTTGATCCACTAACTGAAATGCTGCATCTTCTAACGCAAGCTCCAGAAATCGACGAATATCCACTGGTGCAACCATTATTGCTGCAATCAGTGGATGCGGGAGTTGGAGAAAGTGATCCATTTGAGCATGAATAGCTTGGAGTTGAGCCGGTATATCCAGAAGCGTCACAAGAATATGAATTAGAACTTCCATCTGCTATTGAAGCAGAACTAGTAATTCCATCTACATTAGGAGCGGAACATGCCGCATCGCAACCAGATGAAGTAACAATGCCAGATGTGCAAATAGCGGAAGAGTCTCTATTATTTGGTGCGCGCCATTTCTTAGACAAATAATTTTCTATTTCTTGTCGCTCAGATGTTGTTAATTTTCTATTAAAAATGACAATCTCGCCAATCTCGCCGTTATATCCTTTGCCGATAGCTAAAGAAGTTATGCCAGATAAATGTGTTTTGGCTTCATTGCTATTATTTTCATTAGCCAGCGTTGCGTTTATATAAATTTTATTTCCCTCAATTGCTGAGTGAGTAAAGGTAATCATTTTAGGCTTATTAGAATAAGAGCTTAAAGACTCAATGCTCGCCTGATTGGTGCTTGATGAACCTTCTCCATGAGATTGGATGATTGAAGAGTCAGATTCATATCCCAAAGCAAATGATCCATCTTGACCAATCAGATAATTATCAACGCCAGAATTTGCGGATATTCTCTTTTCCAAAAGAAAAATCGTGTAGTCATTACCATTTAAGAATGAAGCATCATTTATTTGTAAATGGTTGATATTGCTAGTGTTGTCAAACTTAACCGCAGGTATGTAATTAATAGTGTTGGCGTAAGTGGGGCCGTTTAAAACGGCAGATATTATTGGTTTTTGGGCATTATGCGAATTATCTGGCCAAGATTCTACAGGATCTCCATTGCTAAAATTTTTACCAAGACTTGACTCTAACAAAGACGATTCCAGCCACAGCACATTGTCAACAATGCCATTAATTGGAGAAGATATAGTCATTGACTGTGCAGTTCTTAATCTAAACTTATGCAGCAAGCTATTTGAGGTTATGATAGCGGCAATGAATATGCCAATTATCAATATCACAACCGAAACCTCAATCAAAGAAAAAGCAGAGAGAAAATCCGATTTAAAACGATGCCTTCTGTAAAATAAGGGATGAGTAGTTTTGTCGGTTTTATTCATTAAAATTATCGTAGTTAGGCTTTTAGATACGCGCTTTTTTAGTGTGAATTAAGATAATCGCTTTTTCAAGGTTCTAATTGCTCGACAAAGTTTTTCTACGGCAAACAAAGTATCTAAATTGTTGGAGCTGAAGAAGTGCTGATTGGATAACGAATAATCACAATTCCAGATCCGCCGCTGGCTCCGTAGCCCTGACAACCATTTGGTGCACCGCCACCGCCACCGCCAGTGTTGGCAGTTCCTGCTGCCGCGGCACTTCCTCCTGTTCCGGGGCAATAAAGTGCGCCGCGTCCGCCACCACCATTTGAATTGACGTTATTATTTCCTTCGCTGCCAACGCCGTTACGTCCGCCACCGCCACCACCGCCGTAATATAAAGTGACACCAGTAATGCTATTTGAAGCTGGTGCGCCACCAACTCCGCCACTAGATCCATTGCCGCCAGATCCTCCTGCGCCTCCGCCGCCTCCACCTTTGTTTGTGTCGGCAGTTCCGCCAGAATTTCCTTGTCCTGCAGATCCCGATCCACCGCTGGCATTTTGTACTGCGCCTCCGCCGCCAGATCCGCCAGAAAATCCACTACCGCCGTTGTAAATACCGCCTCTACCGCCGCCAGTGGCAGAAACGTAAGATCCAACTGAAGAGTTGCCGCCATTGGTTGAGGCGGTTATTAAAGGAGAGCTGCCAACACCTCCAGTGCCGCCCGCTCCAACTGTGATTGTAATGTTGCCGCTTGGAATTGTGACTCCAGTTTGATATTTCACGCCACCGCCACCACCGCCGCCAGCAGCATCTCCGCCACCGCCACCGCCGCCAGCAACAACCAAAGCGTCGATAGTTTTTGTTGACGGACAATTTAAGGTGCCGCTGCTAGTAAAGGTGTGAATTTTATAATCGGTGCCTGAAATATTAGCCGTTGTCACGTTTCCGCCAGTGCAAGAAGCGATAATGCAAGATCCACCAGAGTATGTGTAGCCAGAAGCGCAAGTGTCGCAAGCTGTGCCTCCAGTTACAGAAAATGTTCCATTAATGCAGGTGTAATTAATTGAGTCTGAAGTGTCGTATCCAGTGGCGTTGCAATTTAAAGTGCCGCTGGCGTTGCTAATATTTTGAGCATTGATGCCAGTTGTTGCGCCAGTGGAGCAGGTCTGTGAACATGATCCAGTTTGATTTGAAGATCCGTTGTTGCAGTTGTAAGAAATGCCCGATCCAAAATATCCAGAGCCGCAAGCAATTGTTCCTGTTGCGCCATGAGCAATTCCGCTTTCTGTGGTAATTCCGCTTGCGCTTACCGTGCAAGTTGCACCCAAAACACAAGAAGAACCGCTGGTTAAATAGCCGCTTGCGCAACTGCTACAACCTGTTCCGCTGTATCCTGTGGCGCAAGTGCAAGTGCCAGTGACTGATGGAGTGCCATTGTCGCAAGTGTAAGAAATGCTGCCAGAGTAATGATTTGCTGAATCGCAGTTGAGAGTTGTTGGTGTTGAAGTGGAGCTAACGGAAGCGGTTGTAATTCCTTCAACAGAAATTGAACAAGGTGCGGTATTTAAATCGCAACCATCTGGAGTAATTGTGTAGCCAACGCATGAAGCAATTCCGCTACCGCCGCCAACTGCAGAGCTGCGGTTAACTTTGCTGGTCCATTTTTTGCCAATGTAATCTTCAACTGATTTTCTTTCCTCAGAACTCAAAGCTCTTTCAAAAATTGCAATTTCACCAATTTCTCCAGTGTAGCCTTTGCCAATTTCTAAAGAGGTAAGACCATTTAACTGAGCTGTGTCGCTACTTTGTGCAGCAAGAATTCCGTTAACATAAGTTTTTTTACCGGAATTTGAATCTTGCACAAAAGTAAAAATCCGCGCTTTTTGACCAGATGAATTGTAGTTAGTGACCAAAGCTGGGTTGGTATATACATTGCTGCCTTGAGCATGAATAATATTGGTATCGGAAGCATAGCCAAGAGTTAGGCTATTATTTGATCCTGAAGAGTTATTGGCTCCCAAAAAATAGTTTGCTCCAGCGGACATTCTTTTTTCTAAAACAAAAATTGTGTAATCGGTTTTATTTAAAAATGACGCATCCGCTATTTGCAGATAATTGCTGGTGCTACCATCAAAACCAACAGCATGAACGCCGTTAATTGTGTTTGAATAAATTGGCCCATTGCCAACTTTGTTTACAGTTACTTTGGTGGTTGATGGTTTTGAATCGTACCAAGTGCTGATATTTTTACCGTTATTTTGCTCTGATGAATCAAAGCTAGAATCTAAGCTGGTTTCTAGCCAAAGTGCTTGATCTTTTATGCCATAAATTGGTGAAGAAATGGTCATGCTTTTAGCGTTAGAAAGCTTTGCTTTTGAAGAGAGATTTGTAGCGATCGCTATTCCAGCAACGAAGATTCCAATAATTATGATTACTACAGATACCTCAATTAAGGAAAAGGCTTTAAGTTGTTTCTGAGGTTTCATCGATTTTTTGTCTAGTTAAAGAAAAGAATTCTAAAGCGGGTCAAAAGAGTTTTAACGTAAAAATATGTCAATTGATTGCAGGATTTTTTCTATTAATGAGACAGGATTTAATAGCCAAAATTCGGCAATTAATTTTTCTAAGTTAGAAATTTTTTTTGAGATTTCTTTCTTTTCTTCAACGGAAATTTCGTCAGAAATTACAGCTAAATTTTTTTTCAAAATATAAATTTCAAGCTGGGCACGTCACAAAAATATTTTCAAATTTCAAAAAACTTCTTAAAGAATTTTGATTCGTAATAGTGCGTTAGTAGCTAACAATAACAACTCCTGAGCCGCCAGCACCAGAGAGCGATTTGTTTGCACCACCGCCACCACTACCAGTATTATCTGCTCCAGCTGTAGCAGCTCTTGTTGGAGATTTTGTATGGGCTCCATTTCCTCCAATCCCAGATCCGCCGTCTCCACCATTTATTAGGTCTCCGCCAGATCCGCCACCACCAGCGGCATAAAATACAGGAGATCCAGTGATAGAATTAGAGATTCCTACACCGCCATTTCCTCCAACTACTGTAGTTCCATTAGCTCCTGCTCCTCCTGCTCCACCACCAGCACCGCCGCCATATCTATAAGAAGCTCCTGCTCCTCCAATATTTCCATAAAAATTTGATGCGTTAGTTTGAGCTGTTTGATTTGTGCTTCCACCAAATGTAGTTGATGTTCCGCCACCGCCACCGCCACCAGATCCACCAGCGGTGCCGCTTGTTGTGCTTCCATTATAAGTTCCTCCGCCACCGCCACCTAAGGCAGTTATAGTGCCAAAAGTAGATTGACCTCCGCTTAAGCCACTTGCTCCTGCAGGAGAAGCTCCTGCTCCTCCTGCTCCAACACTGAGATTGTAAGTTGCTCCTGATGTAATTGGATAAGAGCTGGCATATACAACTCCTCCTGCGCCACCGCCGCCGCCACCACCAGCATTGGTTGCGTTGCCACCAGATCCACCGCCGCCAACTACTAAAACCTGAACCGTTCTACTAGTTGGGCATGAGAAAGTATGAGAGGCAACAGAAGTAAAACGGTGAATTACTTTTCCAGAAACTGAAGTATCAATAGTTCCGCCAGTGCAATTTGGTACGCAAGTTCCTGTAATTGCGGTTGCTTCTCCCGGTGTTGTGCAAGTGTAAGTAATTGTTCCGCTATATCCTGTATCACAAAAGAAACTTCCGCTTCCTGTTGAATAAGGAAGTCCAGATTTTGCGCCATATCCAGTAGCTGCAGGAGCAGTGCAAACTGGTTGTGTGCAAGTTCCTGTAATTGCGGTTGCTTCTCCTGATGTTGTGCAAGTGTAAGTTTTAGTTCCGTAGTAAGGAGGGTCGCAACTGAAGCTTTCGTTGCCTGTTGAATAAGGAAGATTGGTTTTAGTAGAATATTCAGCGGTGCCTGTTGCGGTGCAGGTTATAGGTGTGCAGTTTCCAGAAATATTTGTAGCTGAACCAGAAGCCAAACATTTGTAACTTATAGTGCCACTATAGCCAGCGACGTTACAACTAAAACTATTTCCAGATGTATAAGAAAGACCTGTTTTATCATAACCAACTCCTGAAGCACTACAGGTAACTGGTGAAGAATTATCACAACCATTAGGCGTAACAAGTCCACCAATGCAATTAGGAGTTTTATTTCTATTGATTGATGAAGACCATTTTTTACCTAAATAATCTTCAATTGAGTTTCTGTCACTTACGCCCAGAGATCTAGAAAAAATAACAATCTCGCCAATTTCTCCAATATAGTCTTTACCAATTGCCAAAGTGCCAATTTCAGTTAAATGAGCTTGGGCTTCAACATCTGTATTTTCAGAAGCCAAAACGCCATTAATGTAAGTTTGATTTCCAGTCGAACTGCTGTGAGAAAATGTAAATACTCTTGGTTTATCTTTTGAGTCCAAATAAGAACTAATGCCTGATAAATAAGAGTTTGTACCTTGAGCATGAATAATTTGTTTATCATCACTATAACCAAGAGCGAGAGAATTATTTAAACCATTTCCTGCTTCACCTAAGAAGTAATTGCCGCCTTTTGAATCTTTTCTTTTTTCAAGTACAAATATTGTGTAATCAGTGTTATTTAGAAAACTTCCGTCAAACGTGAAGTGTTTGTTAGTAGTTCCATCAAATTCTACAGCATGAATTCTATTGATTGTGTTGGAATAAGTTGGGCTGGCTCCAGCGGTAGAAATTACTACTTTGTTGGCAGATCCGGGTCTTTGATCATACCAAGTTGAAAGGCTAGCACCATCTTGCGCTTCAGAAGAGTTAAAACTTGAGTCCAAACTTGTTTCTAACCATAAAGCAACACTTGATAAAGAAGTTATAGGAGAGGATTGAGTTAAATTTTTTGCAGAGGTTATCCTAAATTTAGTAATCATTTCATTAGCAGTAAAAGATGCTGCAAGAAAGATGCCGATGATTAAAATAACAACAGAGATTTCAATAAGAGAGAAAGCTTTACCACGTATTTTGGTAATCATATTTGCGAGTATGAATGTTGATAAAAATATTCAAAATTGGCAGCTAAAATTAACTCTTAAATTAAGCCAAGATTTTTATGGTTATTTTTTAGTTTAGTGAATTTTTGTCACTTTATCTCACAAATCAAACTTCGTTGATTTTTTTACCAGCGATCTGGTTTTTGAGAACAAAATTAACTTTTTGTAAAATCAAATTTTCTGCCGCTTTTCCTAATTCTTCTTGAGCTTCTAAAATTTTCTCTCGGGAATTTTTTTCAGAAATTAGTTTTTCTAAATTGCTAATTTTTTCGGCAATTATTTTTTTCTCGGTGGCAGAAATTTCATCCTTAATAACTGCTAAATCTTTTTTCAAAATATCAATGTCATGCTGACTTTCGGTAATCGCTTGAATTAGCAGCCTGTTTTCCATGTCGCTTTTGGAATTTTTCAGCGAATCAAAAAGCATTTTTTTTATCTCGTCTTCGTTCAATCCGTAAGTTGGTTTGACTGCAATCTCTTGTTCTTCTTCGGTAAATTTTTCTTTGGCAGAAACTGTTAACAAGCCATCGGCATCAATTTTAAAAGTAATTGAAACCCTTGCCAATCCAGCTTTCATTGCTGGAATTTTTTTAATTTCAAAATTGGCAAGTGAGCGGCAATCTTGCGCCAATTCGCGCTCGCCTTGCACAATGTGCAATTTCATGCCAGTTTGGTTGTCGGCGTAGGTCGTGAACTCTTTAGTGACAGCGGTTGGAATTGTAGAATTGCGCAAAATCACCTTGTCAACAATGCCGCCCATCATTTCAACTCCAAGCGAAAGTGGCACCACGTCGAGAAGCAAATTTTCACCGCGTCCACTTAAGTTGTAAGCTTGCCAAGCGGCACCAGCGGCAACAATTCGGTCTGGATCAAGTTTATCTAAAATTTTTTCTTTACCAAAAATTTGGGCTAATTTTTCTTTAATTAAAGAAATTCGAGTTGAACCGCCAACCAAGATCACGCCTTTAATTTCGCTGGTTTCTAGCTCTAAATCTTCGATTAAATTTGTGGCGAGAGTGAAGGTTTTTTCGAGTTTTGCTGAGATTAATTTTTCAAAATCTTCTTTTGTAAAAATCTGCGATCTTTCGCACTCAACAAAAGATTTGGTTGAAAGTTGTTCCTTAATTTTTCTTGCCTCAAAGCGAGTAACGCCAAGTTTTTCTGCTATTAAATCGTCAAAATCATCGCCACCTAAAGCATTGTCGCCAGAAACTCCAAGCACTTTAAAAACCCCTTTTTGCATTTTTAAAATTGATACGTCGAAAGTGCCGCCGCCTAAATCGTAAACGCAATAAATTCCTTCAGAAGAATTATCTAAGCCGTAGGCGAGGGCTGCGGCGGTTGGTTCGTTAACCAAACGCAAAACTTCTAAACCAGCAAGTTGTGCGGCGAGTTTTGTTGCGCTTTTGGCGGTTTCATCGAAATAGGCGGGAACGGTGATTACAGCTTTTTTGATTTCTGTTTTTAGTGAATTTTCGGCGATGTTTTTTAAGTGTTTTAAAATTTCTGCCGAAACTTCTGCAGGAGCAAGTTTTAAACCTTCAACTTCGGCAAAACCAACATTCATGAAGCGTTTGATTGAAGAGATTTTTTTGTCGCCGTAATTAACGATTGAAGGGTGAATGTCGTGCCCTGTTTCATCGGCAAAAAATTTCACTTTTTCGTTTTCAACAATCGCAACAAGCGAGTTTGTGGTGCCTAAATCAATGCCAATTACAACTTCGTGCGACAAATTTTCTTGTTCTAGGATTGGTTCGGTAATGTTGATTAGTGCCATTTTGTTTTTTTAGTGATTGATTTTGAAGTTTTCTAGTGTGGGTCACTCTCACCTTGAACCCTCTCCCATCAAGGGAGAGGGGGTTAAACCGAAATCGTACTGACTCCCTCTTCCTTGATGGGAGAGGGTTCAAGGTGAGGGTGACCCCAGCGCGAGCAGAATTTATATTTTACTAGAATTCCGCTTTTTATTTTTTAAATCGCGCAAAGTTTTATCAAAATATTTGGCGCGGATTAAAATTTGAGCGGCCACCGCAAAGTCTTTTGTTTCAAGCTTTTGCGCCACTTCAAGTAACAAAGATTTTTCTTTCTCGCTTAAGATTTTCTGCAAATCGTGAATTTCTTGCGAGGCAATTTCGGCAACTTTTTCCTGCAATTCTAGAATTTCAAAAAGCGTTTCTTGGCTGGCTTTCGGAGCTTTTGAATCGTCTTCTAAATCAAGGCCATTCAACTGCAAAATATGTGAAGCGCGACTAATTGGATTTACCAAAATTTTGTAAGCGTCATTTATCTCAATCGAACGCTCAATGTCGGCAGTGCTTGCGCTGTCTGGATGAAACCGTTTCTGAAATTCTAAATATTTTGCCTCAAGCTCGTCGTGATGCAGAGAAAAATGCACTGGAAAACCAAAAATCGTAAAAAAATTTTTCATACTTTAAAACTTTCTCCACAACCACAGCGGCCTTTTTCATTGGGGTTGACGAAGTCGAAGCCAGAGTTGAGTTCGTCGGTTTTAAAAACCATTTGGCTGCCGATTAAAAACATTGAGGCTTTTGGGTCGATGAAAACTGAAACGTTGTCGCGAGTTACCACGTCGTCGAATTTGGTGATGTTTTTGTCTTTAATGGCATATTCAATGGTGTAGCTCATGCCAGAGCAGCCGCGGGTTCGAACGCCAACACGAATTCCTTCGCAAGGCTCTTGGCGTTGCGCAAGTAAATTTTTAATTTCGTTAAAGGCTTCGTCAGTAATTGTTACGTAATCAACAATGGGGTTGCCCAAAGCAGAAAAATTAAAAACCATTAGTTTGATGCTTTATTTTTTTTGTAATCTTCAATCGCCGCTTTAATCGCCTCTTCAGCTAAAACCGAGCAGTGAATTTTAACTGGCGGTAAAGACAATTCTTCAGCGATTTGGCTGTTGGTAATTTTTGCCGCCTCATCAATTTTTTGACCTTTAATCCATTCAGTAGCAAGTGAGCTTGAAGCAATTGCTGAACCGCAACCAAAAGTTTTAAAACGTGCATCTTCAATTACGCCGTCGTCAGAAACTTTAATTTGCAGCTTCATTACGTCGCCGCAAGCTGGCGCGCCAACAAGCCCAGTGCCAATGCCAGATTCATCTTTGCCAAATGATCCAACATTTTGTGGATTTTCGTAGTGGTCTAAAAGTTTTTTTGAGTAAGCCATGTTTATTTAAAATTTAGCTTCGCCAAATTTAGCGAATATTTAATTGCTACTCAGCGAGTGAATCGCTGCATTCGCAATAGTTAGTTATTTTTATTTTATTTTTTCTTTGCTGAGTTTTTTACTCTCAGATCCGATTTTTCTTTCGAGTTTTTTAATATCTTTCTCAGCGGGAAGATATTCTGGGTGAATTCCGGTTCTAAGTAGTGTTTCTCTTACTTCTTTGTTATTGCGTACATGTTCGTTAGTAATTTTTGTTTCACCATTTAAATCATCTTTTTTGACGTTAAAATTAGTAATTTCGGCGGCAAAATCCTTAGCTTTGATGGTGATGGTTGGCAAAAAATCTGCTAAAGCTCTTGAATCAGAAACTCCTAATTTTTCTTTCATTTCGTTAGTGCTAAAACCACCAAATAGCGCAGTATCGCCTTTTGCTCTAACTCTTGCAAAACCTTTATCATCAACGCCTCGTTGATATAAATTTCCCGAAAGTTCTTTCTCAGTTTTAGTCAATTTCTTTCTGGCGTTAAGTCTTTCTTGAATCGCCATTCTTTCTTCCAAAAGTTCCTGCTTTCTAGTTTGCACCGCAAAATAAGTTTGCGCAAAAGCAATCTCATCTTTTTTTGGGTCGCCATTTTGGGCAATGAGATAGCAGGCATAACGGCTCATCATAATATCATCCACGCTGCGCCCAGTGTTTAAGCCTATCGCCACCATTTTGTTGACGTCAACAAAATGGTCGGAAGGCTTGAGTTTAGCGGCTTCACAAGATTGCTTCGCTTTTGTAATTACCAACGAAAAATTTCTCCACTCGTTGTAGCCAAGAACTTTTTGCAAATCGCGCGCAAACCAAAATTCGCTTTTATTTTCAGTGTCAGAGACTTGTTTTATCTGATCGAATAGATCCATAAATTTTTTAATATCTTCTTTTTTCATTGGGTTTTTGGTGTGATTTTAAAAATAAATCTTTGTTGCGGATGCAGCGATTCACTCGCTGCGCAGCAACTCAATATTCACTAAATTTGCCAAAGGCAAATTTAATTTCCTTAGTGCGATTTCCAGTTAATGCTTTTGATGTCGACTCCTTCTTGCATCATTTCCCAAAGCGGACTTAGGTCGCGCAGTTTTTGAATTTTGCTTTGTAGTAAATTTATTGCGTAATCAATTTCTTCTTCGGTTGTAAATCTGCCAATTCCAAAGCGAATTGAAGTGTGAGCTAATTCGTCTTCAACACCCAAAGCGTGCAAAACATAAGAAGGTTCTAGCGAAGAAGAGGTGCAGGCTGAGCCGCTTGAAACCGCTAAATCTTTGATTGCCATGATCATTGATTCGCCCTCAATTCCAGCAAAAGAGAAATTCAAATTTCCGGGAATGCGTTTTTCTTTGTCGCCGTTTAAATAGACGTGCGTAGTTGCCATTACGGCTTGATAAAGTTTGTCGCTAAGTTTTTTGATGTGAGCTTCATCTTTTGCCATTTCGTTTTTAGCAATTTCGGCAGCTTTTCCTAAGCCAACAACCAAAGGCGTTGCCAAAGTTCCCGAGCGAATTCCGCGTTCTTGTCCGCCGCCAGAAATAATTGATTTAATTCTAACTCTTGGTTTGCGGCGAATAAAAATTGCTCCAATTCCTTTTGGGCCGTAAATTTTGTGACCTGAAATGCTCATCAAATCAATGTTCATCTCGTTTACGTCGAGTGGAATTTTGCCAAAAGCCTGAGCAGCGTCAGTGTGAAAAAACGCGCCTTTTTTGCGGCAAAGCGCACCAATTTCTTTTAGCGGTTGAATCACGCCAATTTCGTTGTTCACTGCCATTATTGAAACCAAACAAGTTTCGTTAGTAATTGCGGCTTCGAGTTTGTTTAAATCAACCAAGCCATTTTGTTGAACTGGCAGGAAAGTGACTTTAAAACCTTCTTGTTCAAGGTCGCGCACTGAATTAATCACGCATTTATGTTCGGTGGCGATTGTAATTACATGTTTTTTACCAGTTTCGCCGTAGAAGTGAGCAACGCCTTTAACTGCAATGTTGTTTGATTCTGTAGCACCCGAAGTGAAGAAAATTTCTTTTGGATCGGCGTTGATTAAATCAGCCACTTGACGACGAGCAATTTCTACCATTTCTTCCGCCTTCCAGCCCAAAGCGTGGGTGCGTGAATGTGGATTGCCGAAATCGTTTTTCATGCAATCAACCATTACGTCAATCACGCGTGGATCCATTGGAGTGGTAGATTGGTAGTCGAGGTAGATTGGTAATTTAATGGTCATTTTTATTATTTTTTTGGCATTTTTTTTTGAATTTTCCGCGCGCGCGGAAAATTCAAAAAAAATACTATTTAGCCCTTTGTTATCAAGGAATTACAAAGTTTTTTAAATTTTATTTTTTTGAAAAAAATCACTCCAAACCGAGATAAATTTTTCAATTTCTTCTTGGGTATTTTCGGCACTTAAACTAACGCGAATTGCGGAAGCTGAAAAATCTGGTGTAACTTTCATTGCTTTTAAAGCGCGCGAAGCCGTGGCAGCACCAGAAGAGCAGGCTGGGCCAGAGCTAACGCAAATTCCATTTAAATCAAAATTAATTAATTGTGTTTGGCTGTCGGCGTTGCGGAGTGCGATGTAGCTTGTATTTGGCAGTCTTTCAACTTGGTCAGCAAAAATTCTAACTTCTGAGCCGCCGATTTTTTTGATTTCGCTTTCAAGAAAATCACGCAATTTTTTAACATTTTCGTAAGCTGCCATTTTCCCTTTGGCTTGTTTGCAAGCTTCGCCAAACCCAGCAATTCCAGCAACATTTGTTGTTCCTGCGCGTTTTGATTTTTCTTGTTTTCCGCCGTAAATTAATGGTTTTACGTCTAAACCTTTTCTAACTAAAAGCGCACCAACTCCTTGTGGGCCACAGATTTTATGAGCTGAAACTGAGGCGAAATCGACATTAAGTTTTTCTAAATCAATTTCAAATTTACCAACCGCCTGCACAATGTCGCAGTGAAACAGCCCACCTTTTTGGTGAACTAGTTTTGAAATTTGCTCAATTGGCTGAATTGCGCCAGTTTCATTATTGGCAAGCATTACTGAAACTAGAAAATTTCCGTCGGGCAATTCGTTTAATTTTTTTTCAAGATCAGAAACGTCAACTAAACCATTTTCTAAAACATTAAATTCGATTACTTTTTTGTCGGCAGGGCGACATTCGTAAACTGAAGCATGTTCAATTGCGGTGAATAAAATTGTATTTACTTTACAGCCAAACATCAGCGTGTTGGTTGCTTCAGTTGCGCTGCTAGTAAAAATAACTTCGTAGCTTTTTGCGCCGAGTAAATTTTTTAATTCTTTGCGGGCTTCTTCAACAATTTGGTTACCTTTGCGTCCAAGTTGATGAACAGCAGAGCTATTTAAAGGAAATTGGTAAACCTCAAGCATTTTTGCTAGAGCTTCAGCAGAAACTTTTGTTGTGGCGTTGTAATCGAAATAAATCATTTGCAGATGTCTCCAAGAGAAATTGAATTAAGATATTCGTAAATTTTATTTTCCAAACCCTGCCACAAGTGGTGAGTTTTGCACTTCGCGCTAGTTTTGCCAACGCAGCTTTTTTGAGCTTTAGTGCAGCGTGTCATTTTAATCGGTTCGCCAATTGCTTTGATAATTTCAGCAACTGTGATTTCTTCACGTGTTTTTCCCAAAAAATATCCACCACCAGGGCCTTTAACCGATTTAACAATTCCCGCTTTTTTTAATTTTGCAAAAATTTGCTCAAGGTAAGAAAGAGAGATTTGTTGACGTTTAGAAATTTCAAGAAGTGAAAGTGGTTCGCCATTTGCGCTGTCAGAAATTTCAATTACTGCCATTGCTGCATAACGACCTTTCGTGGTTAGAATCATTTTTGCTTTTTAAAATTTAAAAAAATCCCCGACTAATTTAGTAGGGTATTTTTATAAGCAATTTTTTTTTCTCAAGTAGTTTGTTTTTGGTGACTTGATTTTAAAAAGTGATCTTTTTAGGTTGCCGCTCTCGATTTTTAGGGGAAGTGAAAACTTCTTATTTGAACCGTGCGTTTAGCAGGGTTTTTTATTTTATTAATCTCTAACCGAAACCAGTGCTGCAATGGCACTAAACTAGGTTTCAAATCTCCAAACTTATGACACAAAAATCTCACGAACAGGAAAATCCTTTTGCTCAAGAAAATTTTGCCGCGCTTTTTGAAGAATATGAAAAAGACAGCCAAAAATTAGTTGAAGGTACAGTTGTAAAAGGCGTAATTGTTGGCATTAACGACAAAGGCGTTGCTGTTGATATTGGTGCTAAATCAGTTGGTTTTATCGACTTAGCTGAATTTAAAAGAGATGGCGAAATTGCCGAAGGTGACGTTGTTGATGTTTTTTTAGAACGTCTTGAAAATAAAAGAGGCGAATTAATCATCAGCCGTGATAACGCTAGAAGATACACCAATTGGTACTTCTTAAAAAATTGCTTAGAAGACAAAACAACAATTGAAGGTGAAATCATTGGAAAAGTTAAAGGTGGTTTTGCAGTTGATGTAAATGGCATCACTTGTTTCTTACCTAGAAGCCAAGTTGACACAATGCTTTTAGCTGATGACACTTTTTTAATTAACAAAATTGAAAAACTTCAAGTTTTAAAAATTGACGATATTCGTGGAAACGTTGTGGTTTCTAGAAGAGCAATTCTTGAAACTCAGCGTAACGTTGAAAAAGACAAAGTTCTTGCTACAATCAAAGTGGGCGATGCTTTGGACGGTGTTGTTAAAAATATTACCGACTACGGTGCATTTATCGACTTCGGATCTTTCGACGGATTATTACACTTAACCGACATTTCTTGGTGCCGCGTTAGACATCCATCTGAAGTTTTAAAAGTTGGTCAAGAAGTTAAAGTTCAAGTAATCAAATTTGATGCCGACACAAAACGTGTTTCTTTGGGCATGAAACAATTGCAACAAAATCCTTGGGAATCAATTGCTCAAAGATATCCAGTTGGCGCGGTTGTTAAAGGTAAAGTTACTAACATGACAACTTACGGTGCTTTCGTTGAAATCGAAACTGGCATTGAAGGTTTAGTTCACGTTTCTGAAATGAGCTGGTTAAAAAATAACACAACTCCAAACAAAATGATCGCTTCTGGTCAAGAAGTTGAAGTGATGATTTTGGACATCAATTCTCAAAGCCACAGAATCTCACTTGGTATGAAACAATGTGAGAAAAATCCTTGGCAAGAATTTTCAGAAAAACATCAAGTTGGTGATGTTGTTGAAGGTGTTGTGAGAAACTTCACAGAATTTGGTTTATTCGTTGGATTCGACAGCGGAGTTGACGGTTTAATTCACGTTTCTGATATTTCATCTGAAGGTTCTCCTGAAGAAATTTTGAAGCAATTCAAAAAAGATGAAAAAATCAAAGTTATGGTTCTTGGTAGCAACTACGAAAAAGAACGTATCAGCCTTGGTATCAGACAATTAACTAGCACAAGTTTTAAAGAAGACCTTGAAAAACTTGATGTTGGTTCAATCGTTTCTTGTGTGATTATTAATGTTAAAAAAGATTTCTTAGAAGTTGAATTAGACAGCGGTTTAAAAGCAATTATCAAAAGACTTGATCTTTCTAACAGCAAACAAGAACAAAAAACTGAAAAATATGAAGTTGGCGACAGAATCGAAGCCAAAGTTATGTTATTCAATAAAGTTAGCGGTAAATTATTGCTTTCAATCAAAGACATGGAGTCTGATGAACAAGAAGCTCACCTTTACTCTGCTAACGATACTGGTACTACAATCGCAAGCGTTGCTGGAGAATTCTTAGAATCTTTAGCTGCTGCTCAAAAAGAAAATAAAAAAGAAGAGTAATAAATGTCGGACAATATTGCCGCTCTACTTTATTTAAAAAACAAAGTTCACAAATGGAGAAACATCGCGTTTTTACTCGGTGTTTTCTTTATTCTTCTTGTTATTAAATTAATGTTAGGCGGCAGTTTGTCTAATGGCGCAATTGTTGGTGATTATATTGCCAACATAAAAATTGAAGGTGTTATTTTTGAAGATGATTTTCGTAGCAAGGTGCTACAAGAAATTGCAGAAGAAAAATCGGTTAAAGCTGTAATTGTAAATATTAACAGCCCTGGTGGTGGAATTGTTGGTAGTGAAATTTTGTTTGAAGATTTGCGAGCAATTGCTGCAAAAAAACCAATGGTTGTTGTGATGGGCTCAGTTGCTGCATCAGGTGGATATATGGCGGCAGTAGCTTCTGATTATATTATTGCTCATAACGGAACATTAACAGGTTCAATTGGAGTTTTGATGGAATCTCCAGAATTTACCGAATTAGCAAGAAAAGTTGGGGTTAAATTTAATACTTATAAATCTGGGCCATTAAAAGCTGCTCCAGCACCATTTGAAAAAACCAATCCTTTAGTTGACAGTGTTGTAAAAGAATCGGTGTTAGATTCGTATCAATTTTTTGTAGATTTAGTAAAAGATAGAAGAGGAGCAAGAATTAAAAAAGATGCCATAAAAATAGCTTTTGATGGTCGAGTTTTTAATGGAAGACAAGCTTTAAAAGCTGGTTTGATTGATGAGATTGGCGGTAAAGATCAAGCAATTTCTTATTTAGAAGCAAACAAAGTTAATGTTAAAAAATTACCAATTCAGGATATTGAAATTACAAAAACAGAAGAAAAGTTTTTGGATAAATTTGTTGGTCTTTTACCATTTTTAAATGGTGTAAAATCTTCAAATTCTGGTGGCCAAATTATGGCGATTATTAAATGAACTTAATGTTTGAAATCGCTTTGTAAGTGGTTTTAAACTTATGTTTGCTATTTAATTTCTTCTAAATTAGGTTGCCGCGCCTCAAGCCTTTTCTAAGGCTTTTTTTAGTTTTATTAAACAATAATTTATATCAACAAACTATAATTTTTATGACTAACAACAACGAGATTTTTGACAGA
>CAYVKI010000025.1:0-19508 GCA_964452075.1 uncultured Rhizobium sp.
GAGTAGCGGTCTCCAAAACCGTTGGTTGGGGGTTCGATTCCTCTCGCTCCTGCCATTTATTCTGACTTCAAGGTTTACTCAACCAAGAACAAAGTTTGATTTGGAAAAAATTTTTTCAGGAATTTCAAAAAACATTTAAATGATTTCGTTTTTAAAAGACTCTATCGAAGAACTCAAAAAACTTCAATTTCCATCAAAAAAGGAAACTTACGTTACAACGATCACAATTCTTGCAACGATAATAGTTTTTTCTTTAGCAATTTTACTTGCTGATTTTTTAATTTCAGAATTCATTGAGCTAATATTAGATTTAAGATCCTTATAAAAACAAAATTCACATGACTACAGAAAATAATAAGTGGTACATTCTTAATGTTATGGCAGGTCAAGAAAATAAAGTGGCCGCCGAAATAAAGGCTTTGATTATGCGCGGCATAATTAATAAGCATGTTTTTGACGCAATAGTTCCAACAAAGCCGATAATAAAAATAAAAAAAGGTCAAAAAGTACAAGAGGCTCAAAAACTCTTTCCTGGATATGTTTTTATCAATGCCGCCTTATTAAGCGAAGTATCCAGCACCATAAACTCAATTCCAAAAGTTATGGGATTTTTGGGAGGAAAAAACTCTCCTCAGCCAGTATCAGATATTAAGATGCAGGATATTTTAAACCTCTCTTCGACCCAAGAAGCTGACAACAAAAATGTTATTTTCTCCATCGGAGAAACCTTAAATATAATTGAAGGACCCTTTGAGTCTTTCTCTGGAAGCGTAGAAGAATTTGATGCAGAAAAACAAAAAGTTAAAATTTCGGTTTTAATTTTTGGTCGAGCTACTTCAGTCGAATTAGATATTAATCAAGTGGAAAAGATTTCTTAAAAAAATTATTGCAATTTTCTTTTATAAAAATAACTTGCCGCGCCCTACAAAAAAAGAGGGTAATTTTTTAAATCTTATAGGACCGCTACATCAAAGCTTCCACACTACTTTTATAGCTACAAAATTATGTCAAAAACAAAAGAAATTTTAGGTCTTATTAAATTACAGGTTCCGTCTGGAAAAGCCAATCCAGCTCCTCCAATCGGTCCAGCCCTTGGTCAAAAAGGTCTGAACATAATGGAATTTTGTAAGCAATTTAATGCTCTAAAATTTGATTACGATATTGGAACTCCAATTCCAGTAACTATCGTTGCTTATAAAGATAAAAGCTTCACTTTCACCACAAAAAATCCTCCGGTTTCTTTTTTAATCATGAAAGAAATCAAATTAGAAAAAGGATCTTCAAATCCAGGAAAGGACTCTGCCGGAAAAATAACAATGGCTCAAATTAGAAATGTCGCAAACAAAAAGATGGTTGATATGAATGCAACTGATCTAGAAGCATGCGCACAAATGGTCAAAGGCTCTGCCATTTCAATGGGGCTAGAAGTAGTAGAATAATCATGACAAAAATAAAAAAACAAAAAACAAAAAAACTGGCTCAGGTTGAAAAATACCAAGCCGATTCCCTAGAAAATGGCATTAAGAAGATTCAGGAATTAGCTTCTGCCAAAAAGCGTAAGTTTATCGAATCCCTTGACCTAGCTTTAAATTTAGGAATTGATGCAAAGCAATCTGACCAAACTGTAAAAGGATCAGTTTTACTTCCGCAAGGATCTGGGAAAAAAGTTAGAGTAATAGTATTTACGGCTAACGAAGATCAGAAAAAACTCGCTCTTTCCTCTGGAGCTATTGAAGCAGGTCTAGAAGACTTAGTGGCAAAAATTGAAACTGGTTTTTTAGACTTTGATTGCTGCGTTGCCACCCCAGACGTAATGCAAAAAATTAGCAAAGTTGCAAAAAAACTTGGGCCTCGCGGTTTAATGCCTAGTCCTAAAAATGGCACCGTTACTACAGATGTCAAAAAAGCAGTTTCCGATGCCATGAAAGGCAAAGTTGACTTTAAAAATGATAAAGCTGGAACTGTTCACTGCATGGTTGGAAAAGTCAACTTTGAAACAACTTCTTTGTTAGAAAATGCAACCGCAGTAATAAAGGCTATAAAAGATTCAAAACCCGACAGCTCTAAAGGAAAATTCATCAGAGAACTTTATGTAAGCTCCACAATGGGACCATCTGTAAAAATTTCTACCGACTCTCTGTAAAAATAATATTTCCAACAATACAATGAATAGAAATCAAAAATCAGATTTAGTCTCCACTCTAAAAGATAAGTTAATTAATAGCGCATTTGTTGCCGTTATTCATTATCGTGGCATGAGTGATAAGCAACTTTATGACATGAGAACAGCTCTAAAAGCAAAAGACTGCAACATGAAAATTGCAAAAAACACTTTGATTAAAGTAGCTATAAAAGGCACAGATCTGGAAACTCTCTCTCCTCATTTAACTGGACCAACTGCAGTTCTTTATTCTCAAGATGTGGTTGCTTTATCCAAAATCTTGTCAGACGTATCTAAACAGGTAGATATTCTTAAAATCAAAGTAGGTTATTTCAATAAAGCTCTTATTAACGAAGATGCTATAAAGGAAATGGCAAAACTAGGTTCTCTGAATGATGTTCGCGCTTCATTCATTGGTTTACTTACAAGCGCTCAATCTAATTTTGTTAGAATCCTTTCTGCTCCTGAGGAGGGATTAGCAACTTTGAAACAATAATATTCTCAACTTATTAATTTATTAACATCAACAACAGGTAAAAAATGTCTGCCAATCTTGAACAACTATCAGAAACATTATCGGCTTTAACAGTATTAGAGCTTGCCGATCTAAGCAAAAAACTACAAGAAAAATGGGGAGTATCTGCAGCATCTTTTGCAGCTGCTGCTCCAGCAGCTGGTGCTGCTGCCGCGGAAGTTAAAGATAAATTTGAAGTTGTTTTGACCGCTGCCGGAGATAACAAAATCAATGTAATTAAAGAAGTAAGAGCAATTACTGGTCTCGGACTTAAAGAAGCAAAAGATTTAGTTGAAGCCGCTCCTAAGACAGTAAAATCTGACGTCCCAACAGCAGAGGCTGAAGAGCTTAAGAAAAAACTTGAAGCCGCCGGAGCTAAAGTTGAACTAAAGTAATAAATATCTACTTTCTTCTACGCCAACTCAAAATATTTTTTGGGTTGGCTTTTGGTGTTTTGAATTCACGCATTTTCATCCATTCTTAAACAGAATATAAAAGGGGTACAGTTGACTCAGGCTCGTAATTTTGACCAAGCTCTTTTCAGAAAAAACTTTAGTAATAATAAGGATAGGGAGACCATACCTAACCTTATCGCTTTACAAAAAGATTCCTACGAAAAATTCTTACAAGCGAACATTCCTCATGAAAAAAGAGAAAATATTGGCATCCAATCAGTATTTAATACTTTTTTCCCATTGTCAGATTCTTCTGAGAGAGTTACCATTGAATTCATAAGTTATTCTTTAGGAACCTCAAAATATGAAGCTCACGAATGTTTGTCTGCAGGAAGAACCTTTTCAGCTCCTTTGCGCGCCCAGCTTCGCCTAATATTATGGCATCAAGAAGAAGGAAGCGAAATTAGAGAAATTCGCTCAATAAAAGAGCAGGAAGTTTATCTTTGCGAAATTCCTTTGATGACAGAAACTGGAAGTTTCATAGTGAATGGAGCAGAAAGAGTTATTGTATCTCAAATGCGCCGAGCTCCTGGCGTATTTTTTGATAGCGAAAATGTCAAACTTTCTGGATCAAAAACTTACACCGCGAAAATCATTCCACATATCGGATCTTGGCTTGATTTCGAATTTGATAGCAAAGATATACTTCATTTCCGCGTAGATAAAAAAAGAAAGATCCCAGCCTCATCTTTGTTGCGCGCAATTGGAATGTCATCTGAATCAATTATAGGAACTTTCTATAAATCATCTGACGCTATTTTAACCAAGCGAGGCTGGGCATTAAAATTTGATCCAGAAGCTCTACTTGGCAAGAAAGCTCCTTATGATCTTATTTGCGCCGATAGTGGCGAAATAAAGGTTAAGGAAGGGGTAAAATTAAATCGCAAATCTTTAGAAAAATTAAAAGAAGAAAAATTCCAAAACTATCTGCTTACCGAAGAGGCTTTATTAGGATATGTAGTATCCAAAGATCTAATTGAATCCGACACTGGAGAATTGTTACTCGAGGCCGGAAGTATCGTAACAACAGAAAGTCTTGAAATTCTTAAAAAATTAAATTTCAAACTAATTAACATTGTTAACCCAAGTAAGTCTGACATCGGACCTTATCTATATAATACTTTGTTGGTAGATAAAAACCAAACTCAAAAAGACTCTTTATTTGATATATATAAAGCAATTAGACTTGGCGAATCTCCGTCTTCTTTTGAGGTTGCAAAAAATTATTTTGAGAATCTTTTCTTCTCCGATGCTAGATACAATCTTTCTGATGTCGGAAGAATGAAAATGAATCATCGCTTAGGCCTCAATATTAGCAAAGATACTCTATTTTTAACTCATAGCGACATTGAACAAACCATAAAAATTCTGAGCTTAATAAAGCATAATGATTTAAAAACCGATGATATAGATAACCTTGCAAATCGTCGCGTTAGAGCTGTTGGCGAATTAATCGAAAATCAGCTTAGAATCGGCATGTCTCGCATCGAGAAATCAATCACTGAAAAAATGAATTCAGTTGAAGTTGATACAATCATGCCTCAAAGCTTAATAAATTCAAAACCATTAATTACAGCTGTAAAAGACTTCTTCGCAACTTCTCAGCTATCTCAATTCATGGATCAAACCAATCCTCTTGCTGATATCACGCATAAGCGTCGTCTTTCAGCTTTGGGGCCGGGAGGATTAACTCGGGAAAGAGCTGGTTTTGAAGTTCGCGACGTACACTCAACTCACTATGGACGCATTTGCCCAATTGAAACTCCAGAAGGTCCAAATATTGGTTTAATTAATAGCTTAGCTACCTATGCTAGAGTAAATAATTATGGCTTTATTGAAACTCCTTACCGCAAGGTAGTTAACGGCAAAATTACCAACGAGGTTAAATACCTTTCGGCAATGGAAGAAGTTGATTTTATAATCGCCCCTTCAACTAGCGCGGTAGATGACAAAGGACAAATAAAAAGCGATCTCGTAAGCTGTCGTCGCAACGGAGAATATATTATGTCCACTCCAGACAAAATCGATTACATCGACGTTTCCACAAAACAAATTGTTTCTATTGCAACAACTTTGATTCCATTCCTAGAAAATGACGACGCTAATCGTGCCTTGATGGGATCAAACATGCAACGCCAAGCTGTTCCTCTACTTCGTCCAGATGCTCCTTTAGTTGGAACTGGCATGGAATCAGTAATTGCAGCCGACTCTGGAGCAGCAGTTCGCGCAAGAAGAGATGGCGTGGTTAAATTTGTCGATTCTTCAAAAATAGTTGTTGAGTCGATAATTGACGAAGCGCCTTATATCGATGTTTACAATCTTTCGAAATACGTAAGAACCAACCAAGATACTTGTATCAATCAAAAGCCTACAGTGGAAACTGGACAACTTGTTAAAGCTGGTCAAATAGTATCTGATGGACATTCTATTTCAAACGGCGAAATTGCTCTTGGCAAAAACGTAAGAGTTGCATTCATGCCTTGGAACGGATATAATTTTGAAGATTCAATAATTATCTCGGAAAAATTGCTAGCCAATGATACCTTTACCTCGATTCACATCGAAGAACTAGAAATTGTCGCTCGCGATACTCGCCTTGGACCCGAAGAAATTACTCGTGATATTCCGAACGTAAGCGAAGAAGTTTTAGCAAAGCTTGATGAGGAAGGGATTATTCACATTGGCGCAGAAGTTCAGCCTGGAGATCTATTGGTTGGAAAAACCACTCCAAAAAGCGAATCTCCAATGACTCCCGAAGAAAAATTACTTAAAGTAATTTTTGGTGAAAAAGCTTCCGACGTCAAAGACTCCTCCCTTTATGCTTCCACAGGAGTTACTGGAACAATTGTTGATGTAAAAGTATTTTCTCGCAAAGGTATTGAGAAAGACGAACGCTCGATATACATCGAAATGCAAGAAATTGAAGAATTATCAAAAGGGAAAAATCTGAAGGTTTCCTTCCTTGAGAGTTCTATAAAAGAGTCTCTTGTCAAATTATTCACTGGGGAAAAACTGGTAAATAATATCGATAAATTAAAAGCAAAATCTACTCTATCGACTCAAGATTTAGAATCTCTTTCAAAGGGAGCTATTGTCAAAGTTGTGGTCGATGATTCAAAAGTAATGGACAGAGCTGAATTCCTTATCAAGAATCACAATAAACAAATCGCCGAAATTGAAAAAGATTTTAGCGAAAAAGTTACTCGCATAAAAGCTGGCGATGAGTTAGGACAAGGCGTCTTGAAAATCGTTAAAGTGTATATCGCCACAAAATATCGCCTACAACCAGGAGATAAAATGGCTGGACGCCATGGAAATAAAGGCGTTGTTTCAAAAATAGCTCCAGTAGAAGACATGCCTTACTCCGAAGATGGCGAGCCGATTGAAATGCTTTTAAATCCTTTGGGCGTACCTTCTCGTATGAACGTTGGACAAATTTTAGAAACTCACCTCGGTCTCGCTTCAAAAGAACTCGGAAAACAAATTGGTGAACTTCTTGAACAGATTTCCAACAAGAAATCTGAATTTGTTAAAGAATTGCGTAGCAAAATTCTAGCGATTTATTCTTCTGATGAAGAGATTGAGAATATAAAATCTATGTCAGAAGAAGATTTGATTCTCTTTGCATCAAAAATAAAAGATGGGGTTCCTTTTGCTACTGGAATTTTTGAAGGTGCTAAAGAAGCTTACATTTCAGAATTACTGAAGCTTGCTGGCTTTAACTCTTCTGGACAAATAGACCTCTTCAACGGAAAAACTGGCGAAAAATTTGAGCGCAAAGTTACAGTTGGATACATTTACATGTTAAAACTGCATCACTTAGTGGACGATAAAATTCACGCTCGTTCTATTGGGCCTTACAGCTTAATCACTCAACAACCTTTAGGCGGAAAATCGCACTTCGGTGGTCAGCGTTTTGGTGAAATGGAATGTTGGGCTCTTCAAGCTTATGGTGCCGCATATTCTCTGCAAGAAATGCTCACGGTTAAATCGGACGATGTGGTTGGTAGAATTAAAATCTATGAATCAATCATTCAAGGCAATCAGAACTTCAATTGCGGAATTCCAGAATCATTTAATGTTATGATTAAAGAGGTTCGTTCTCTAGGTCTAAACATTGAACTTGTCGAAAAATAGAAATTTCCCCGCCTCCTCTTGAGGCGGGTTTTAAGTGGTTTTTAAGAAACAAAATAAATAAAAAACATGTCATTAGCAGGAACTTCTTCACACGGTCTACTAAGCCTAAACTCAAATAATGCCGTTGATCTTTTAGACTTTAATGCCATTAAAATTTCAATTGCCGATCCAGATAAAATCAGATCTTGGTCTTTTGGCGAAGTGACAAAGCCAGAAACTATTAACTATCGCACTTTTAAACCAGAAAGAGATGGTCTTTTTTGCGCTAGAATCTTTGGCCCTATAAAAGATTATGAATGCTTATGCGGTAAATATAAAAGGATTAAATATAAAGGCATAGTTTGCGAAAAATGTGGCGTTGAAGTTACTTCTTCAAAAGTTCGTCGCGAAAGAATGGGTCACATTGAACTTGCCGCACCCATTACTCACATTTGGTTTTTAAAGTCTCTTCCTTCTCGCATTTCAACAATTCTTGGCACTACTCTTAAAGCCATTGAAAAAGTTATTTACTTTGAAGCTTACATCATAACCGATGGCCTGATGTCACCCCTTAAAGAAGGTGAAATTCTCACTGAAGACGAATATGAAAAATTACAAAACGAACATGGATACGGAAGTTTCGTTGCAGAAATGGGTGCTGAAGCGGTTCAAAAACTTCTAAAAAAACTAGATCTAAAAAAACTACAAAAAGAGTTGCGCGAAGATTTAGCAACTCAAACTTCTGAGCTTAAACGCGAAAAAGCGATGAAGCGCTTGAAACTCATTGAACAATTTATTGACTCAGAAATCAATAAGCCAGAATACATGGTTATGAATGTTCTTCCAGTAATTCCACCAGATATTCGCCCTTTGGTAATGCTTGATGGTGGACGTTTTGCAACTTCGGATTTAAACGAATTATATCGTCGCGTAATTAATCGCAACAACCGCTTAAAAAGATTGATGGAATTAGGCGCGCCTGAAATCATCATCAAAAACGAAAAACGCATGTTACAAGAATCGGTTGACGCCCTTCTTGATAATGGTCGCTCTGGCGCGGTTGTAAAAAATTCTAATAAAAAACCTTTCAAATCTTTAAGCGACATGCTTAAAGGAAAACAAGGCCGTTTCCGTCAAAACCTTCTTGGTAAACGCGTCGATTATTCTGGTCGCTCAGTTATCGTTGTTGGCCCAGAATTAAAATTACATCAATGCGGCTTGCCAAAAAAAATGGCTTTAGAATTATTTAAGCCATTCATTTACTCAAAATTAGAGCTTTACGGAAAATCTCCATCGATTAAAGTTTCTAAAAAACTAGTTGAAGCTGGAAGACCCGAAGTTTGGGATATTTTAGATGAGGTAATCAAAGAGCATCCAGTTTTACTAAACCGCGCACCAACTCTACACAGACTTGGTATTCAAGCTTTTGAACCACTTTTAACCGAAGGAAAAGCAATTCAACTTCACCCCCTTGTCTGCGCAGCATTTAACGCCGACTTTGACGGTGACCAAATGGCTGTTCACGTTCCTTTGTCAATTGAAGCGCAAGTCGAAACTCGCGCTTTGATGATGTCAACCAACAATATTTTAAGCCCTGCAAACGGAAAACCTATCATTGTACCTTCTCAAGATATTATTCTTGGTCTTTACTACATGACCATGGAAAATAAAGATTATACAAAAGACAAGGCTAAACCTATCGCCGATGATGCTGAGCTACATCACGCTCTAAATAGCAAAATAGTTACCCTTCATGACAAAGTACTTTATCGCTTCTCTGTAAAAGATCAAAGTGGCGAAAAGTCTTTTAAAAGAGCAGAAACAACCCCTGGACGCATATTACTATATAACATACTTCCAAGTGCCATGAAAGGCAGCTTCGATATTGTTAACAAAGCTATGACTAAAAAAGCCGTAACCAACTTGATCGATACAGTTTATCGTAATTGCGGACAAAAAGAAACAGTTATGTTCTGCGATCGTATTATGTCTTTAGGATTTACCAATGCTTGCAACGCAGGTATTTCTATCGGTAAAGACGATATGATTATTCCTCAGGGCAAACAGCAACATATTTCCAACTCTTTAGAGCAAGTTAAAAAACTTGAGAAGCAATATCGCGAAGGTTTGATTACCGCCGGAGAACGCTACAATAAAGTTGTGGACGAATGGACAAGCTGCACTGGAAAAATTTCTAAAGAAATGATGGGTGCAATATCCGCTTTCTCAACTCCATCAAAAGCCAACTCAATTTTCATGATGGCTGATTCTGGAGCGAGAGGCTCTGAGAATCAAATCAAACAAGTTGCTGGTATGCGCGGCTTGATGGCAAAACCATCTGGCGAAATTATTGAAACTCCAATTACCTCAAACTTTAAAGAAGGTTTAAGTGTTTTGGAATATTTCATCTCCGCTCACGGTGCTCGTAAAGGTTTGGCTGATACGGCGTTAAAAACAGCAAACTCTGGTTATCTAACCAGAAGATTGGTTGATGTCTCTCAAGACTGTATCGTGGTTGAAGAGGATTGCAAAACTACTGAAGGAATAACTCTTGAGTCAGTTGTTGATGATGGACGCGTGGTTTCTTCTCTATCTGAACAAGCCTTAGGAAGAGTACCTCTAGAAGATGTTAAATCTTTAGATGGCAAAAAAGTCATTGTTAAAGCTGGAACAATGATTGATGAAGCTTTAGCAGAAGAAATTGAATTAGCTGGAATAAAAACAATCAAATCTCGTTCTGTTCTTACTTGCAAAACCGGAAATGGCGTTTGCATCAAATGCTACGGTCGCGATTTAGCAACAGGAAACATTGTCAGCATTGGTGAAGCAATCGGTGTTGTTGCAGCACAATCCATTGGGGAGCCAGGAACTCAGCTTACGATGAGAACCTTCCACATTGGTGGTGCAGCTCAAAGAGGCGCGGAACAATCTTCAATTACCGCCATGACCGATGGGAAAGTGGCAATTGCCGATAAGGGAACGCTTCTTGATCGCGATGGTCGAATTGTTGTGATTAGCCGAAATTCTGAAATCACTTTACTTGATTCAGAAGGAAAAGAAGTTCATAGCTATAAACTTCCTTACGGTTCGGTTATCACTCACAAACACGGATCTTCTGTTAAAAAAGGAGATCATTTAGCTGAATGGGATCCTTACAATATTCCAGTTATTGCCGAAACTAGCGGAACTGTTAAATATAACGATTTAACAGAAAATGTTTCCCTTCGTGAAAAAATTGAGGAATCTACAGGCGTTTCCACAAAAATCATTATGGATTGGAAACAATATAGCAAACAAGAGTTGAAGCCTAGAATTTCAATCGTCTCTGGAAAAGAAACTGCGTTAAAAGAATATCCTCTTTCTATCAACACGCTAATCAGTGTTTCTAACGGCGACGAAGTTAAAGCTGGTGATATTATTGCAAGAATTCCAAAAGAATCTTCTAAAACTCGCGATATCACTGGCGGTCTTCCTCGCGTTGCTGAGTTATTCGAAGCTCGCAAACCGAAAAATGCTTCTGTAATCAGCGATATTGATGGCTACATTGAATTTGGCAAAGATTATAAAACTAAACGCCGTATTTTGGTAAGACCAGCAGATGCTTCTCAAGAAGCCTTCGAATATAGTATTGCAAAAACCAAGCACCTATTTGTTGGTGAAGGCGACTTTGTTAAAAAAGGCGATATCTTAGTTGATGGAAACCCAGTTCCACACGACATCTTGAGAATCTCTGGAATACAAGCTTTCACTAACTACATGGTAAATGAAGTGCAAAAAGTTTACCACATGCAAGGGGTAAAAATTGACAATAAACATATCGAAGTAATTTTGAATATGATGTTGAAAAGGGTTGAGGTTACAAACTCTGGCGACACTACTCTTCTTGTTGGTGAATATGTTGATCGCGACATATTTGAAGAAGTTAACAAAAAGATTATTTCTCAGAAATTAAAACCTGCGGTTTGCTCTCCAGTGCTTCTTGGAATTACAAAAGCATCGCTTCAAACCAAGTCATTTATTTCCGCAGCATCATTCCAAGAAACAACTAGAGTTCTTACTGACTCTTCAGTTCAAGGAAAGTTTGATAACTTGATGGGTTTAAAAGAAAATATTATTGTTGGTCGCTTGATCCCAGCAGGCACTGGATTAATGGCTGCAAAATATCGCAAAGCTGCAAATCAAGAAAATCAATCAACGGATTCTTTTGAAGGCGTTATTACAGAATAAAATAAGTGGCTTATTAAAGCCATTAGACACGGTGCCGCAACATTTTATTTGTGCGGCACCGTTTTTCTTTTCTACCTATAAAAATTGCACAAATTGATGTCGGTCTCTTTTTTTCAGAAATTTAAGAAAAACAAACGCGGCTACATTTCTCTTGTAATTTTTCTTTTACTTTTCTTCATAACTTCTTTGGCAGAATTCATCGCAAATGATCGTCCGCTATTAGTAAAATTTGATAATAAGTTTTATTTCCCAGTTTTTTCCCCCATATCAGAGAAGGCTTTTGGCGGGGAGTTAGAAACTAAGGCGGATTTTCGCGACCCATCTGTAAAAAAATTAATCGAAAGCAATGGCTGGATTATATTTGCACCAATTCCCTTTTCTTACGACACCATTAATTTTGAGATTAAATCTCCCGCACCATCAAAACCAACTAGAATTAACTTACTCGGCACAGATGATAATGGGCGCGATGTTTTGGCGCGAACAATTTATGGAATTAGAATATCGTTAATTTTCGGAATTATTTTAACTTTCTTTAGCACTATTATCGGCATTTCTTTAGGAGCAATTCAGGGATATTTTGGCGGCACAACCGACATAATTCTTCAAAGATTTTTGGAAATATGGTCGAGCATGCCAATCTTATTTTTACTGATAATTCTATCATCAATTATCGAACCAACCTTCTTCACATTACTTGGTTTGATGCTTCTTTTTAGTTGGATGTCAATTGTTTCCTATGTGCGCGCCGAGTTTTTGCGCTTAAGAAACTTTGATTTTGTGCGCGCCAGCAAAGCAATGGGCGCAAGTGATTTTCGAATAATATTTCGCCATATTTTGCCAAATGCTTCTCCGATCATTATCGCCAATCTGCCTTTTTTGCTCGCTGGCTCTATTACAACCTTAACATCTTTAGACTTTCTAGGGCTTGGTCTTCAGGTCGGATCGCCATCACTTGGAGAAATTTTAGCTCAAGGCAAAAATAATTTATCCGCCTATTGGCTTGGCATCACTGGATTTGTCACCATCACTTTAATTTTAACTTTATTAGTTTTTATCGGAGAGGCTTTGCGAGACGCTTTTGATACAAGAAAATCTAGAAATATTTAATTTACTTTTGATTGCTTGAAAAATAGTTTTTTCAAAAATTCTCACATCTAACTTTTTTTACAAAACACATGCCAATTGAAATTTTAATGCCCGCCCTTTCTCCAACCATGAAAGAAGGCAATCTTGCAAAATGGATTAAAAAAGAAGGCGATAAAATTAAAGCCGGAGAAGTTATTGCTGAAATAGAAACCGATAAAGCAACAATGGAAGTTGAGGCAGTTGACGAAGGTATTTTGGGAAAAATTCTTATCGCCGAAGGAACTGAAAATGTTGCCGTAAATTCTTGCATCGCCCTAATTCTTGAAGATGGCGAAGATAAAAAATCTCTTGAAGGTTTTGCGTCAAAATCAACTACCGACAAAACTCCAAGCGTTCCACAAAAATCTGAAGAAAAAGTTGTTGCAGTTGCGGCACCAACTCCTGTTAAACAAACTCAATCTTCTGCATCATTTTCATCTCACGTAAAAGCTAGCCCTCTAGCCAAAAGAATCGCTAAAGATGAAGGCGTTTCACTTTCCCAAATTTCTGGCTCTGGCCCTCATGGCCGCGTAATCAAAGAAGATGTTTTGTCATTTTTAAGCGGTGGCAGTTCTGCTAAATCTGGCGTTGTGCGCCGAATTGCTGAAGAATTTCGCGCTGTTAAAAATAGCAATATTCGTAAAGTTATTGCGCGTCGCTTGCTTGAATCAAAACAAACCGTTCCGCATTTTTATCTTTCATGCGAACTCAACATTAACAAATTACAAGAATTGCGCGTTGCTTTAAATGAAGCGGCCGCGATTGATGAAAATGGCAATCCAGCTTATAAAGTTTCAGTTAATGATTTGATAATAAAAGCCACTGCCATGGCTTTAAAAGCAGTTCCTGAGGCTAATTCTTCTTGGAGCGACGACGCAATCATGATTTACAACAATGTTGATATATCGATGGCCGTTGCAATTGATGGTGGATTAATCACACCAATTATCAAAAATGCTGATCAAAAAACAATTCAGGCAATTTCTGTTGAATCAAAACAATTGGCTAAAAAGGCTCGCGACGGCAAGTTGCAACCAGAAGAATTTCAAGGTGGATCTTTCAGCATTTCAAACCTCGGAATGTTTGGAATTGATAACTTTGCAGCAATTGTAAATCCGCCACAAAGCTGTATTTTAGCAGTTGCTCGCGCAGTTGAAAAACCAATTGTAGAAAATGGTCAAATTAAAATCGCTTCTATGATGAATGTCACATTATCTTCTGATCACAGATCAGTTGATGGAGCAGTTGGGGCTGAATTCTTAAAGGCTCTTCGTCGTTATATTGAAAATCCTATTTTGATGTTATTATAGACAAATTGTCATAAAAACTGATTGCTTTCGTTGTGATCGGATTTTACCTTTTTTTAGCTTTCTTAAAAAACCCATTCAAACTATAAATTTTAAACAATTATGACCAAATCCATTGAGTTTATCGTAGTTCTTACTTTGCTAATTTTTGCCTTTTTTGCTGGCGTGAATTATTCCGATTCCATCAAAAATCATGCTAGTTGGCTTTTTGAACCAAAAGAAGAAGAAATCGCATTGCCAGATCTTTCTAACGAAAATCTTCAAGAAACTGATTCGCCAATGGATGAAGCGGGGGTAAATTCAGAACCAACAGCAAACCCTTCAGAAGGGCAAGATCCTGCGCAATCTGAACCTGCAAAAAACTCGGGAATATAACAAGATCTTAGCCAAGAAACAAACCCAAATTGCACTTAATGCCAAAAATTTTAACTCCTGCATTCCATTCTTTTTGCTTTTTACTTTATTGCCTTTTGCCTGCCGCTGCTTTTGCAATTGACTCAGAATCAAACCGCGAAGACGTTGTTTCTCCTAGATCAAAAAAACTATATAAAACAGACATTGTAAGATCTTACATTTCTTTGGGCGGCGGTCAAACTTCAGATTACAATTCAAAAAATAATCGGTTTAACGCTAGATATTTTTACCAGAATCAAAATTTTATTAATGAAATAAATTTACAAAACGAAGTAAAATATGCCGATCGTGGCAGCGGCAAAAATAAAAAATATGGGGAAAAAACATCAGAGTTATATGACGCAGCATTTTCTACAAAAATGCGCATATCTGATGGTCAAAATTATATAGTAGGCTATCACCGCACCATATACGACGACATGTCAAAATATTATTACGATTTGCACACCGCAGCAGGAATTGGCAGAATGTTTTTTGGCGGCAAAATTGAGCTAGATTGCAGCTTGGGTTATCACGACGTTAAAAATTATGGGCACGAGGTTAACCTAATTCCATCAATTAGAACCAGCTTACAACTCACCAAAAACTTAACTTTTCTGCAACGCGGCTACTGGTTTATCGATCGTGAAAGCACCGATAACGAACTCAAAACTAGCTTGGTTTATCGAATTAAAAAAAGAACTTCTTTGGAAATTAGGCACACCTTTGAGCAAAGGCGTTATGAAAATGACAATAGAAATGTGACAAACCAAGTTTCCAGAGCCTTTACTATTGGGATGGTTTTCGATCTGAATTAGTCGATATTTCTGAAACCGACTTTACAGATGCCTTATTTTTCTGATTTGATTTTTCAACTTCTGCATCCAGCTCTTCCCGACTTAAATCCGGACGCAAACTTTCAACATTTGGAACTCGATGTTCATTGCCGTAGATATCAACGATAATTGTCATCTCATCTTCTAATTTGGCTTTTTCTTCGGCAATTCCACGATTTAATTCGTGACGCAATTCGTCAAAGCCAAAATCTTTTTCAGCATTTTTTAGATATTTTTTAACATCTTCAAACAGCCTTTTGCCGCGATAAAAAGCTTTACCAATAAAATGTGCAATTTCTGGCAAGTCTTTTGGCTTAATAAAAATTAAAGCCACCAAAGCAACTATTACCAATTCCGCTAAAGACATTCCAAACATTAGCCAAACCTGCCAGTGATATAATCTTGAGTTTGTTGATGAGAAGGATTAGTGAAGATTTTATCTGTTGTATTATATTCAACAATTTTACCCATATTAAAAAAAGCCGTGTGATTTGAAACGCGCGCCGCTTGTTGCATTGAATGCGTGACGATAATGATGGTAAAATTTCCGCTTAATTCATCGATTAATTCTTCAATTTTTGCCGTCGCAATTGGATCTAATGCCGAGCAAGGCTCGTCCATCAAAATAACCTCTGGCTCAATTGCAATTGTACGCGCGATGCAAAGTCTTTGCTGTTGCCCGCCAGACAAACCGCTGGCTTGGTCATTGAGGCGATCTTTAACTTCTTGCCACAATCCTGCCTTGGTTAAGCTTTTTTCAACGATTCCGTCTAACTCATTTTTGCTAGAAAAAAGACCATGAATTCTTGGCCCGTAAGCAACATTTTCATAAATTGATTTTGGAAATGGATTTGGCTTTTGAAAAACCATGCCAACAGAAGCTCTCAACATTACTAAATCTAGGTTTGAATCGTAAATATTTTTACCATCCAGAGTAATTTCTCCTTCAATTTTACAGCCAAGAATTGTGTCGTTCATGCGATTAATGCAGCGCAAAAAAGATGATTTTCCGCAGCCAGAAGGACCAATTAAAGCTGTCACGCTGTGTTCTTTAAAATCTAGGTTAATGTCAAATAAAGCTTGTTTTTGACCATAAAACAGATTGATATTTTTTGCAGATATTTTGCTGTTCATGATTGTTTTTGTAGGAGTTGCATCGGGATATAAACTAAGGTTACAATATTTTTTCTTATTCTAAAATAACATTAATTTTTTGCGATGATTTTAAAAAAATTCGTACCCAAGTCACTTTATGGAAGATTTTTGCTAATCATTGTACTATCAACCCTTGTAGTTCAGCTGGTTTCAATTTACGTTTTTTATTACACCCACTTAGACGTAATCAGTAAACATATGGCTCGCGGCGTAATTGAAGAAATGCTATTTGTGCAAAAATCAATTAACAAACCCGGCTATCAAACTCTTCTCGAAGACCTTTCGCAAAACACCGGATTGCAATTTTCCTTCGAACAAAGACGTCGCCTAAAAAGAAAGAAAATTGCCGACAGCGATTGGAGGAAAAATAAATTTTACAAATATGTAAATCCACTGATTGACCCTTATAATAGATTCAAGTCAGAGCTAGAAAGCCATAACTTAAAACCTTATGAAATTTTCGAAAATCATGACGACGATTTTATCACTGTTAAAGTTCAAGCTCGACAAGGATTGATCTCTTTTGACGTTCCAATAAAAAGAATAGCTAGTTCTAGCGCATATGTATTTACCTTTTGGATGATTTTAAGCGCGTTAATAACTTCAATTATTTCGATTATTTTTATTCGCAATCAAGTTAGATCGTTGCGTGAATTAAGTGTTGCGGCAGAGAAATTTGGACGCGGACAAGATGCGCCAAATTTAAAACCAACTGGCTCAGATGAAATTCGTTCTTTGGGGATTTCTTTTATTAAAATGAGAGAACGCGTTATGCGCCAAATTACACAAAGAACTGACATGCTTTCTGGAGTTTCTCACGACTTACGAACCCCTTTAACAAGAATGAAATTGCAGCTAGAAATGATGCCAAATTCTCAAGAAATTGAAGATTTAAAAAGCGATATTTCTGATATGGAAAAACTCGTAGAAGAATATTTAGACTTTGCGCGAGTTGATGAGAAAGAACGTCAAACCGAAGTTAAAATCAAAAAATTCTTACAAGAAAACGTGATCGATTATTACGCCAAAATGAATAAAATGATCAGTAATTTTATCGATCTAGAAAACAACTTAGAAATTTATATTAAAAAATTAGCCCTCAAGCGAGCTTTAATAAACCTAATTGACAACGCTTTTAATTACGGAGAGCAAGTTAGTTTTGGCACAAAAATCTCGGACAGTAATTTGGTTATGACAATTGACGATAATGGACCTGGAATTCCAGCTTCTGAACGCAACAATGTTTTTAAACCTTTTTACCGCATTGACAATTCTCGCAACCTCGATAAAAAAACCACCTCAACTGGCTCTGGCCTTGGTTTGGCAATTGCAATGGATGCAATCACTTCTCAAGGAGGGCGCATAAAACTTTCTGACTCGCCTCTTGGCGGACTTAGAGTGACAATCTACATTCCGATTTAAAATGAAAATAACAGTTATTGGCAGCGGTTATGTTGGCTTGGTTTCGGGCATTTGTTTCGCTAAAATTGGACATGAAGTCGCTTGTATTGACAAAGATGTTTCCAAAATTTCTAAACTAAATTCTGGCGTAGTTCCAATTTTTGAACCGGGTTTAAAAGAGGTTTTAGATGAGGTTGTTGCGGCAAAAAGAATTTCTTTTTCAACTGACTTGAAAGCTGCTTTGCAGAATTCGCAGGCGGTTTTTATTGCTGTCGGAACCCCTCAAGATGAAGATGGCAGCGCGGATCTTTCTTATGTTTTGGCGGCTGCAAAAGAAATTGCCGAACTTTCTAACTCTTACAAATTAATCATTACCAAATCGACTGTTCCCACAGGCACTGGAACCAAAATTAAAAAACTGATTTTAGCAACAAATCCAACTCTTGATTTTGCAGTTGCTTCAAATCCTGAATTTTTGCGCGAGGGCGCGGCACTTGAAGATTTTTTAAATCCTGATCGAATTGTAATTGGCGTTGAAGATGAAAAATCGCAGAAAATTCTGGCTGAAATTTATGCTAAATTTCCAGCAGAAAAATTAGTGGTAAGCGACATAATCACTGCCGAGCTAATAAAATATGCATCCAACTCTTTTCTTGCGGCAAAAATTTCTTTTATCAACGAAATGGCCGACCTTTGCGAAATTATCGGCGGCGACATTAAAAAACTTTCCAAAGCCATTGGGCTTGATTCACGAATTGGTGAAAAGTTTCTAAATCCGGGACCCGGTTTTGGCGGCAGTTGTTTTCCAAAAGACATTATGGCGATTCTTAATGTAGCAAAAGAAAACAAGGTTGAATTGTCTTTGATTGATTCGGTAATTACTTCCAATAGTCGGCGCAAAATTAAAATGTCAGAAAAAATTTCTGCTGCTTTGGGCGGAGAAATTAAAGGTAAAAAAATCGCACTTTTAGGATTGGCTTTTAAAGCTAACACCGATGATATTCGCTACAGCCCAGCTATTGTGATTGCAGCCGAACTTGCAAAAAAAGGTGCAGAAATTTTTGCAACTGACCCCGAGGCAATTGAAAATTCTAAGCGCGAATTGGCAGAATTTAAGAATATTCATTTTGTTTACGATGTTTATGAAGCGGCATCTGAAGCTGATTTAATTGTGATTGCAACTGAATGGAAAAATTATCGCGAGCTTGATTTTAGTAAAATCTCTTGCCGAAAAATTGTTGATTTGCGCAATTTGTTTGAGGCGGAAAAAATGGCAGAACTTGGGTTTGAATATTCGTTTATTGGGAAGAAAAATTAATGCTCGTTGTAATTTCTGCGTAAGTGAAAATCTAGTTTATCGCAATATCTAACTTGTCACCCCGTCGAATGACGGGGTCTATTTCGTCACAAATTGATAAGATAGAAATTGTGGAGCTTTGAACCCCGTCATTCGACGGGGTGACAAGTTAAGAATTAAATAACAACGTTAGCTCCCGTAGCTCAGGGGTAGAAAATAGCCTAAACGGCTGTTTTCGGTGCCGATCTGGAGCTAGTTTGAATAAGTAAGTAAACAACGTTAGCTCCCGTAGCTCAGGGGATAGAGCAGTGGTTTCCTAAACCATGTGCGCATGTTCGAGTCATGCCGGGAGCACCAAAGAATAAAATTAACAAGCCCGGGATTCGCTTTCGCTCATGCCCGCTACTCGCTCAAAACAACCATTTAGGTTGTTTTGCCGGAGATAAATCTCCGTCGCTTGAGCCCATGTGCGCATGTTCGAGTCATGCCGGGAGCACCAAAGAATAAAATTAACAAGC
>CAYVKI010000026.1:0-18995 GCA_964452075.1 uncultured Rhizobium sp.
GGGAGAGGGAGCTATTACGATTTCGATTTAACTCCCTCTCCCCTTGAGGGAGAGGGTCGTGGTGAGGGGTATTTTTCTTAAATTATTTTCTTATCTAAGAATTCGCATTTATAATTAAATTAGCAATTTTTTCATGCAAAAGAAACTCTTAATAAAAATTTTTGCTGCGATTCTTTTATTCGCCTTTTCTTGTTCTCGCAATGAAAAGCCAATATTAAATCCTCACGTTTTATCCAACCTGCCCCACATTCAAACGCTTGAAAAACAAGATCATGCTTTTTGCTCCGAATTAAAAATTAATTTTGACAAAAGCATTGATTTGCAAAGTAGTCTTTATTGGCGATGCAGAATTTCTCTTGCCAAGCACAAAATTAGAACCGATGACGCGCCAGACAGCAGAAATTTTAATTTAGAAATCAGTGACCTTATCACCAAAATTTCTTTAAAACTTGCTGATACGCCAGAATCAATTTTGATTAATGAAAATAATAAAATGGATGATCGCGATCACCAAAAATGTTTAAAAATGGGCTATCAAATTCAAACTGAAGATCAGGCAAAAATTGATGATTATTTTGCTTGTCGACGCGCTTTAATTTTAGATTACAAACTGATTCCGCCTTTTGGAAATATTGAATATCTTGAATATCCAAACCATTCTTACAACGTTGGTTTTGTTGTTGATCGCTATTTAGAAAAATCGAGCGAACGCTTAAATTTAGCAAAAGAAAAATATTCAACCTGCACCAAATTTCATCTTGATAGCAGCAACTATAAAAATTGTGCAACGGCGCAAGATCTATCGCGTCAATGTTTTGCAGGAATAAGTAAGAAAAAGTTTTTAAAAGAAATGGAAGAAAAGGTTTTATGTCAGAAAATGGCTTACGTTAAATTTCCTAACGAATTGTTAAAAGAAGATGAGCGAAAAAAAGCTGAAATAGAACGTCGTAAAAACAATTCCGATTTTTATAACAACAACAACCTTAACGCCATTGGAGTTGACAGCAAAGATTTTGTCGCATCACCAAAAAAATCAAAAGAAGAATCTGAAATTAAAAAAACAGAAGAAGAGATAATTGCTGAGAAAAATAAAGAAGTTAATTCTAAAGCTAAACTTTATGAGAAATTCGAACTAACCAGATTGCGCCAGAAATATATTTACTTATGCCAGAAAGAGGCTGATTCAAAAGTGCTTAAATATATTAATGAGCTTGAAGCTTCTTGCTCTAAAGCGGCAGAATTTGTTGAGATTGGAAAATAAAATGGCATTGCTGAATTTTCTCAACAATGCCATTTTTAAATCGAACTAATTTTTTGATGTGTTGTCGTAAATTCTACTCAACAATTTCATAACCAGCGAAGAAAAATGCGATTTCGTTTTTAGCATTTTCTAAACTGTCAGATCCGTGAACTGAGTTAGCTTCAATTGAAAGAGCAAATTCTTTACGAATAGTTCCAGCATCAGCATTTGCAGGATTTGTTGCGCCCATAATTTCGCGGTTTTTTAGAACTGCGTTTTCACCTTTTAAGGCTTGAACCACAACTGGACCAGAAGTCATGAACTTAACCAAATCGTTGTAAAATGGACGTTCGCGGTGAACAGCGTAAAATTCGCCAGCCATTTTGTCAGAAAGTTGCATTCTTTTTTGAGCAACAATTTTTAAACCAGCGGCTTCAAATTTTGAGTTGATTGCACCAGTAAGATTTCTTTGTGTCGCATCAGGTTTGATGATCGACAATGTTGTTTCGATAGCCATGTTTTTAATTTTTAATTTGGTTGATATTCTTCCAAGCAAGAAGGGCTGCGCAAAGTAGAAAGCGACCGCTTTTTGTCAAGCAAGACTTGCCTTGCATTTGCAAGTCACCAACTTTAATTTTCGTCGCTTTCTTATCTAAAGGCACTGTCGCAAATCCTGTCTTTTGCTTCAAATTTTACTCGCAAATTTTTTTGTTTTTTATTTGTGCGAGTTACAAATCGATAATCGATTTGTGTCGTTAGTTTGTTTTTTGGCTCCTCATGGATGTCTGTATCCACTGCGTCGCCAAAAAACAAACTGCCTAAAAATTTTTTGCAAAAGCGGATTTGCGACAGTGCCCTAAAAACTCACGCTTTAAAAAATGACCAACAAACAAATGTCTCTTGAAGACTTATTCGCTCTCGTGAAGCATAAAATTTCTACCAAAGAATCTGGGTCTTATTCTTACCGACTTTCTCAAGAAGGATCCGAACGATTAACTAGAAAAGTTGGTGAAGAAGCTTTAGAAGTTGTGATTGCAACTTTTATGCATGATCAAAATCCAAGCCAAAAAACTCGCGATGAATTAATCGGCGAAATCTGTGATTTACTATTTCACAGTTTGGTTTTAACTGCCTCAAAAAATATTGAACTTGAAGAAATTCTTAACGAATTAACCAGAAGAAATAATCTTAAAAAATGAATTCTGTCACACTCAGCAACTCGGCTTTAGAGCGCGTTAAAGAAATTAGAAAAAAAGATTCTAACCAAAATAAATTTTTACGCATCTCAATTTCTGGCGGCGGTTGCAGCGGTTTTCAATATATCTTTGAACTCGACGACAAAAACCTTGAAGGTGACATTAAAATTTCTGAAGAAAATTCTACCGCTTTAGCCATCACAGATGAAACTTCTTTGCCTTTTTTAACTGGCGCAGAAATTGATTTTGTGAAAGAACTCGGAGCCTCATATTTTAAAGTTAACAACCCGAATGCCAAAGCAAATTGCGGCTGCGGCAGCTCGTTTTCAATTTGACCATGAAATCTTTTCAACAAGTTATTTTTGATCTTCAACAATTTTGGGCAAATCAAGGTTGCGCAATCTTACAACCAATTGATCTTGAAGTTGGAGCCGGCACTTTGCATTCAGCAACTGTACTTCGCGCTTTAGGAAAAAAACCTTGGAAAGTTGCTTATGCGCAACCTTGCCGAAGACCAACTGACGCGCGTTACGCCAAAAATCCAAATCGTTTAAGCCATTATTACCAATTTCAAGTTCTGCTAAAACCAGCACCAAAAGACATTAAAGATCTTTACCTTCAAAGCCTTGATTTGATTGGTTTGGACACCAAAAAAAATGATGTGCGTTTTGTTGAAGATGATTGGGAAAACCCTTCGGTTGGCGCCTCTGGTCTTGGTTGGGAAGTTTGGTTTAACGGCATGGAAATTTCTCAATTCACTTATATGCAACAAGTTGGTGGTATTGAATGCGAAATTATTGCTGGCGAAATTACTTACGGGCTTGAACGAATTATCATGCATATTCAAGGCGTTGATTCAATTTTTGACATCAATTGGAACGGGCTTGAAGGAGATAAAAAAATCACTTATGGCGACATTTTCAAACAAAGCGAAATTGAAAATTCCGCATTCATTTTGGAACATGCTAACATTGAAACCTTGTTTAAAAACTTTATTGAATGCAAACAACAAGCTCAAAGTTTATCTGAAAAAAATCTGCCAATTCCAGCTTATGAACAAGCTTTAAAGGCGAGTCATATTTTGAATTTACTTGATGCTAGAGGCGCAATTTCAGCCAATGAGCGCGCTTCTTACATCAATCAAATTCGTAGCTTGGTGAAAGCAGTTTGTGAATTGATAGTGGCGAAAGGTTAAGAAAATATTGACTAGACCCCGTCATTCGACGGGGTGACAAATGTTCTTGTGCAAGACGGTTACAAACCATTTCCTGTAATTCGACGGGGACAAATGTTCTTGTGCAAGACGGTTACAAACCATTTTCTGTAAAATGAGTTCTCTTGCTAATATTTTGTCACCCCGTCGAATGACGGGGTCCATCTTGCAACAAATTATAAATATTTATGACTGAATTTGATCCAGTTTTGTACCTCGAAAAAACAACTCAATTATTAAACCAAATTCCATATTTGGGTTTTTTTATAGCAATAATTCTCATCTTTTACGCTTACAAAAAATTCTCGATTTTTTCCCACCTTTTTATCCTCACAATTTACTTCCTTAAGTGTGATTTAGGGCAATTTTTCTGGGGATCTTACGCATTTGCCGCAACTTTCCTTTCTATACCAATTTTGCGCCGAGTTGTAATTACTGGTAATCTTGTCAAATTAATCAAAAAACTTGGGCTTTTGCCAAAAATTTCTGAAACTGAAAAAATCGCCTTAACTTCAGGAACTGTTTGGGTTGATGGTCAATTGTTTTCTGGTCGCCCTGACTTCAAATGGATTTTCTCACGCAAATATCCAAAACTCACCGCAGAAGAAAAATCTTTCATGGATAACGAAACTGAAGAGCTTTGCAAAATCTGCTCTGATTACGAAGTTCAACATTTACGCGACTTGCCAGAAAATGTTTGGAATTTCTTACGTCAGAAAAAATTCTTTGGTATGATTATTCCTAAAGAATTTGGCGGACTTGGATTTTCAGCCTACGCTCACAGCTGCGTAATTCAAAAACTCGCTTCGCGCTCTGTGCCTTTAGCAATTACTGCAATGGTTCCAAATTCACTCGGGCCTGCTGAATTGCTTTTACACTACGGAACTAAAGCGCAACGCGACCATTATTTGCCTCGTCTTGCTGACGGTCGCGATTTACCTTGCTTTGCCTTAACCGAACCAACAGCTGGCTCTGATGCAACTTCCATCATTTCCAACGGCGTTTTGTTTAAAGATGAAAAAGGCGAAATTAAAATTCGTTTAAATTGGAACAAACGCTACATCACTCTTGGAGCCTACGCCACAGTTATTGGCGTTGCATTTCAATTGCGCGATCCAGAAAAATTAATTTTTGGCGAAGAAGATGCTGGAATTACTTGTTGCTTAATTCCTCATACAACCAATGGCGTTCGCCAAGGTCGCAGACATGATCCTTTGGCAACTCCTTTTGTAAACTCACCATTAAATGGTGAAAATGTTATTGTTGGTCTCGACACCGTAATTGGCGGCAAAGATGGCCTTGGAAAAGGTTGGAAAATGTTGATGGAATGTTTGGCAGCTGGTCGGGGAATTTCACTTCCTTCAACCGCAACTGGCGGCTCAAAATTAGTTGCGCGCGCAGTTAGTTCTTATTCCGCAATTCGCCAACAATTTGGTACGGCAGTTGGAAAATTTGAAGGCGTTGAAGAAGTTTTGGCTCGAATTGCTTCACGCACTTATGCCGTTGATGCCATGCGCGCATTTACTGCTGGATCAATTGATTCTGGCGATAAACCCGCCGTTATAACCGCAATTGCCAAATATCACGCGACTGAAATTTTCCGCCAAAACATAAATGATGGAATGGACATTCTTGGCGGACGCGCAATTATTCGTGGCCCGCGCAATCTTTTGGCAAATGCTTATTTTTCAACTCCAATTTCAATTACAGTTGAAGGAGCAAACATTATGACTCGAAGTTTGATTCATTTCGGACAAGGCGCAATCATGTGTCACCCTTACGCTTACAAAGAAATTGAGGCTTTAGAAAAAAATGACCTTAAAGCTTTTGACTACGCATTTTTTGCTCACATCAACCACTTAATTAGCAATTTAGCACGCTCAATTATTTTATCTTTAACTCGCGGTTATTTCAGAAAACCTTTTAAATGCGGAATTATTGGTAAATACGAACGAAAAATTGCTTGGTGTTCTGCAACATTTGCTTTGCTTGCTGACGTGGCTTTAGCAAAATTTGGCGGCAATTTAAAACGTAAAGAAAAAATCAACGGACGCTTTGGTGACGCACTTTCTGCAATGTATATGGGGGTTTGCGTTTTGAAAAAGTTTGACGAAAACGGTCGCAAAAAAGAAGAAATTCCTCTTGTTGAACACGCAATGAAAGAACTTTTGGGAAAAGCGCAAATTGCAATTGACGGGCTTTATCAAAATCTTTTTGGGTCAATTGGAAAATTCTTATTATTTCCTTTTGCCATGTGGTCGCGCTTCAATGCTTTTTCTTGCCCAGCCTGCGATAACTTGGGTCACAAAGTTGTTAAAAACATGCTGAAAAATGGCGAGTTTCGCGACGATTTAACCGATGGAATTTTTGTTTCAAAAGACAAAACCGACAATTTGGGACGCATCGAAAACGCCATGGCTCTTAATGAAAAAGCTGCGCCAGTTTTTGAAAAAATTAAAAATGCCGTTAAAAACAAAACTTTACCTCGCGCTCGAGCTGAAGATTTGGCAGAAGAGGCAAGAGAAAAATCTGTAATTACTTTGGAAGAATTTCACTTGTTGCAAGATGTTAGAACTGCGGTTTTAGATGCAATGCAAGTTGATGAATATTCGCTCGAAGATTACAAAAAAATTTAGAACATGATTCTCTTAATCGACAACTATGACAGCTTTACCTACAACCTCTATCACTACTTAATTCAAGCTGGTGAAAAAGAGGTTTTGGTTAAGCGTAATGACGAAATTTCTATTGAAGAAATTAAAAAACTTAATCCTCGCGGAATTGTTCTTTCTCCTGGGCCTTGCACTCCAAATGAAGCTGGAATTTGCTTAGAAGTAATTGAAAAACTTCAGGGAATTTTTCCAATTTTTGGCGTTTGCTTAGGTCATCAATCAATTGGTCAAGCCTTTGGTGGCAATGTTGTGAAGACTTATCCGATGCATGGAAAAATTAGCGAAATTTTTCATGAAGGAAAAAATCTTTTTAAAGAACTTCCCTCGCCTTTTAAAGCCACGCGCTACCATTCACTGATTATTGAAAAAGAAACTTGTCCGAAAAATTTAGAAATCACCGCCCAAACAAAAGATGGAATTATCATGGGAATTGCTGATGAAAAACTAAAAATCTTTGGCGTGCAATTTCATCCAGAATCTATCGCCTCAGAGCATGGACATCAAATTATTAAAAATTTTTTGAACTTAATTTAAAAACCTAAAAATAAACTCTATGAACTCTTCAATCATTACTACTTACAATTCTCAAGATATCATTTCTAAAGAGAAAATTTTTAGCAAAATTACACCTCAAACTTTTGAAGAAGTTTTTGACTACATTGTTGATGGAAGAATTTCTAACGAAAGAATCAAAGAATTACTTCTCGAATTAAACGAATTTAATTTACCGCTAAATGCTTTTATTGGAGCACTTTTATGCTTAAAAAAGCGCATGAAAAAAGTTTCAGCTCCCGAGAATGCCATTGATGTTTGCGGAACTGGCGGCGACAAATTAAACACTTTAAACATCTCAACTGCAGTTTGTTTTGTGGTTGCGGCAGCAGGAGTTCCAGTGGCAAAACATGGCAATAACGCCATTTCTTCACAATCTGGTTCGGCGGATATTTTTTCTGAACTTGGCATAAAAATTTCTTCTGACATTTCTGAAATAGAAAAAAATCTTAAAGAAAAAAACTTATGCTTTCTATTCGCGCCGTTTTTTCACGAAGCTTTAAAAAATGTTGCAGCAATTCGTAAATCTTTAGAAGTTCCAACGATTTTTAATTTTTTAGGACCGCTTTTAAATCCCGCCAACACTTCCAAACAAATGATTGGAGTTTCGCGTCGTAATTTAATGAAAAAATTAGCCCGCGCCCAAATGGCAACAAATGCAGATGCAACCACCTATTTCGTTTGCGGTAAAGATGGAATGGACGAAATTTCACTTTGCGCCGATTCTTACCTGCTGCGCTTTGAAAATGGTAAAATTTTAAAAGAAGAAATAATAAATCCCAAAAAATTTGGATTTAAAAAAGTTGCAATTGAAGCTTTAAAAGGCGCAGATCCAAAGCATAATGCCGCAAAACTTGTCGCACTTTTAGAAGGAGAAAAATCGGCCTATCGCGACATCGTAATTTTAAATTCAGCCTTTGCCTTGCAACTTGCGGGCAAAATTACAAAAATTTCGGATGGCATCGATTTAGCTGCAAACATAATCGATTCTGGAAACGCTTATAAAACTCTGAAACATTTACAAAGCTGATTCTTCAAACTGACGAATCAATTTTAGAACAAATTAAGGCACTGTCACAAATCCGTTTTTGCGGAAAAGCGCCTTTAAAAAAATGTTACCTCCACGGAATTGCTGCCTTCTATTGAATCAAAAGAAATTTTTGCATTGTGTAGATCTCCTATTTACAAATAAAATTAAAATCCGAGTCCGCAACCTACATTTGGGTTTTTAGATTCTAATCTGTTAACTCGATAAAAATTTCCGAAAATTTTTTCTATTTCTTCAGGAAAAATCTGATCACCAGAATTGGTAATTTTTAAACTGACTGAATCGCTTTTTCTAGAAATTGAAACTGCCACTTTTCCATCGCGCTTACTGTATTTAATAGCGTTATCAAGCAAGTTGCTAATGATGATTTCGATGTAAATTTTACTTCCTTCAATCAAAAGATTTTCCGTATGTCCCATTGACATACGGGATCCCCGCAAGGCGGGGTGCGACTCGTGTCGCGTTTCCGTATCCCGAAGGGATAAAGGACAAAGATTTTTATCACCATCAAAATATTCAAACTCGATTTCCAGATTTTTTTCTTTAGCTTTTGTGGCATAATTTTTTGCAATTATTTCGGTTAATTCTGCCAAATTAATTTGCTCTTTTTTAATGTTTATTCCATCAGACTCAAGCCTTGAAAGGGTTAAAAGCTGATTAATAAGATGAGTCGCGCGATTAATTCCACTTAATAAATCTTGCACATATTCTTTTTCCTTCTCTTTATTTTTGTTATTCACCAATAAATGCGCTTGAACACTAATTGCCGAAAGAGGGGTTTTTAATTCGTGAGCAGCGTAATTAGTGAAATTGCGTTCAGAGTTAATTGCATCAACAAGGCGACGAACCAGAGAATTAAATGATTCAATAAAAGGCTTCAGCTCAATTGGAAGATTGTGATTTTTAAATTGCTGCAAGGTGCTGGCAGACATTTTTTCGATCTCACTTGCTAACTGGTAAAAAGGCTTCAGCTTTCTGTTTACGGTGACAATGACAATTACAAAAAGCAGAGAAAACGAAAATAAAAGCGGCAAAACAAAAGATAAAATTATTTCCCAAATCATCTGATTGGTGACAAAATCTTTTTCAGCAACGTGAATTCTTATTTTTGATTTTGAATCATAAAAAGAAAAACTTCGCCAAGTTTGACCATCAATTAAAATATCTTTAAAGCCATCATAGTCAGGCTTGTCGGTTAAAAGAAAATTATCAGAATTATAAATTAATTCATTTTCTTCCCAAGCCTGAGCATGAAGTTTATATTCGTAGCGGTGATAAATTTTTTGTTGAAATGCTGGTTTTGTATCAGTCAAAAACTTTAAATCCTGCCCTTCAAAAACGTCATGTTTTACTAAACTAAAAATTAGTTTTGCCGATTTAACTAAATTTGCGTCGAGAACTTCTTGGTTATGGTGTCGAACATAAACAAAACCTGCAACGCGCACCAGAATTAGAACTGCAGCAATCAGAATCGAAAGCGTGATTATTAAATCTTTTTTAATCGACTGTGTTTTAGGCATCGGTTTTTTTAATCGTATAACCAACTCCGCGAACGGTTTGGATTAAATCTTTTCCTAACTTTTTGCGCAAATGATGAATATAAACTTCCACCGTATTGCTCTCAACTGAGTCGTCCCAGCTATATAAAACATCTTCTAAGCGCGACTTAGAAACAACCTTATCAACGCTTTCTAACAGGATTTTAAGAATGTTAAATTCTTTGGGCAAAATGGTGATTTTATTTTTATTTTTTGTAACCGTGAAACTTGCCGGATCTAACTCAAGATCGCCAAAAGTAATTGTAGCTGTTGCGATTCCTTTGCTTCTGCGCACCAAAGATCTGATTCTGGCAAAAAGTTCTTCTACTATAAAAGGTTTTGACAAGTAATCGTCAGCTCCCAAATCAAGAGCTTCAACCTTTTGAAAAACTCCGTCTCTTGAAGTTAAAACCAACACAGGAATTTCATTTTTTTGCTTACGCAATTCGCGCAGAATTTCTAAGCCAGATTTATTGGGTAAATTGATATCGAGCAAAAGAATTTCGAATTTGGCGTTGCGAATCGCCAGTTCGCAAAGCTCAGAATCAGTCACCCAATCAACTACATAATTTTGGTTTTCCAAAGATTCTTTCACTGCTTTTCCCAACATTAAATCATCTTCTACGAGCAAAATTCTCATAAATTTTCATTATTTATCAAATTGATAATTCTTCTCTCCAGCCACCGCCAAGTGCGCGATAAAGATTAACATGCGCCACAAGTTGTTTTTGCTTAACTTCTACCAATTCTAATTGCGATTCGAGATAATCTCTTCTGGTTAAAAGCGATTCGAGATAATCCACCCGCGCAGCTTTAAAAAGAAGATTAGAAATTTCAAAAGAATCAGAAAGTGCTTTTGTTTGTTGAGTTTTTAATTCATAAACTTGCTTCAAATTTTGCACAGCAGAAAGCTGATTGGTCACTTCCAAAAAAGCATTAATGAAGATTTGTTCATAATTATAAACCGCCTCAATTTGTTTATTATTTGCTGAAAAATAATCAGCTTTTATCGCCTGACGATTTAGCAACGGCATTGTTAATCCTCCAGCAACAGTTGAAAAAAGTGCTTCGGGAGAACCAATAAAATGATGCGAATTAAATGATTTATAACCAACCGCCGCATCAATATTTAGCGAAGGATAAAATTGCGCCTTAACCGCTTTAACATTGAGTTTTGCGGCTTCAATTTGCAAAGAAGCTTGCTTTAAATCAGGGCGATTATCCAACAAAGCAGCTGGAATTCCAGACGCAACTTCTGGTAATTCAATTTCAATAAATTTTTCTGACGGACGTTCAATATGTTGAGGCAAACGCCCCAAAAGTTTGTTAAGATGATTTTCGGTCACAACAATTTGTTGCAAAATATTGTATTTACGACTTTGGTTTTTCAAAACCTCCGCATCAAAACGTTTTACTGGCAAAGAAGTTGTGCGCCCAGCAATTTTCTGCAATTCCACCACTTGTTTTGCTTCTTGCATGGTTGCAAGGAATTGATCGACAATTTTCAACTGATTGTCCAACGACATTAATTCGTAATAATCGTCAGAAATTTCTGCCACTAACTGCGTGATGGCGAATCTTCTACCTTCAATTGAAGCTAAATATTGCAAGTAAGAAGACTTCGCGAAATTGCGTAATTTCTTCCAAATATCTACTTCCCAAGTTGCAGCAATTCCAAATTGACGAGTATTCAATTCGCTAGACAAACCAGAAACTTCATCTGCTGCGCCTTTGCTGGTAAATTTGCTATTTTTTTCAAATTCGTTTCCTGCGGCAATTCCAAGTGATGGAAAATATTGCCCCTGACGCGCCATCAATTCGTTATTAGCAATGTTTATTTCTTGGGTAAGAATGTTTAATTCTTGATTATTTTTAAGCGCAATTTCAATCAAAGAAACCAGCTGCTTATCTTCAAAAAACAAATGCCAATCATTTTTCACTAAATCAGATTTAGCAGAATCAGAACTTTTAACCGAAAATTCTTTTGGGGCTTTGAGTTTTTCTTTTGGCGCATTTTTATATTTTGGCAAAGACGGTGCGCAGCTTTGCAAAAGAAGGGCGAAACAAATAATAAAAGATAAGAATTTCTGACGGGTTTTAGGCATTTTAATGAAAATTCTCAGTTAAAGGTTCGTCATTTTCGTCTTGGATTAATTTTTTACCTTTGGCAATTGAGCCAAAAATATAATATAAACCCGGAACCACCAAAACGCCGAAGAAAGTGCCAAACAACATTCCGCCCAGAGCTGAAATTCCGATTGTGTTATTTGCAACCGAGCCTGCACCACTTGCAAAAGCCATCGGAATTAATCCGGCAATAAAAGCGAAAGATGTCATTAAAATTGGCCTAAATCTCATACGCGCGCCTTCAATTGCCGCCCTTAAAACCGACGCTCCACGCTGTTGTTTTTGGCAAGCAAATTCTACAATCAAAACTGCGTTTTTTCCCAAAAGACCGATCAACATAATTATTCCAACTTGCGCATATACGTCGTTGGAAAGACCTGTTAATTTCAGCAACAAAAACGAACCAAAAATTCCCGGAGGCAAAGAAAACATTACAGCAAGAGGAATAATGAAACTTTCATATTGCGCCGACAAAACGAAATAAACGAACAACAACACCACAATCAAAATATAAATTGCCTCGTTACCGCGACCAACCTCGTCAAAAGACAAACCTTCCCAAGCCACTTCATAACCATTTGGCAGAACTTTCTTTGCAACTTCTTGCACCGCCAAAATAGCGTCACCAGTTGTATATCCTTTGGCTGGAGTTGCCCGAATTGACGTTGAATTATAAAGATTAAAACGAGTTAACTCATTTGGACCTTGGGTTTTATTCATCTGCATAAAGGCAGAATATGGCACCATTTCTCCTTTGTCATTTTTGGTATAGAGATTCAAAACATCTGTCGGCAAATCACGAAATTCTGGCAATGCCTGCACATAAACTTTAAAGAATTGACCAAAGCGAATAAAGCCCTGTTCATAAGTGCTGCCAATCATAACGTTAAGATTTTCCATCGCATCACCAATTAAAACGCCTTTTTGCATCGCCAACTTAGTATCAATTTGCAGCTCATATTGCGGGAAAGTGGCGGAGTAAAAAGTGAATAAGCCATTAAGCTCAGGACGCTTCTTTAAATTGGCGATAAATTCTTTGTTTAAAGTATCAAAATCTCGATAATCAGTGGTGTTGGTTTTGTCGAGTAAACGAAAAGCAATACCGCCAGTTGCGCCATATCCAGGAACTGTCGGCGGCTCGAAATATTCAATAACCGCACCAATATCTTTGGTTTTTTCTTCTAACTCTTCGATGATTTCGTGCACATTTTTATCTCGATCATCCCAATCTTTTAGGTTGATGAAACATGTTCCAGAGTTAGATCCGCGCCCTTCAGTTAAAATTTCAAATCCAGCAAGAGATGAAATTGACTCAACTCCTTCTATTTCTTTAGCAATTTCTCCTAAGCGAGTCGAAACCTCATAAGTCTTTTCAAGAGTAGATCCGGGTGGAGTTTGAATTACGGCATAAATCATACCTTGATCTTCACTGGGAATAAAGCCACCTGGCACAAATTGCGAGATCGCAAAAATTCCAATGCCAAAAGCAGCGATTGTGGCAATGGTGAGAATTTTACGCTTGATAATGCGATGCAAAAACCACACGTAACCTCTGGTCGCTTTTTCAAAAATCTGATTAAATTTTTCTAAACCTTTAGAAACAAAACTTGGCTTTTTCTTTTCGTGATTGTGATCTTTTAAAATCATGGCACTTAACACCGGCGTTAATGTCAGCGCAATTATTCCCGAAATTACAATTGCTGAAGCCATGGTGATTGAAAACTGTTTAAGCAATATGCCAACTGGGCCATTCATAAAAGCGATTGGCACAAAAACCGCCACCATCAAAAGTGTAATTGCGATTACTGCGCCGCTGATTTCGCCGAGAACTTTTTTTACAGCTCGATAAGGAGAAAGATGACTTTCTGCCATTTTGGCATGCACCGCTTCAACCACTACAATCGCATCATCAACCACAATTCCAATCGCCAAAACCATCGCAAAAAGCGTGATGAGATTTATGGAAAGCCCAAAAATCTGCATCGAAAAAAATGCGCCAATTAGCGAAACCGGAACTACCAGAACAGGAATTAACGTTGAGCGCCAATCTCCTAAAAATATGAACACTACCAAAGAAACGAGAACAAAAGCCTCAAAAAGCGTGTGTAAAACCTTGTGAATAGAAGCTTTAAGAAAGTTTGAAACATCGTAACTGATCTTGTAATTCATGCCCGATGGAAAATCTTTTTTTAACTCTTCTAACTTCTGCTTAACTTCTGCAATCACCTCATTGGCATCGCTGTTAAAAGTTTGTTTAAGTAAAATTGAAGCCGAGGGATTTCCATCGACGGTGGAATAAATATCATAAAACTCACTATCGAGCTCAACTTTTGCGACATCTTTTAGATAAAGAATTTCACCATTTGGATTAGCGCGAATAATGATATTTTCATATTCTTCAGGCTGATTATAGCGACCTTTGTAAACCAAAGTATATTCCAGAGATTGAGCCGTTTTTCCTGAACTACTGCCAATTCTTCCCGGATGTCCAATAACGCTTTGTTTGGAAATCGCCTCCATAACATCGTCAGTAGAAACAGAGTAAGCGCGCATGCGATCTGGATTCAACCAAACGCGCATTGCATAAGTTCGAGAACCCAGATTTTGCACCTGACCAATTCCCTTAATACGCTTTAACTCGGGCAAGAGACGAATGTTGGCATAATTGAAAATAAATTTTTCTTCCGACTCTTTGTTTGTGCTGTAAAGATTTACATACATCAACATGCTAGGCTGAACCGCTTGCACGATCACACCTTCAAGCTGAACTAAAGGCGGCAATTTATTTAAAGCTTGATCAACTCTTGTTTTTACCTGAACCACTGCATTGTTAGGGTCGGTATCCATATCAAACAAAACCTGAATTTCACCCTCGCCCGCACTGCTGGCGGAAGATGTCATATAGCGCATTCCAGGAACGCCGTTAATTGCTTGCTCAAGTGGAATTAAAGCTGATTGCACAACTACGTCAGCATTCGCTCCGGGAAAAGTAACAAAAACAGTGACGCGAGTCGGCGCAATTCTTGGAAATTGCGAAACCGGTAAATTAGCCGCCGACAATAAACCAAGAAACACGATTATTAGCGATATGACAATTGCCAGAACTGGTCGATGAATAAATTTCTGAAGCATTTATACCAAAGTAAAATCTATAGTCCTTTTTTTACAAAAAATTTTGAGAGAAAATTGATGTTTCGAAAAGCCTTTGTGGACTGACCCAGTAAGGCTTTGAGAAATATTAATTTTCACCAAAAAGACAAAGTAAAAAGGACTATAGATTTTTACTTTGGTATTAGGCTGCTTTAATTATTTAGTTGTGAGTTCAAGGCTTTTAAGAACAGTATCTTTATCTTGATTTTGCGTTTTAATCACATCGCCAACATGAACCTTTCCGAGCCCTTCTAACAATATTTTATCATCTTCTTTCAATCCAGAAGCCACTACAAATAAATGCGGCACTTCCGCGGCTATTTTAATTTCTTGTGAGTGTAGCGTGTTTTTTTCATCAACCAAATAGACAAATTTTTTATCAAGAACCTCAAAAGTAGCTTTTTGCGGAATCACCAAAACATTCTCATATTTTTTCGCCAATAAAACCGTGCCGGTTTCACCATGTCGCAAGAGTTTATCAGGATTTAAAATTGTAGCACGAAAAGCCACATTACCAACTTCATTGTTAAAATCGGCTTCGATTGTATCAATTTTTCCTTGTTGCGGAAACAAACTGCCATTGGCAAGAACCAACTCAACTGGCACATCATTGGTTTCTTTGTGTTGCATGTAATCGAGATAATCAGACTCAGAAACGTTAAAATATAACCACATTTTACTATTATCCGACAGCGTGGTTAAAAGCTGACCTTCGTCCAACAAGCTTCCTAAACGCACTTGAAAACGATCCATAATTCCATCAAAAGGAGCTTTAATTGTGCTAAAATCTAAATGACCTTGCGCCCTTTCCATTTCTGCGCTCGCCTTATCCAACTTTGCCTTAGATAAAGCTAATTCATTCGCCGAAACAATATTGCGTTTTTGCAAAATTAGAGTGTTGTCATATTCAATCTTAGTTAGCTGATATTCCGCTTTGGCTTTTTTTAAATCTGCCTCAAGAAAAAGAGGTGTAATTTGAAACATCTTTTGACCCTTCTTAACAAACTGCCCCTCATCAACATAAATATTTTGTAAATAACCTTTTTCTAGCGAGCGCAATTCAATATGTTGCGCCGCCCTTATTTGCGCCACATATTCTTTTTTAATTTCCAAAGTCTGACGCCAAGGATTTGCAACCGCAAACTCACTTTCTATTTCTTCATGTTTGCCATGCTTCCAGTGTAAAAAACTAAAAAAGACGACAAAAATGGTTAGTGTTGCAGCAATAATTGTGAGGCTGGTTTTATTGATTTTTAAGTTTTTCATGCCGCGCAGTAAACAAAGGCATTTCTTAAGCCAACCTTAAATCGAATAAAGCTGTCGCAAATCAAGTTTTTGTCGAACTTTTCGATACCAAACTAAAAATCTCTTGAGGAAAAAGTGGGAGAAAATTTGTGTTTATTTGCGTATTATTAAATGCTCTTAACAATAAGAGTGTTTGACCTTCTTTTTCTTTGCTTTGGAAATTGATGTAGCGAGAGATATAAGATTCTTTTTTGCCTGCTTACTTTCAATTGATTTAAAAGCTTTTATTAGCGGCAAAATCTCCTTATCAAATTTTACCAAATCTCTTCTTTGCTCTTTGGCTGACTTAAATTCGTAGTTATAATAATCGCGATCAGCTTTTAATCCTTTAAAAAAATCTTCTATTGGTCTTTCTAGAATTTGAGAAAATTCAAAAAGCCTACTAGCGCAAATTCTATTTTTAGCTTTTTCATATTTCTGAATTTGCTGAAATGTTATACCAACAAGTTCGCCTAATTTCTCCTGCGTTAATCCAGCAGATAAACGAATTTCGCGCAATCTTGCTGAAATATGAACATCAATGGGAGTGATCTTGTCTAGTATCATTGGCAATTCGAGGTAAAAAAATTAGAATCAGTAATAATATCGCAAAGAATATAAGAGGTATATACATGTATTTTTCGTAAATTGTTGGCGCAAGGCTCTCGACTAAATTTACGTCAACTGTTTTGGATTGATTCAAATTGATTTTTTTTATAACCCTGCCAAACGGATCAATAAAAGCTGTAATTCCAGTATTTGCAGCTCTCGCAATTGGAATTCCATATTCAATAGCCCGCATTCTCACCATATCAAAATGCTGATAAGGCCCCGAACTATTGCCAAACCAAGCGTCATTGGTTAAGTTAACTAACAAATTCGGCCTAGGTTCTTGATCTAGAATTTCGTTGGTAAAAATTCCTTCGTAACAAATCAGCGGATTAAAGGAAAGCCCACCGATCATCATGGTTTTACTTCCTTTTCCCTCGCTAAATCCAACAGCTCCTTCGGTAATTTTTGTGATAAAAGGCAGATATTTTTGCAAAGGAACATATTCGCCAAAAGGCACTAAATGCCTCTTGTCGTAAAAACCAACAATTCCACCTTCATCAATGGCAAAAACACTATTCCAAGCATCGGTCATTATGGTTTTTTCTTTATCTTGGTAATTCAGACGTAAAGCTCCGGTTAAAAGAAATCCATTTGGCGGAACAGCTTCTTTCAACTTGGCAACAAGATCAGATCCATCTTCAATTACATAAGGCACCGAAGTTTCAGACCAAATAACCGCCGAAATATCTTTGAAACCCTTTTCTTTACTCATCTCAATATGCTTCAAAAGATTGTCATATTTCTCAGACGCGTCCCACTTCATTTCTTGCTTAATATTTGCCTGAACTAAACGAAGTTTTTTTGAGCTGCTAATAATCTTAGATTCATCAATTTTACAATATCCATAAAGCAAATTTGCAGCAAAAAACATTACCAAAATTACAGCAAAAACCTTATCGAAAAAAACACGTTTTCTAATAAACAAAATTGGCAAAAGAGAAATTAAAACTGCCAACAAACTCAGCCCATAAATTCCAAAAATTCCCGCTAATTGAGATGTATAGACACTAAACATCCAAGCATATCCAACCAAATTCCACGGAAATCCAGTGAAAAGCGTTGAGCGCAAAATTTCAAAGCCAAGCCACAATAAAGCAAAAACCATAATTTTTTGGCTCGCGATATTAAGTTTGAATTTTTTTATTATAATTTTGTAAAAAACTGCAAACAGCCCCAAATAAACAGCTAAAGCCGAAGGAATTAAAGTTATAGCAAAGGGAATCAACCAAGCAAAACTTGCTGCATCAACTAAAAGTGAAATGGCGATCCAGTAAGTTCCCGCCAAAAAATGCCAAAATCCAAAAGCAAAACCTAGCCAAAAAAACTCTTTCTTTTTCTCGCCAATCTCCTCAAGCATTAAATAAAAAATTGATAAGGAAATGGGAAGCGCCAAAACAAAATATACTGGCGCAAAAGCCAATGCACCAAAAGCTCCAGCTAAAATTGCGGAGATAATTTTATTTTTTTGCATAAGTTTTAAAATCATAAATGGTTTTTGTCTTTTATGGCACTGTCGCAAATCCGCTTTTGCAAAAAATTTTTAGACGATTCATTTTTTTCTAACATAAACTTCAAACTCTCTTGCGACCAAATCTCCCGAATCTGGAAAAACATATTCCTGATCTTCAGAAAAAAACTTCACCAACTTTTCTGGTTTTTTTGTTTCGGTAATTTTTGTTAGAAAAACATAGTTTTGTAAAAATGTTTTTTTGAATTCGGCGTCATAAAAATAATATTCCAGAAAGCCCACGAAACATTGTTTGTCGCTCTCTATTTCTTGCTTTACGATAATAACATTATTTTTTTCATCGCCTATTTTTTTACTTAAAATCTTAATCAAATCTTGGTTATTTGCAGGGTTTTTGTAAAGATTCTGAATCGTTAAAAAAGATGAGGGGTTAATATTTTTGATATAATTTGCCGCTGGAAATACATCGCTTTTTGCATTTGAAATTATGGTAATTTCGCCTTTTGCGTAATGCTGAGAAATCGCAGCAATTTGTTCGCTGACCTGATTTGGCGATTTATAATTGCTAGCGTAATCAAAATTAAAAATTGCCGCCAAATGCAAATTTATTATTCCCGAAAAAATCAAAAAAATTGCACTCGCTGAAAACGTAGAAAACTCTCTTTTTTTTGAGATTTTTTCATGAAATTTTTGATAAAAAATAATTAACAAAATCAGAATTTTCGTTGAAAAAAACCATGCAAATTCTTGAGTATTTTTATTGCTCAACAAAAAAATAGTTAGAGCCGTTAAAGCAATAAAATAAAGCCACGAGAAAAAATTGTAAGGAACTAAGAAACTTAAAATGGCACTGTCGCAAATCCTGTCTTTTGCTTCAAATTTTGTCGTTAGTTTG
>CAYVKI010000027.1:0-14582 GCA_964452075.1 uncultured Rhizobium sp.
TCTGGCTATCTTCCAACCTATGAATCTGAAGCGTTAATTATTGCCAAAACTTTTGCCAATCGCGAATTGCCGCAAAAAATTAAGCTCGGCGTTTCAAAAAATATTGCGCCAAAAGCAATCGCCAAAACAACAAATTCTATTCCCTACATTTTAACAAAAATTGAAGCGACTGAAAAAAATTACTTTGATTGCGTGATGCTTTCTGAAAAAAAATTCATCGCCGAAACTTCTTCAGCCAATATTTTTTGGGTAAAAAATGGCAAAGTTTTCACTTCAGCAAAATCTTGCGGAATCTTAGTTGGAACAGTTCGCAACAAATTGTTAAAATTATCTCCAATAAAAATTTTTGAGAAAGAAGCTAAAATAACCGAGTTAAAAAAAGCTGACGAAATATTTCTCACCAACTCCGCTTTTTTACTTGCGCCAGTCGATGAATTTTTGGGCAGAAAACTTCAGAAAAATTTAGGAAATGAATTCTTAGAGCTGCTAAAACAAGATTTAGAAAAACAATGCAAAAACTAAAATTAAACTGGCAAGAACCATTAGATTTTGCTCAAAAAATTTCCAATAATTATGAAGAATCGAGCTGGGTTTTTCTTTACTGCGCCCTTAACAAATCAATAAAGAATTCGATTTCACAAATTGCACTTTTTCCTCAAGAAAAAATTTTATGTGACGATTTTTTTGCGGCAGAAAAAATTATTAGAAGCAGCGCAAATAAATGGTTTGGATATTTTGCTTACGAAGTTGGACAGCAATTTGAAAACCTGCCAAAAACTAAAAAATCTTTTATTTCTTTGCCCAAAATTTGGTTAATAAATTTTGGTTTAATTCTCAATTTTAATCACGGAAAAAAAGAATTAACGGCTAATTTTATTGATGAAAATCTTTTACAAAAAGCTCTGAGTTGGAACGAAAAACCTACAAAAATTACCACAACAAAAGTTTCTTTTTTCGATTCAAATTTCACTGACGAATCTTACCTCGCAGCAATTTCTGCAATTAAAAAACAAATTGCCATCGGCGATTTTTACCAAACAAATTTAACTAGGAAATTCTTTGGAAAATTCGAGAAAAAACTTTCGCATCAAGAAAATTTTCAACTCTTTTTTGATCTTACAAAATTAAGCCCCGCCAATTATTCATCTTTTTTAAAATTAGATGAAAATTATGTAATTTCTTCCAGCCCTGAACTGTTTTTAAAAATCAAAAATAAAAAAATTATTTCGCGCCCAATTAAAGGAACTGCTGCTCGCGGAGAAAATTTTTCTGAAGATAAGAAAAACAAATTTTACCTTAAAAACAGCCCAAAAGAACGCTCCGAAAATCTGATGATTGTTGATCTTGTAAGAAATGACTTTTCGAGAATTTGCGAAGCTGGAAGTGTGGTTGTGAAAAAACTTTTTCACATTAGCACTTATAAAAACATTTTTCACATGTCGAGCGAAGTGCATGGAAAAATTGCTAAAAATTTTGATGCGCTAGACGCTTTAAAAACCTGTTTTCCAGCTGGCTCAATGACGGGAGCACCAAAAATCAAAGCTGTGTCAGTCGCGGCAAATTTAGAAAAATTAGATCGCGGAATTTACAGCGGAACGATTGGGTCTTTTTCAACAAAAGAAGTGAATTCTTCCGTTGTAATTCGCACTTTAATTACCAATGGAGAAAAGTTTGAGTTTCAAACTGGCGGCGGAATTACTTTTGATTCTGATGAAAAATCTGAACTTTTAGAAATTTTTAATAAAGCAAAGTCTTTGCGCGAGATTCTGAAAATCTCAATTTAGAGATTCTAAATAATTCAGAAAGAGACTGTTGGTAAAAAATAAATAATCTTTCTAGACAATTAAAATTCACAAAAATAAAAATCTAAAAAAACAACATATTGTGCATTTTTAGATTAAATGCCACTAGATGTAGTGCAAAATCAATCGCAGCTTGATCTCAAACAAATTCAATTTTCTAAAGTAATGTCTAAAAAATCAGCCATCAAAACCACGTCTAAATCAGACAAATCAAAGAAAGGAATCGTGGTAACAATTGACCCTAAAAAAGACGATAAATTGAGCAATTTTGGCAAAGCAGTTTTGAAAGATCGCTACTTAATGCCCAACGAAACTCCACAAGATTTATTCGCTCGCGTTTCTGCTTATTACGCTGACGACCAACAACACGCTGACCGACTTTACAACTACATCTCCAACTTGTGGTTCATGCCCGCAACGCCAATTTTAAGCAACGGCGGAACTGATCGCGGTCTTCCTATTTCATGCTTTTTAAACGAATCTTCCGACTCGCTTGAAGGTATTGTTGGACTTTGGAATGAAAATGTTTGGCTCGCTGCAAAAGGCGGTGGAATTGGCAGCTTTTGGGGCAATGTGCGCTCAATTGGTGAAACGGTAAAAGGCAATGGCAAAACTTCAGGAATTGTTCCATTCATTAAAGTGATGGATTCACAAACTCTGGCTATTTCTCAAGGAAGTTTACGTCGTGGTTCAGCGGCAGTTTATTTGCCAATTAATCACCCTGAAATTGAAGAATTCATCGACCTTCGTCGTCCAACTGGCGGAGATCCAAATCGTCGCTCTCTTAATTTGCACCACGGAGTTTCTGTGACTGATGAATTCATGCGCGCCGTTGAAAAAGACGCTGAATTTGAATTAAAAAGCCCATATAACGGCGCAACCATTGAAGTTGTTAATGCAAGATCGCTGTGGATTAAACTTTTAACCGCCAGAGTTGAAACTGGCGAACCTTACATTTTGTTCATCGACGCTGTAAATAAAGCCATTCCAAAGCATCATCAAACTCTTGGCTTAAACGTTAAAACTTCAAACCTTTGCAGCGAAATTACCCTGCCAACCGGAATTGACCATTTAGGAAAAGATCGCACTGCCGTTTGCTGTTTGTCGTCGCTAAATTTAGAATTCTACGACGAATGGAAAGATAATGCCGAAATGATCGAAGACGTAATGCGCTTCTTGGACAACGTATTGCAAGACTTCATCGACAAAGCTCCTGACGCAATGTATAAAGCTAAATATTCCGCAATGCGCGAACGTTCAGTTGGGCTTGGAGTTATGGGCTTTCACTCATTCTTACAAAGCAAAAATGTTCCACTTGAATCAGCAATGAGTAAGGTTTGGAACAAAAAAATCTTCCAACAAATTAAACAAGGAGTTGATAAAGCTTCAAAAGTTTTAGCTAAAGAAAGAGGAGCTTGTCCAGATGCTGCAGAAGTTGGCATTGAAGAAAGATTTTCTAATAAAATGGCAATTGCCCCAACTGCTTCAATTTCAATTATTGCCAATAATTCTTCACCCGGAATTGAGCCTTTTGCTGCTAATGCTTTTACTCAAAAAACGCTAACCGGATCTTTCAGTGTTCGTAATAAAAACCTTGTTAAATTGCTTGAAAGCAAAGGAAAAAACTCTGAAGACATTTGGTCTTCAATCACTATTAATGAAGGTTCAGTGCAACATTTAGATTTCTTAGATGAACATGAAAAAATGGTGTTTAAAACCGCTCAAGAAATTGATCAAAGATGGATCATCGACCTTTCAGCTGAACGCCAAGAATATATCTGCCAAGCACAAAGTTTGAATATTTTCTTACCAGGTAACGTTTCGAAAAAAGAATTGCACGAAGTTCATTTTAGAGCTTGGCAAAAAGGTTTAAAAAGTCTTTATTATTGCCGCTCAACTTCAGTTCAAAGAGCTGATAAAGTTTCTAACAAATCTGAAAGTGATGAAATGTTTGCCAAAGCAGCTCCAAAGTTTGAAGAACCTGCCAATAATTCAGAAAGCAAGTATGAAGAGTGTTTGGCTTGCCAGTAAAAGAGTTATTTGAAAGTAAATTTTAAATAATTTTCTAACCAAGCAAAAACAGAACTGTTGCAATTTGAAAACCTGAAATTAAGTTGCGCCGCTCGCTTTTATGCAAGTTCCTTCCTTGGCCCCATCGTCTAACGGTTAGGACACCACCCTTTCACGGTGGGAATACGGGTTCGAATCCCGTTGGGGTCACCATTTTCTTCATCAATTTGGGCAATTCATTGCTTTTTAAATAGAAGTTTTAAGCAAAATCTTTTCACCATCCAAATAAAAGAAATGCCCGCCGCGCTGATAAAAATCAAAATTATCAATCACCATTTTCTCACCTAGAACACAGCTTGGAAGCTCGTATTTAGAAGTTAAATTAACAATCACGTCAAAATCATTTTTGCAGATTTCTGAAATTTTATTGCGCCCAATAAGCACCAAAAATTTCTTTTTTTCTTCAATTATACATTTCGTTTCGTCGCAAAAAACTTTTTCGTTAAAAGCTTTAAAATCTTTTTCATTCATCTTATCCATCCATAATTGACGCTCTTTTGAAGGTTTTAAATTCTTTGAAAAACTCAAGCCATTTTGGTCGTAAATGGCAAAAAACTTTTGAGTTCCATCAAATAAAATATTTGGCTTTTTGACAAATAAAATTGTCACAAAAGAAAGTGCAAAAATAACAATTCCAATCAGCCGTAAATTGTTTTTAGTAAGGCAAAATAGCAGCAATCCGATGATAGAAATCACAAGCCCAAAGCTTGGAAATTGCACGGTGAAAAAATTTGAATATTTTAAGTTCGCCACCCAAATCGCAATTTCTTGCAACAAAAAAACCGCGCGCTCCATTGCCTGCAACGGCAATGAATCTAAAGATAATGGCATTAGAAAAAGAGCCAAAAAACCAAGTGGCATTATCACAAAACTTGCGAGCGGAATTGCTAAAACATTCGCCACAAAACTAAGCATTGCCACATTGCGAAATGAGTGCATCAAAAATGGCGCCAAGGCAATTTGCAGAGCCAAAGAAAGTAGAATTATGTCCCAAAAATAGCGCGCAAAGCGGCGTAAAAAATTTTTCTCATGGATTTTGCTCTTATCATAAAAAGCACCGAGCATTAAAATTGCCGCAAATGAAAGTTGAAAACTAATGTTTAAAACAGCGAATGGATTAAACAAAATCAAAGCCAAAACCACCGTCATTATTGCTCGCCTAGCATTAACTTTTTCGCCAACAAATAAGGCGACTAAAGCCAGAAAAACCATTAAAAATGCCCGCTGCGCTGGAATTGGTGAAGCGGCAATTTTTAGGTAAAAAAATGCACCGATAATCGCAAAGATTGCAGCGATTTTTTTTAGATCAAAATTTAGCGTCAAATATTCACTTCTTGAAAGCAGAAAACGCGTTGAAACAAAGAAAACAGCGGCCGCGAGCGACAAATGAAAACCAGAAATAGATAATAAATGCGCCAAACCAGAATTGCGAATTTTAGACATTAAATCGGCAGAAATTTGATTTTGATCTCCAATCAACAAAGCCAAAATAATCGCCCCCAAATCGCCAGAAGCATTGGCGAGAATTTTTTCGCGGGCTTTTTCTCGCAAATTTAAGAACCAAGAATCCAACGTTGAAATTTCTGCCTTGCGCATAATTTTCGCTTCGCCAATGGCAAAACCAAAAGCACCAATTTTTCTTAGATCGGCATTTGATGCAAAATCAAAATCATCTGGAAATTCTTTAGCTTTTGGAGGCTGCAACATCGCTCTAATTGCCACCACATCGTTAACCGCAATATTTTCGAAATTTTTGACCAAGTTAATAGAAATCTTTTGCGGCGGATTTGGAAAACACTCATTTTCATTAATTTTAACCCAAGCGACTGATTGGTAATTCTTCGCAACATCTAAATATTTTCGATCAATTTCTTGATAGCCTTCAAGATTTACAAAATTTTTATGAATGGTTTTTTCACTAACCTTTCTTGGTTTTTTCTTTTTAGGTTTTTTGGGCTTTTTTTCAGTTTTTTCTACCCGAGATTCATCAGAATCTTTTTTGGCTGATTTTCTTTTTCTTGGAACTTTTTTTTCTAAATTCAAATCTCCTTCATTCTCAATATTTTCTAGCTTTTTCTTGGTTTTTTTTGGCTTAGATTTTGTTTTTTTCTTAGCCTTTTTTTTAGACTTCTTTTTTGGCTTTTTCTTAGATTTTTTAACTGATTTTTTCTTGTCAAATTTCGCCTTATACAAAACTGGTTTCGAAATAACCACGCTTAAACCATTAACTCCATTGCGCGGATTATAAAATTCTTTTACAGCCTCAACTTTTCCCACAACATCTACATAAACTTTGCCGGTAATTTTAGTGTGCGATAAAAATATTTTTTGATAAAAAATACTGTAAAAACCTCCCAGTAAAAACAGACAGCAAGCAGCAAAAATAAATGATCGGCGCGATTGGCGATTTAGAAAATATCCCAAAAGCGAGGTAAAAAATAATACCGAAATTATTGAGATATTTTCTGAAAAACTTTTTGAAAAAGATAAATAAAAAGCAACGCCAAAGCCAAAGAAAACCGGAAGCCACAGCCAAGAATCTTCGTGGGTTAAATCAAAATTTTTAAAAAGTTTATTGGGCTTCAAGTGTTTTTGTGAGTGGTTTTAATAATCTAAAATTGGCATTTTTAGTTGGTCGAGTTTGTCTTTGACGAAAAAACTCGCAAGGTCTCGACAAGCTCGACCAACGGAAATCATTTAATACCAAAAATTGGTTTTAAAATTCTTGGTGATGAATTCTTGGTGAAGCTCCAGATCTTGATCTGAAACCGGAAAATTTCTTTTTTGCAGATTTTTTCTAACAATTTCTAAAACTTGTTTTTCCTCTAAAATCTCTTCTTTTTTCGCTACATCAAAAGCCAAGCCAGATTGAGCTCCACCCATCAATTCAATATATACGTCACAAAGCAATTCTGTATCTAAAAGAGCTCCGTGTTTGGTTCTGTGAGTGATATCAATATTAAATCTTTTGCAAAGCGCATCGAGAGAGGCAGGAGATCCAGGAAATTTTTTGCGAGCAATCGCCAGAGAATCAATAACCGAATCTGATTCGATTGGATTCAAACCAACAAGTCGCAACTCATGATTCAGAAACTTAAGGTCAAATGCAGCATTGTGAATAACCAGCGTGCCACCTTTTATAAAATCTAAAAACTTAGCTGCAACATGATCAAAAATTGGCTTATCTTGCAAAAATTCTGTTGAAATTCCGTGAACTCTGAAAGCTTCTTGAGGAACGTCACGTCTAGGATTTACGTAAGTATGAAAAACTTGCCCAGTGCGAATTTTATTAACCATTTCAACACAGGCGATCTCAATAATTTTATGCCCATCTTTTGGATCAAGACCAGTGGTTTCTGTATCGAGGCAAATTTCACGCATTTTTTATGAATTTACACTATTTTTAGGCTGACAAAAAGAACGACTTGACTCTGATTTTAAAAATGCCGCCACCTCTTGAACAACAGAACTTTCAAAGTTTTTTGCCAAATTTTCTGCTCGAGCAGAAAATTCATTACTTTGCTCTGTAAAAAGCTGTTTAAAAAAGTTGCGTAAGGCATGAATATCTTCGCGTGGAATATTACGACGTTTCATTCCTACAAGATTCAAACCAGCTAAATGAGCGCGTTCGCCCATCACTAAACCATTAGGAATCACATCGCCTTCAACACCAGACATGCCGCCAATCATTGCTCCAGCACCAATTCTAGCAAATTGGTGAATTGCTGAAAGCCCACCAATCACAACATGATCACCAACTTCCACATGACCTGCAAGAGTAGCGTTGTTAGCCAAAATTACATTATTACCCACAACGCAATCGTGAGCAATGTGAACGCCAACCATTAACAAACAATTGCTGCCGATTTTTGTTACCATCGCGCCATCTTGTGTGCCAAGGTGAATTGTCACATGCTCGCGAATTTTGTTATTATCACCAATTTCAACACGAGATTTTTCACCTTTAAATTTTAAATCTTGTGGAGCAACGCCAATTGTTGCAAAAGGGAAAATCACATTATTTTTACCAATTGAAGTATCGCCTTCAATTACCACATGCGATTTGATAATTGTGCCTTCGCCAATTTTCACATCGTCGCCAATCACGCAAAATGGCCCAATTTCAACATTGGCAGCAATTTTTGCTTTTGAACTTACAACAGAATTTGGATGAATTTTGTGAGTCATATTTATTTTTTTTCTTTATCAACAATCATTGCTGAAAGTTGTGCTTCAGCCACTTTTTGACCAGCAACAATACCAGCCGCAGAAAGCTTCCAAACTGGCCCACGATTTTGCACAACTTCAATATGCAATTCTAAAACATCACCCGGAATGACTGGTTTTCTAAATTTTGCGCCATCAATTGACATAAAATAAACCAATTTATCTTCCGCTTTAAAATCAGGAGCAGCGGTCACCATCAAAGCTCCAGCTTGCGCCATTGCCTCAATAATCAAAACACCGGGCATAATTGGATGGTCAGGAAAATGTCCTAAAAAATGCGGCTCATTAAATGTGACGTTTTTTATGGCGACAATTTTTTTGTTAATTTCCAATTCAACAACCTTATCAACCAGTAAGAAAGGATAACGATGCGGAAGAGATTTTAAAATTTTTTCAATGCCAACAATTGTTGTTTTTTCAGTCATTTTTTTAAGGAGATTGTTTAGGAGAAAATTAATTAGCTAAATATCTAATTTTGGCTTTTGTGAAAAGCAACTTCGATGATTTTTATCTTGATTCAACCCAGATCCGTCTTTAGAAATTTAGACTCTTTCGAACAAACAAATCTTTTTAAAGAAATGAGCGAACAAAAAAATTCCAACAGATTTTCTGGCGCAGAAATTATAGTTAAAGCCTTCTTGGAAGAAGGCGTTGACACAATATTTGGCTATCCGGGTGGCGCAATTTTACCTTTTTATGACGCTCTTTTTACACAAAAAAAATTACGTCACATTTTAACTCGTCACGAACAAGCCGCCGCACACGCCGCAGAAGGATATGCTCGCTCAACTGGAAAAGTTGGTGTAATTACCGTCACTTCCGGCCCAGGCGCAACAAACACAATCACTGGGCTTGCTGATGCTTATCTTGATTCAATTCCTTTGGTTTGCATTTCAGGACAAGTTGCCACATCGCTAATTGGCACCGATGGTTTTCAAGAAGCTGATATTACTGGTTTAACACGCTCTTGCACAAAATATAATTACCTCGTTAAAGACGTAAAAGATTTAGCACACATTATTCATGAAGCCTTTTACATCGCGCGTTCAGGTCGCCCTGGTCCAGTTTTAATCGATATTCCAAAAGACGTTCAAAATAGTTATGCAATTTACGAAGGAAAAATCGCAATAAATCGCCCTTCTTACAAAATTGAAAAACGTAAAAAAGAAATTCGTCACGCCGAAATTAGTGCCGCAATCGACCTTTTGGCGACGGCTAAAAAACCAATTTTCTACACTGGTGGCGGAATTATAAATTCTGGCGAAAAAGCCAGCGAACTTTTAACAAAGTTTGTTCACGAAACTGGCTATCCAATCACCAACACTTTGATGGGTTTGGGCGGCTTTCCAGCGAGCGATCAACATTTTATCGGCATGCTTGGAATGCACGGCACTTATGAAGCCAACATGGCAATGCATGATTGTGACTTAATGATTAACATTGGCGCACGTTTTGATGACCGCGTGACAGGTCGCGTTGCGGGCTTTTCACCAAATTCGAAAAAAATTCACATCGATGTTGATGATTGTTCAATTGATAAAATCATTTGACGTGCCAATTGTTGGCGATGCGGCAGTGGTTTTAGAAGCTTTGCTTGAAGAATGGCGCAGCAGAAAAATTGGCAATCGTCACAAAGAAATTTCTGATTGGTGGAATCAAATCAAAAAATGGCAAGACATCAAATCTCTTTCTTACGAACAATCTGAAACAGGAATTAAACCAGAATATGCCGTTGAGCGTTTAAATGCCTTAACAAAAAGTGCTTCACCTTTTGTTTCAACTGACGTTGGTCAACATCAAATGTGGGCGGCGCAATATTTGCAATTTGACCATCCAAAAAAATGGTTAACTTCTGGTGGCTTAGGAACAATGGGTTATGGCGTTCCTGCTGCACTCGGAGCGCAAATTGCCAATCCAAACTCAATGGTAATTTGCGTTAGTGGCGATGCTTCTTTCATGATGAATTTGCAAGAACTTGCAACCATAAAACAATATAAACTTCCGGTTAAAATAATCATTCTAAACAACCGCTACATGGGAATGGTTCGCCAATGGCAGCAATTAATTTACGATTCGCGTGAAAGCCAATCTTTCATGGAGTTGCCCGATTTTATGAAGCTTGCTGAAAGTTTTGGAATTAAAGGAATTGAATGCTCAAATCCAAAAGAACTTGATGAAAAACTAATGGAAATGATTTCGCATGACGGACCAGTTTTGTTTAACTGCTTGGTTGAAAAAGTTGAAAACGTCTTCCCAATGATTCCAGCGGGCGCAGCGCATAACGAGATTTTACTTGGTTCGCAAGCCAAGCAATATGTTCAAAAAGACTTAAACGCGGTTTAAAATATGACTGACCAAATTAAAAGACATGTAATTGCAATTTTAGTTGATAACGAATTCGGTGCTTTAGCACGAATAGTTGAGCTGTTTTCCGCTCGCGGCTGCAACATTGAATCTCTTAACGTCGCCCCAACTAGTTTAGATAAAACTTTATCTCGCGTCACAATTACAACAATTGGAAACACCAAAACCATTGATCTAATTTGCAAACTTTTGAAACGAATTGTTCCCGTTCACACCGCGGCAGAATTAACTCGCGAACATGGTTATATCGAACGCGAATTAGCTTTGGTGCAAATTATTGCCGACGAACAAAAACGCGAAGATGCCCTAAAAATTTTAGATAATTATCGCAGCAGCATCGTTGACGTTGCTGGAGATTCAGTAGTTTTTGAAATTATTGGCAATACCAACACAATTGATGAAGCTTTACATAAACTTGCTAATTACGGTTTAGAATCAGTTTCAAGAACTGGAATTGCAGCTGGTTTCAAAGGGGCAAAAAAATTAGCAAATAGTTAAAATTTTAGATGAGAAATTTTAGCATAAACATAACAGCTAGATTTTTCTCTAACATTAGAGGCTCTCTTCCTTCTTGGCTTCGCGACAAAACTCAAGATGTATTCTCAAAATATCCCGCCAACACGGTTTTTAAATATCAAAGCGATTATATAGAAAAATCAGCTTCTAAAATTTCTGAAGCACTTTCAAAAAAAGCAGAACAAGGCTGCGAAGAATCAAAAAAATTTAGCTCTTTAATTGAAGAATTTCATGATCCAAAAAACACAACCATGCTCGTGGAAAATTTTCCGAAAGATGTTAGAGCGGTTAATTTTTTATCTCACATTATTGCGATTTTTTTTGATCCAAAATTAAGATATGCCGAATCTTTTTTTAAAAAAACAAATTTACTAAAAACTAAAAATATCCCTCCTCATAGCGATGGATCTGCCACAAATGCCGATCTAAAAATTACTTCTGTTGGAGCAATTCTTTCCAATGGATCAACAGAAACTGGCTTCATTAATGTCAGCGACATAGAATCTAAACTATCAGAAACCGCAAAAGAAATTTTAAGACAACCAGCCTTTATATACCTAGATCTGCAACCTTACGAGGTACACGAAAAATCAAGTTTTAACATGCCAATTCTTTATCATGATGAAGATGGATTGCTAAATATAAATCTGTTTTTAGGAACCGATAAAAATCTTTTTTATGACGAAAACAAAATACCTTATCATCAAAGCCAAATTGACTCAGCCATAAACGAAATATATCAGGCAGCAAAAGATCTTGAAATTGCAAAAGAAACCAAAAGCTTTCCTCTTAAAACCGGTGAAGACCTTTTTATGAAAAACAAACGCGGATTGCATTTTGTTAAATATCCAGACCACTCAGAAATTGATCAATCAGAAACCTCACACCCCTCACCAGAAACCCATCGTTATGTTACGATTAATTCATATGAAAAAGTTGCAAAAGTAAAAGATATTACTCGGGAAAGAGCCTGTTAATTGTCACGGCGTCTTCATGACGGGGTCTAGCAGGATTTTTTTGACCCCGTCGTGAAGACGCCGTGACAATTTGAGAGTAAAGATTTGTGGTTTGGTACAGGTTTTTGGTTTTATAATTATGCCTAATTTTTTTCTCAAAAAGACTTAGGATAGGCTCTAAGGAAAATTGATTTTCTTTTACTCTCAGACCAATTACTAAAATTTAGAATTTTTATTAATTTGTTGCTTTGATTTACCCCTCACCCCACCCTCTCCCTCAAGGGGAGAGGGGGTTAAACCGAAATCCTAATAGCTCCCTCTTCCTTTTATGGCTTAAGGTGGTAAATTCTTTAGCTCGATCTACTCCCTCTCCTTGAGGGAGAGGGTGGGGTGAGGGGTAAATTCTTTAATAAGCATTAGATTTGTTAATAAGGAAACCGCAAAATCATTTTTGTGCCTTTTTCGCTTTCAGATTCTGCTTCAATAGTTCCTTTTTGCAGCTCAACAAGTTGTTTAACAATTGGCAATCCAAGTCCAAAAGAATCAACAATTTCTGAGTTTGGATTTTCAATAGTTTTATATTTAATAAAAGCGTCTTGAACTTGAATTGACGTCATTCCAAAACCTTGGTCGATCACCGCAATTTCTAAATGATTTTCTTGTTTTGTAAGAGTGACTTTTACCAAGGTTTTATTCGGCGAATATTTTATCGCATTGGAAATTAAATTAGTCATAATCTGCTTCATCCTCTTTTCATCCAAGAATATCAAACCTACATCAGGAGAAATCTCAACCCGTAATTCAATATTGCGCCTAATAGCATAATCGCGATTAAGTTTCACCGCTTTTTTCACCACCTGCCCAATGTCAATTTCTTGCGACAAATCCACCGAGAAATTACTCGAAACACCAGAAGAAACATCTAAAATATCATGAACCAATTCATCCATATCAGCTGCCAGTTGCCTGATCTCAGCAACATATTCTAAACATTCTTCTCGAGAAACTTTTTTGTCATTTAAGTCCTCATTTAAAACCTCAACAAAGCTCTGAATCGCTGAGATTGGAGTTTTTAACTCATGAGCAATTGCCGCCAAAAAATCAGAAGAGGTAAGTTTGTATGATTCTGACTTTTGACACATAAACAAATTTTCTTTCACAAAGATATTAATTTTTCTATTAACGAAAACTTTGATCATCTTGTGTATTAACAATTCGAAATGTAATCCAAATTATATTTAGAATTAATCGTGCTAGCATTAATAAAACTCATGTCAAAAACATCTAAGCAAATATATTATAAAAATAATCTATTTCAGCAGCTCAAAGGTTTCTGTTACACAGTTCAAACTGGCAGCATGTCAAGTGCAGCAAAAAAGATGAGCTTAAGTCAAGGGGCAGTCAGCCTGCAAATTCAATCGCTGGAAACAAAATTAGGAGTAAGTCTTTTTTCAAGAGATAAAAACAAGGTCATTTTGACAAAAGAGGGTAAAATGTTTTACGCACATGCAGCACCTCATATTCATGGCACTGAAGGTTTGCTAGGAGATTTTATAAAAAAAATAAAACAGGAAAAATTTGAGACAATCAGAATAGCAGCCAATAATGTAAGTATTTGTCATATTTTGCCCAAATATATTAAAAAATTTGAAACCAAAAATCCGACCGCAAAATTTGAAATCAAAAATCTTACAAGAGAAGATGCTATAGCTAGGCTTAGGAATGGTGAAGTGGACATGATAATTTATTCAATGCAACCAAGTGAAGTGCCAAGTGAATTAGATTTTATTCCAGTTGTTAGATATCAACCTATTTTACTTACCAAGAAAAATCACCCATTGACAAAAAAGAAAAAAATCACAATGCGCGACATCAAGCCTTACAAGCTTTTAAGGCTTGATCGCAAATTTGTAACCATCCCAAATTTTGATGAAATTGTTAAAAATTATGAATTGCAAACCAAGATTGAATTTGAAATGGCAAATTACGAAATTCTTAAAAAATTTGCTAGAGAAGATATCGGTATAGCCATTTTATCAAGCATATGCCTTGAAGGCAATCTTGAAAATGGATTAGAGGCAATATCCTTATCAGATTATTTTCCAAAAATACTTTATGGAATTTTAATCAAACAAGGAAAAGCCCTACATGGGAATGTTAAAGAGTTTGTGCAAATGATGAAAAGCGAGGAGTTGTTGCAATCGCAACTTGATATAAATTTTTTTTCTAAAAAAGGAGGTATTAAATGAGGGCGAGGAATCATTTAACAAAATCATTGCCAACAACATTTGCAAATTGGTCAAGAAATCATTTTGCCCAATCTCATTCTGATGCCACTAAAACATTTCCAAGATTAGAAGAATTAAGAAAAAGGGTTAAAGAAGGTGAGCCAGATCCTTTGGGTAGGAAAAATCATGTTTTTGAGCTTTCAAAAAGAGGATTAGATTTTGTTGAAGAAGTTAGTGCAGATTTAAATAAGAAATATTCGCGCGGCGGAAAAAATGGCGAAGGATTTATTGGTGTTGATGAGTTAATTAAGATTGCTGACCACTACTATAATGATGAAGAAAAAAAACAGCTTATAGAATCATCTGACTCAATACAAAACCGCATGAGAGTTAAGGTATCCAAATCATACTTGGATCAC
>CAYVKI010000027.1:14592-16332 GCA_964452075.1 uncultured Rhizobium sp.
AATCTCGAGTGGTCTGCTCGCTATCCGCCGGACGTTTGTTGCATAAGTATGAAATGATGTTGGCGTTAGTTTCTATTAATTGTTCTTCACATTGTCGCTATTGTTATCGACTTGATTTATTTAACGGCACTTCCAATAAATCAAAAGCTGATATGCCAGTGATTGCGGCATATATAAAAACTTTTAATAGCCTAATTGATGATGCAATTAAACATTATGGAAAACGTGATAAGAGTGGCTTATGGATTCATAAAGAAACTTTAGAACCTTTAATTCACGCCAGAGAAATTCTTTTTTCTGGCGGCGATCCAATGACATTACCAAATGCAACGCTTGCACGATATATGGCTTTGGTAGCTGAAGCAGGAATTTCAACAATTAGGATAGGCACTAAAGAATTGGTATTTAATCCAAGTAGATTTGATTCAAGATTTTGGGAGATGATGGATAAATTTCATGAAACTTATCCTGAAGTTAGAGTGGACATAGTTGGGCATTATTCTCATCCTTATGAATTAGTTGAAGCAAGAACGGATAGAAGTGGTAAATATTTATACGATTTTGAGTTAAATTATCGTACAAGGAAAGACATCAAGAGCGTTCTGGGTGAGATTAATAATCGAACAGAATGGGTTGGTCATTTCAACCAATTTCCAATTATTGCTGGCGTAAATGATTCACCAGAAATATTGCGACTTATTATCACTCAATCATACAGACTAGGCATTGAACTACATAACATTTATGCTTGCAGAGAAATACAGGGGAATAAGCATTTTCGCGCCGACAATACGATAGAAGCACAATGTGAATTATTGCAAAATGCAAAAATTGGTTTATCAGGATTGAAAAATCATAGTAGATTGGTGATGTCAACCGAGTATGGAAAAATGACAATTTCTAGCATTAAAGATGGCAATATTATACTGGAATTAAATCGCTTTATTCATGGAAAAAGACCCGAGATTCCTTTTATTACAGTTGATCAAAAAAAACTTCCAGAGGGTCAGAAATTATATTGGCTAACTGAAGATGTTATTGAGTCTGCCGTCTCAGAAAATGATAAGAAAATTTTATCCGAACTAAAAGCGGAGGATAATTCTTTGATCAAACATTTTAAAAGATTAGCAGCAGCAAAAGCTTTTGATGGAATTCCGCAAAATGACAATAACTTAGAAATTTCAAATACAATAGATCCGAAAGTAACAATTGAAGTTCGTAACAGAAATGGTGGATCAAAAATGATTTACATAGATTTATCTGATGAAAAATACCAAAAAAATCCTCCAACTCTAGCCACAATTCTAGCTCAAGAAAAAGAAGTCGAAGCGGCCTGCAAAGAGCAGTTATCTTGCAGCACTTGTGTTGGTGAAGTTGAATTAATTGATCAAATATCAGGAAGTAAAACTCTTCCATCACCAAGCGAGGATGAGAAGGATGTTGTGGATTCGGTAATTGATAATGCAATTCCTTCCTCTAAAAATGTTGAAGTTCGAGCCGCATGCCAAATTACTTTAAAACCAGCTTCACACTACAAATTTAGCAGCTTGATACAGAACTCAGATATCAAAAGATAAGGCAATTTTATCTATACCAAAGTAAAAATCTTTACTCCCACTCTTTTTCTTTGTCACCCCGTCTTCATGACGGGGTCTAGCAGGATTTTTTTAGACCCCGTGAAGACGGTGACAATTTGAGAGTAAAGATTTGTGGTTTGGTACAGGTTTTTGGTTTTATAAT
>CAYVKI010000028.1:0-15993 GCA_964452075.1 uncultured Rhizobium sp.
GGCTTACAGTTGAGCTATTTGGACGCATGAACAAACTTGGAATAAATTTTGAAAATCTTAAAGTTTCAGCGCAAAATTTATGCCAACTTCTAGATCTAATTAAAAGCGGCGAAATTTCAGGAAAAATTGCTAAAGACGTTTTGGACGCCATGGTTGAAACTGGCGAAAACGCGACACAAATTGTTGAAAGCAAAGGCTTGAAACAGGTTTCTGATTCAGGGGCAATTGAAAAAATTGTTGCTGAAGTTGTGGCAACAAACGCTGATCAGTTTGAAAAATATTTAGCTGGCGATGAAAAACTTCACGGATTTTTTGTTGGTCAGGCGATGAAAGCAAGTAAAGGTCAAGCAAACCCACAAATGGTGAATGATTTGCTTAAGAAGTTTAAAGATTTGAGAAAGTCTTAATCTCCCAACTTTTCTTTTAATTTTCTGCGCCTTTCTTCTAGCTCTTCGCGCAATTTTTGCTTTTCAGCTTCTTCGGCGGCTTTTTCAAGCTCGCCGAGAATTTCGATAAATTGCGGAACCCAGATTTCTGGGGTTAAATTTTCTTCATCCGCATAAGCCGCCAAAACCTCTTCCATTGCGGTTAAGGTAATTTCGTTGGCGTTAAATATTTTGGCAAATTCAACCAAGTTTGAAAGGTCAAGAGAAGCAATGATCGCATCTTCTTTATGCTTAAAGAAAAAATCATTTTTCTCTTCAGCCATCATTTCTACAATTCCTAGCTCATCTTCGCTTAACTCAAAAATATCTCTCAAACAATGATTAGGTTTTTCATTCGGCATGAAAATTCGAGTTGCGAGATTTTTATTGATTTCTGCAGATATTTCGCTTTTTGCAACGTGATCAATATCTCTTGTAGCCAAAATTACAGCGCAGTTTTTTTGCTTCATGCGCTCTAAAAATGCGGAGATATTTGGGGACAAAACTGGGTTATCCAATAAATTCCAAGCATCATTCATCACTAACATTGACGGCGATCCGTCAAGTTGTAGCTCAATTTGATGAAGCAGATAATTTACAATTGGGGTTAACAAAGGCCGCTCATCAAAAATTTCCGATAGATCAAAGGCAATTATTTTATTATCCCAACTTATTTCGGTTTCTGCGCCAAAAATATGACCCAAATTTTCACCATTCCAAATTTTTAGCGTTTTATATATGCCTTTAGTTTCGCTGGTATTAAAGGCTTCGCAGGCAATTCCAAAATTATTAGCATTTGAAATCAGAAGGCGATCAACAATTTCGGGAATGAAAGCGATTTCTTCTGGAGAAACGCTATCACTTGCAAAAGTCACCAAGCTTGCAAAAAACTCGTTGAGGAATTTTTTATTTTCATCACTTCTTGTTAAAGACAAGGGGTTGAGATGCAGGAATTCTGGATTTTTAGAATCAGATTCTGACATGTCATAATAACTACCTCCCAAAACCTTTATTAGAGATTTTGCAGAATTGTTAAAATCAAAATAAAAAAGTTTTCCATCGACTCTGCGGCTCTGCGTAACCAAAAAATTTAACAAAGTTGATTCACCAAATTTCTCGGAGCCAAAAATTGCTGTATGGCCTAAATCTTCATTGTGAAAATTGAAAAAATACGAAGTGTTTAAAATTGTCGACAAAGTGGTGATTGCTGATCCCCATTTATTGCCCGCAATTGAACCCGAAGGAAAATTATGCAAAGCAGTGAAACCGGCCATTCTGTTGGTATTTATAATTTTTTGTCGGCGTAAATAACGGAAATTTGCTGGAAGTTGCGACCAAAAACAATGCTCTAAAAATACGTCTTCACGCACCACAACAAAACCAAGAGAACTAAATTTTTCTAAAGCTAGCTTAACATCTCTTTCTAGATCTTCGCGCGAATGGGCAATGATCATGATTGTGGTTTGCATTTTTCCATAATCAATTGGCGAGCCATGACCACTTTCAATAAAATTAGCAATTCCACTAGCCTGCCTCAGATCTTCATCGCCACTAACTTGCAGGATGTAGTTTTGATATTCTTGATGAGCGATTTCTTTTTTATTAACCGTAAAATCAAAAGATTGCGTGATGATAAACTCGCACGGAAGCTGCAAGATATTGTCGAGAGCGCTTGTTGACACTTCGAAATATTCTTTAAGAGAAAGTACAGCCGCATAGTTATTTTTCTCGCTAAGCACTTCTAATTCACGATTGCCAAAGGCTATTTTGCAGCTTGATAGATCAATAGAAATATCATTTGGAGCTAGCGGATAACGCTCTTCATAAAGATTAACAACTTTTCCAAAAAAACGCATCGGCTCTGAATATAAAACCCCTTCCCACTCACGAATTCCGAGCAATTTTGCTCCATATTTTTCGGTATCGGCAACAATTCCCCGCGCAATTTCAGAGAGTTTTTTATGCGCATTTTTTAAGAATTCGCGATGCATTGATTTGGTCGCTAAATAAGAAAAAGAGCGAACAAAGCCTTGCATGTTTTCAATTGACGTATCTACGCCCTCAACAATTAACGTTATATAAATTTCATTAACGTATTTGTCGCGCAGCTTGTTTTCTTTAGCCCAAGCCTCATCAAATTCTAGCGCAAAAAATTCTTTTGGCTTAATCTTTGGAGCGATGTTTTTCTTACAACGAATTGTGTTAAACCAGAATGCGATTTTATTATCTTGCACATTTGAAATAACCGCTTCGCGCACAGCTTCGCGCAAAGAAACCAGCTCTGAAATTGCAGCAGTTGCACTAAATCCTGTGATGCGAATGATTTGCATCAACTCGCCATTTTTAGTAATTATTGTATTCGGGTCGTAATGACAAACATAAGGAATGAAATCTTCATCTGGAATATGAGCCGCGGCTTTTAAGCTATCTTTTTGCTTCTTGATTAAAAGTTTTTGCAGCAGTTTGTCGATCATCTCTTGCTAACTTCAACATAATTACGAGAAACTTCGCCAGTGTAAAGTTGGCGAGGTCTGCCAATTTTAAACGCCGGATCTTCAATCATTTCTTTCCATTGAGAAATCCAACCAGCTGAGCGCGCAATCGCAAAAATTACTGTGAATAAATTCGACGGAATTCCAAGTGCTTTGTAGATGATTCCAGAATAAAAATCGACGTTAGGGAAAAGTTTACGCGACACAAAATATTCGTCATTTAGCGCGATTTTTTCTAACTCAACTGCGATGTCTAAAAGCGGATCTTTAATTCCAAGTTCAGATAAAACTTCGTCACAAGATTTTTTCAAAACTGCGGCGCGCGGATCATAATTTTTGTAAACGCGATGCCCAAAACCCATCAAACGGAACGGGTCATTTTTGTCTTTAGCTTTGGCAATAAATTCTGGAATGCGATCTTTAGTGCCGATTTCTTGCAACATTTCTAAAACTTCTTCATTTGCACCGCCGTGTGCCGGCCCCCAAAGAGAAGAAATTCCTGCGCCAATGCAAGCAAACGGATTTGCGCCAGAAGAGCCAGCCAAACGAACTGTTGAGGTTGAGGCATTTTGTTCGTGATCGGCATGAAGAATAAAAATCATCTCCATTGCTTTAGCAATTGTTGGCGTAACTTTATGAATATTATTTGGGCGATCAAAAAGCATATGCAGAAAATTTTCTGCAAAACCATATTCTTTATTTGGATAAATTAACGGCTCGCCGATTGAATATTTGTAAGCCATCGCCGCCAATGTCGGCATTTTGGAAATGATTTTATAAATCACGTCCATGCGACCTTCTGGCGTGTGAATATCCATGGTTTCATGATAGAAAGCAGAAAGAGATGCAACCGATCCAACCATGATCGCCATTGGATGCGCCCGTCTTGGAAAGCCACGAAGAAGAATGCCAATTTGCTCGTGAACCAACATGTTTTTAATAATGCCACTTCTAAATTCTTTATATTGGGCAGCGTTCGGCAACTCACTGTTTACAAGGGCGTAAGCCACTTCGAGATATTCACTTTTTTTAGCTAATTCTTCGATTGAATAACCGCGATGCCTTAAAATTCCTTGATCGCCATCAATGAAAGTTATTTTTGATTCGCAAGAAGCGGTGGATAAAAAACCGGGATCATAAGTGAACATTCCAGTTTCTTTGTAGAGTTGAGATATGTCGATTACATCTTGACCAACGGAAGCATTTTTTATTGGCAGGTTAATTTCTTTGCCATTTGGCAAGGTGAGTTTTGCGAATTCAGGCATGTTTTTTAAAAAAATAATGATTGGCAGTTGTTTCAAAGAATTGGAATTTGTTAAAACATCAAAATCAAAAGAAAAATCAATAATTACTAAAAAAATGAACTCTCTTGGTTTTAATAAACCCGAAAAATCTACCCGAGTTGTTGTTGCAATGTCTGGCGGCGTTGACTCTTCCGTTGTTGCCTGCCTTTTAAAAGAGCAAGGCTACGACGTTATTGGCATCACTCTTCAACTCTACGATCACGGAGAAGCGTTAAAAAAGAAAAACGCCTGCTGCGCGGGAACTGACATTTATGACGCGAAAAAAGTCGCCGAAAAACATGGCTTTCCGCATTATGTTTTGAATTATCAAAACTTATTTAAAGAATCGGTAATTGACGATTTCGCCGATTCGTATTTACAAGGCGAAACTCCAATTCCTTGTGTAAGATGTAATCAATCGGTGAAATTCCGAGATCTGCTCAAAGTGGCTCGAGACCTAAATGCCGACTGTATGGCAACGGGGCATTACGTTGCCAGAAAAGTTGGAGAAAGCGGCGAAAGCCAATTGCACAAAGCGAAAGATGACAACAAAGATCAAAGCTATTTTCTTTTTTCCACCACCAAAGAACAGCTCGATTTTCTGCGTTTTCCTTTGGGCGAAAACACCAAAGAAGAAACCAGAAAAGAAGCTGAAAGATTAGGTCTTGAAGTTGCAAGCAAGCCCGATTCACAAGATATTTGTTTTGTGCCAAATGGCGATTATGCTTCAGTAATTCGTCGCGTTCGCCCAACTGCTTTTAAAGAAGGAAACTTGATTCACATCGAAACTAAAAAAGTTTTGGGCAAGCATGAAGGAATAATTAATTTCACTTTAGGTCAACGTCGCGGACTTGGAATTGCTTATCCAGAACCACTTTACGTAGTTAAAATCGATCCAAAAGAAAATGCTGTTTTTGTTGGCGAAGAAAAGTTTTTGCAAAACCGAAGATTCAAAATTCGTGAATTAAATTGGCTGGCAAATGATGTTGATTTTAGACAAGAAATTCATGCCAAAGTTCGCCTGCGCTCAAACCACGAAGAAGAAAATGCCGTGATTAAAATTGGCGAAAATGGCGAAGCTGAAGTTAAAATGAATTCAATGACTCGCGCAATAACTCCCGGACAAGCTTGCGTGATTTACCAAGATTCTCGCGTTTTGGGCGGCGGCTGGATTACTGGAGATGTAGAATGAGACTAAGCCAAACTACAAATTTTTACTCTCACTCTTTTTCTTTGTCGCCCCGTCTTCATGACGGGGTCTAGCGGGATTTTTTTAGACCCCGTCGTGAAGACGCCGTGACAATTTGAGAGTAAAGATTTGTAGTTTGGTATATACTTTTTTAAGAAGCTTTAACTTACTCAACAAATTTTTGTAATTTCAGCTTCGACCAAATTCTAAAGCGGTCAATATAACTAAACACCGCTGGCACAACCACCAAAGTAAGCAAAGTTGAAGAAACCAAACCACCAATAATTGCCACGCCCATTGCGGTTCTTTGCGCAGATGATTCATTCAGCCCAATTGCCACTGGCAATGTTCCAAAAATCAATGCGAATGAGGTCATTAAAATTGGTCGCAACCTCACCTTTCCCGCTTCAATTAAAGCCTCGCGCCTTGATTTTCCCTGCTCAATTAGGTGGCTAGCAAAATCAATTAACAAAATTGAGTTTTTGCCTGAAACTCCAATTAACAAAAATATCCCCAACATTGTAAAAATATTTACAGATTCTCCAGCAATAAGAAGCCCAAACGACACGCCGCACAAAGCCAAAGGCAATGCCAACAAGATGGTGAATGGAATTACAAAAGATTCATAAAGACTGGTTAAAATTAGATAAATAAAAAGCACCGCAATCATCAAGGCAAAGCCCATTGATTTTTGCATGTCTTGCATATTTTCCGAATCTCCCGTGAAGGTGTAGCGTATGTCCGACGGCAATTTTAAATCTCCGCTTTCTAACATCGAAATTACATCGGTCATCACATCTCCCAAACCAACATCTTTACCAAGATTCGCGCCAATTTGAATGTAGCGACCGTGATCTTGGCGCGTAATTGTTGCCGCCTCCTGACCTTCGGAAGTTGTAGCAATGTCGGATAGTTTGATTAATCTTCGATTAACATTTGGAACATAAAAACTCGAAAAATTATCTTTCAAATTTCTTTGTTCCGGCTTTAAGCGCACACGAATATCATATTCCATTCCATTTTCGCGGAACTTAGTTGGAACATATCCCTCAACATAGCCACGCAATTCATTGCCCACCATTTGACCATTCACGCCATACATTTTCGCTGCCGCATCTTTTACCTTAACGCGAAACTCAGTGCGCGTGGTTTTGTTGCTAATATCAACATCTTTCAAACGCGAATCTTGCTGCAATTTTTCATGAATTTGCGCCGCGTATTTTTCTAAAAGTTCTTGATTTGTAGAAATTAAAGTCAGGCTAAATGGTTGACCACGACCTCCAGCCATGCTTGGATCATAATCTTTCACAATTGGGTTAGCGAAAGAAAATTGCTTAACTTGTTTGCGCAATTTTTCTTTAAATTCTGCCGTCGCAATATCTCGATCTTTCTTCAAACGAACATAAAAACTCGATCTATTTGATTGCGAAGATCCACTGCCCACAGAAAATGCCGAAAGCTCAACTTCTGAGTTTTGACGAATAACATCGTCAATTTTTGCCGCCACTTCGTTGGTGGTGGCGAGGCTAGAATCAGCTGGCAATTCCAATGAAACCGAAAGCTCGCCATTATTATTTTCGGCCATAAAAGTTTTTGGCACGAAGCGAAAAGTAAATATACTTAACACCATAATTGCCGCAGTTATCAGCAAAATTTTCTTTGGATGATCAATTGAAAAAATCAGAATTTTTTCATATTTTTCTTCGAGTCGATGCTGAAATTTTTCAAATTTACGCAGCAATTTTTTGATAAAAGAATCTCCTTTTTCTTCAGAGAGTTTCTTAATTTTATTTCCCGATAAATAAGCGCAAAGCATTGGTATTATTGAGATTGAAACCAACAAGCTAATTATCATTGCAAAGGCAATTGTTAAACCAAACTGCTTTAAATATTGCCCAACAATTCCGCCCATGAAAGAAACTGGCGTAAATACAACAACTATCACCAAAGTAATTGCCACCACCGCCATTATAATTTCGCGAGTTGCATCAAAAGCCGCTTTCTTAGCATCAACTCCATGCTCAATTTTGCGGTAAATATTTTCCACAACCACAATCGCATCATCTACCAAAAGCCCAACTGAAAGACTTAATGCCAAAAGCGAAATAACGTTAATCGAAAAATTCGCGAGATACATTATTATAAAAGCGCCAATCAGAGAAATTGGCAATACGATCGCAGTAATCAAGGTTGCGCGCGCATTTCCTAAAAAGAAAAATACCGTCAAAACCGTTAAAATTATGGCAATAATAATCGTTTCATAAACATCGAGAACGTTGCTTCTAATATATTTACTGGCGTTTTTTACTTCCTTAATTTCTGGGGCGCCTTTCATGCGCGCCAAATCGCCTTTCATTTTTTCAATCTGAGCATTCACGCCGTCTGCAACTGCAATAATGTTGGAATCGGATTGGCGATAAATATCAATAAACAGCGATTTTTTTCCGTTGGCAAAAACGCGAGAAGTTTCGTCTTTTAAACCATCTTCAACAATACCCAAATCAGAAATTCTGGTCGGCACTTCGTTGGAATAAAAATTAACGACAATATCTTCGATTTCCTTGGTTTTATTGAACTCGCTTGCACTTCGAAAAACTAATTCTTTTTCAGAAATATCGTTTTTTCCAATTGGAACATTTTGCCCAGAAATCGCCAATTGGTTTTTCACTTGCGACAAAGAAACTTCGCGCAACTTCAAAGTTTTTTGATCTAGCAAAACATGAATTTCTCTTTTGCGCGCGCCAAGAATTTCGGTCATTCCAACGTTACTCGCTTGCTCAATTCTTGGGCTGATAAATTGATCTGCCAAATCGAATAATTCGCCTTCCGACAAATCGGCATTAACCGAAATTGTCATTACTGGCTGATCCGAAGGATCAAGACGACGAATCACAGAATCGTTAATGTCTTCTGGCAACTTTGGCTTAACCTGATTTAACTTGTCGCGCACCTGCTGTTCGGCATATTTCATATCAGTTCCCTGATTGAAATTTATTACAACCTGACTGGTGTCTTTCATACTGCGCGAACTAACGCGCTTAATTCCCGAAATCGTACTAACCTCATCCTCAATTGGCTTGGTCACTAATTCTTCAATTTCTGAAGGCGCAGCTCCGCTATAAGTTGTAGATACAAAAATTGTTGGAATGTCAATATCTGGAAAAAGATCGACACTCATTTTGTTAAAACAGATGATTCCCGCAGTAATAATAACCGCCATGATGCTGGTGATAAAGGCGGGACGTTTTATTGAAATTTCGGTAATGTTCATTTAATTGTATATTTTTTTATGGCAGTAAATGCCCGCCTACTCGTAAAGCCTCTTTTGAGAAATCAGGCTCAACATTTTATAAGCAAGTTGCACAGTTGTGAGTTGAGAATTGAGATAATCTTGCTCAAAAAGTAAAATTTGATAAGTGGTTGTTCGCCCTTGATTTAAAAGCTTGCGCTCGTTTTCTAGCTTTAGTTTTTGCGCCGCTTCAATTTTTTGAGTTAATTCTAAATTCTCTTTCGAAATTTCCAAATTTTGCACCAAATTTTGCCAATCATTTTCTTGATCAAAAGCTTTTTGGCGATAAGCGGTTTTTGCCGCCGCCGCGCTTTGCTTTGCACCAGATTTAATGTCGGAAGTTGTGTAAAAATTAATTGGCACCGAAAGCTTCACGCCAATCATGGCGTAACGCCCCGTGCGATCCGGAATTGCCGAAATTGCTTCACTTACTCCGCTTTTAATCTGATTTTGCGAATAAGCTCCATAAACATTCAAATCTGGCTTGGCATTTTCTTCGTCAATTTTAGCATTGGCGATAGCCAAATTCATGCTTGCTTGCGCAGCCTTAACATCAAAACGATCAGCAGTTTTAACTTTTGGAACTAGAAAATTTTTTAATCCAGAAAAATCAAATGATGCTAATTTTTCTTTCACTTCAGAAGAATCGATGTAGCGCTGCTTGTTGAAATCGCGCGCCGCCAATTTTTCATCATTTTCCGCCAATTTCAAAGAAAGTTTACGCGACTCAAGCAAAGCCTTAGCCTGCAAAACATCGCCTTTGTCACCCAAATTCATTTTTTCTTTTCGACTAACATAATTAAAAATTTGCTCCGCGCTTTTCAAAGCGTTTTTTTGAATTTCAACGGTTCTGCGCATCGCAACCAAATTCCAATAGCTTTGCTCTGCGGCAATTAAGGCGTTTAATGAAAGTGCTTTTGCGGAAAATTTTTGAGATTCGTTAGAATAAAATATTACATCTTTTGAAGCTCTAGTTGAAGAGCCGAAGCGGTTTTTCCAGATTGGCAAAGAAAGTTCTAAAACCGGAGTTCCTTGATAATTTGACGACGCCAATGACGGATTTAGCGATCTGGAAGTGTCCAAACCTTTGTAAGTGACGTGATTAAGCGAATAATAAAGCTTAGTGCTTAAGCCAAAATCAGAAATTTGTGAAATTCCCACCTGATTATTGCGATTATAAACTGAACTGTAGCGAAATATTTGTAGAACCTGATTTTGTTCGGTCGAACTATTTTGCGCGCTAGCAAAAAAATTAAAGGCGGTCACTAATTTTGCTTTTGCTTTGAGTTTTTCAAACGCTTCAGCATTTTCATTAGAAGAAATGTAAGTTAAATTCTCGCCTTTAACTTGCGCAATGTAATCATCTGGAGAAAGAATTTTAGAATCTTGCGCAAAAACTTTGCCACAGAAAACTATTGTTAAACTCAACAGAAAAATAAGTTTATTTCTTAACATTTAAAAAATTTTGTAATTCAAGAAAACAGCGGCGTGATTAATATTTTTACAAACAAAATTGAAAAGCTTTTTTTAGGCAAAAAATTGCCCAAGAAAATTGCCGTTGCCGTTTCTGGCGGAGCTGATTCTTTAGCCTTAACTTTTTTACTACAACAATTTTGCGCCGAAAAAAAAATTGAACTTTTTGCCGTCACAATTGATCACAAAGTTCGCCAATCTTCTTCGAGCGAGGCTCTAAAACTTGCAAAGATTTTGCGCAAAGAAAAAATTCTTCACGCCATTATTGCGATCGACTCTAAAAAAATTCCCGAAAAAAATATCGAAGCAAGCTTGCGCGAATTGCGCTTCGAAGCTCTTTATGATTTTTGCCAGAAAGAAAAAATTAAGTTTTTATTTCTTGGTCATCATTTGGGCGATGTTGCAGAAAATTTTTTAATTCGTCTTTTTCGCGGCTCAGGATTAGACGGGCTTTCAACCATTTCTGAAATTTCTGATTTTAAAAAAATCAAACTTGTTCGCCCGCTTCTTGATTGCACAAAAGATGATTTAAAAACTTTTCTAAAAGCCAAAAAAACCAAATGGTTTGAAGATGAATCAAACAAAGATGAAAAGTTTTTGCGCAATAAAATCAGAAATTTTTTTGAAACTTTTCCAGAAAAGAATTTGATTCAAACGCGAATTAAAAATGCTTCTGACGAAATTTCTAAAACTCGTGATTTTTTTAACGAAATTCTTTTAAAGCAGGCGAAAAAAATTCTGAAATTTAACCAGGAAAATCAATGTTTAATTGATCTGAAAAAATTCCAAAAAACCGACGAAAAAATTGCCTTAAAAATTCTCGCTTTGCTTTCAATGGAAGTTAGCCAACAAAACTATAAACCGCGCCTGAAAGAGTTGAAAATTTTTTACGATTACTTGACAAAAAATTCTAAAATAAAACCCCGCAATTTTTACGGCTGCACCTTTGAGCAAATTGATGAAAAAATTATTTTAGCCAAATCACAAAAAAACATTCGAGAATTTTACTCCCGCACAATTTTGAGAAAAACTTAGACGCTAAATTAGCATATTTCTTATCCCGCAACGCATTTGTCACCCCGTCATAGAGTAGTGTCACCCCGTTATAGAGTGTCACCCCGTGGGCAGGCCGGGGGGGAGGCGGAGTGGGGGGCCCCGCCCCCGACGGCGGCCGGGGGGCCGCCCGGGGCCCCAAGAGTGAGCAGACATTTCTAGCTAATTATTTTTAGCGCAGATTTGACATGTTTTTAGCGTTTTTCTGACACTAACTTCATTGGCAGTTGAGCATTGATTATCAAGGGTTTGGATGATCTTTTTGAATTTTCTATGAGCAAGTAGAAAATTCAGATTTTTTAGCGATAAAAATGATGAGAAAAAGCAACATTAAGTAACCACTATTTCAGCGTGTTAGCTCTGCTTTTTTTCTTTAACCACCAAAGCGCAATTCCGGTAATTGAAAAAAATAACGGCAAAAATCCAACTAAAAATACCGTCACTTGCCAAGGCATTCCGCCAATAGCGCCTTCATGCAAAGCTTGCCAAATCTTGTTTGATTCTTTGGTTCTAAAATAAATCAAATAAATTCCCGTAAAGCTTGAAATTGCCAAAGGAATCGTCATCCAAAACCCAATCGCACCATGAAAATCACGCAGAAATTTTTTGCCTGAGTCAGAAAATTTAAAAGTTATTGCGCGCTTTAGCATTCCTGCTTTTGGCCACCAAATTACTAAACCGCTAATGCACATGAAAAACATCACAATTCCATAAATTCCAACGATATTTTTACCAATTCTGCCTTCAATAAAAAGATCCTCATGAAATTTTTTAACCATCCGAAAAAAATTATTTTTAGGATCATTAGTTTCAAAAATTTGCAAAGAAACTGGATCAAGAATCACTTCTAAAACTGGCTTTTTTTCACCCTCTTTAACAAAACGAACTTTAGCAAAATCTTCTTGATTTGGCATCTTAAAAGCTGCTGGAATCAAATTTTTTTCAGCAACATTTTTTGCAGCATTTATAATTTTCTCTTCGCTGTTTATTTCACCTTCAGCCAATTGATATTTACTGTGCAAAACCGCATTAGAAATTTCTGCCCGAAATGATAAAATTGAACCACTCAAACCTTGCAAAACAAGAGGAACGCACAAAAAAAGTGCTAAATAAAGATGCAGTTTTTTAAGAATTTTTCTCACAAATTTTAATCAAAAATTAAATCTCAGCCCAACGACGCAGAAGGTTGTGGTAAACTCCAGTCAAATGAATTTCAGATTCATGATTTGGCAAATCGCGCATAATTGACTGAATAGAATTATCCAAATCAAACAATAAAGTTCTTTTTGCGTCATCTCTTACCATGCTTTGAACCCAAAAAAATGACGAAACTCTTGCGCCTTTTGTTACAGGCGTCACATGATGCAAACTACTTGATGGATAGAGAACAATATGACCCGCAGGAAGTTTTACTTTATGCATGCCATAAGTGTCCTCTACCACCAACTCTCCGCCCTCATATTCCAAAGGATCAGAAAGAAATAAGGTGACGGAAAGATCGGTGCGTATTCGAAAAGGCGTTCCCAAAACTTGGCGAATTGCATTATCGATATGCGTGCCGAAGTTCTGCCCTCCAGAATAGCTATTGAAAAGTGGCGGAAAAACCTTTGCAGGCAACGCCGCTGAAATAAATGTTGGATTTTGCTCAAGTGCGATCAGAATCTTTTCTCCTAATTCTTTTGCCTCAGAAGAATTTTGTGGAAGCTGCGAATTGTTCTTAGCTTTAGCCGATTGATGACCAGCAGTAACTTTGCCATCAACCCAAGTAGCTTTATCTAAAATATCACGAAATTCTTTAACTTGCGCAGCAGTTAAAACATTAGGAATTTGTAATAACATAATTTTTAGAATTTGATGTTAGTACTTAATAAAATAACTCTCCCCTCACCAGGAACCACAGCATTTCCACCACGGATTTGATCGTAATAATATTCATTAGTTAAGTTATTAACATTCAGTTGCAAATCGACTTTTTTGCTAACTGGATATTTTGCCATTGCATTAAACACTAAATAACTTGGAGCGTTACGTAAAGTTCCTGTCACGCCATCAACAGTTGGACCAGAAGCACTGCTTCCAGCAAATCTTTCTGATACAAAATTTGCACCACCACCAATTTCAAACTGCGATTCAAATTTATAAGTTGTAAATAAGCTAAAGCTATGCTCTGGCACATTGACTAATGGACGATTTTTTAAAGATGCGTCTTTTGCAGATTTAACAAATTTACCATCCATATAACTATATCCAGCCATCATCTTCCACTTATCAGTAATATTACCGCTAACTTGCGCTAACAAACCATAAACTCTTTGTTCGCCACTATTAGTTTGATCAGTACCACCATATGGGTTATTTTCTCGCGCATTTTCCTTATCAGAACGAAATACCGCAAAAGTTGTTGAAAGCCTTTTTTTAAATAAATCCCACTTGGTTCCAATTTCGTAATTGGTATTTTTTTCTGGCTTAGCATTAAAGTTATTTGCACCAACAGTAGAAGTGTTAGTAAGAGTTAGGCTTTCTGCAGAAGGATTAAAAGAAGTGCCTCGATTAAAGTATATACTTCCATGCTGCGCAGGCTTATAAACCAAACCAATACTGTGACTTGCCAAATTATCAGTGCGCGAATTAATTGTTCTAACTCCCGATGCAGCCAAATTATCATAATTCGTACGCATATTATCAAAACGCGCTCCTAAAGATAATTCCCAAGATTTATTAAATTTTATTGCATCCAAAACATAAACTCCTGCCGTTTCAACTTTAGCTCTAGAAGTTCCGCTAAAGGTTGTTGCTGAGTTATTATACGCAACTTGTACTGGATTTGATAAATCAGTTGTTGCGGCAGAATTTGTATAAGTTGTTGGTGCGGAGGTTTCATTTTCTACAGCAAGCCCCACCACAGCTTCGTGTTTAATTCCGAAAGTTGAAAATTTATGAGTTAAATCGGTTTGATTTCCCAAATAAGTTTCTAGCGATTTTCTAATCTTCATATTGCGCTTAACTGAAGTGGCAGAAGTTGCCTGCGGCTCAGTCACTTGCACATCACGATAATAACGTGCGTATCTAGTTTGGTTTCTAAAAGTTAAGTTTTTCGAAAAATCATGCTCAAATTTCGCAGTTGTAATATCGACATTTGTTTTTAAGTGATCATCACTTTTATATCCATAAAAGTTGCTGCGATCAACATTTGCAGGCTTTCCTGCATAAAATGGAATACCGTAATCTGGAATATTCTCTTCGTTTTGATGCAAATAATTTAATGTCAAACGCGTATCAGTTCCAAGACCAAAAGCCAAACTTGGAGCAAAAGCAGCGCGGCTATATTCAGCATGATCACGCTCCGCCACTTTGTTTTTGTGAGCAACGGCATTTAAACGAAACGCAGAATGTTCACTAACTTTAGCGTTAACATCTGCAGTTGCACGAGTTGTATCGTTACTTCCAATCATAAAAGAAGCGTTTCTTAAAGAACCCAAAAATGCCTGTTTAGAATTTTGCTGAATAACACCACCTGTTGAACCGCGACCAAAAAGCACCGATGATGGACCTTGAACAACCTCAACTGATTCAAGATTAAAAGAATCCCGAAAATAATTTCCAAAATCACGCATACCATCAATAAAGAAATCATTACGCGCTGCAAAACCACGAATCATCAAATTATCACCTTGATTTCCACCCTCACCTGCCGCTAAAGAAATTCCAGGAACGTTACGCAAAGCATCTGAAACTTTTGTGACACCTTGATCATCCATTAATTGACGAGTCACAGTGGTTACTGTTCTTGGCGTGTCAACCAGAGGACGATTTAATTTGTAGTAAGAAGATTCAGTAGAATTATATTTTTGCTCATCGCGATTATCAATAACCGTAACCGTTGGCAAAGTAATATCTTCTTCTTTTGCAAAAGAAACCGAAGGCGACATTGCAAGACCAATAATTACAGTTGTAGTAAGAAGTTTGGCTAAATTTCTATTAGTTACTTTTTTAGCCAAAGGTACAAAATTTTCTGACATATTTTTAGAAATATTTTAAGTTATTGATCCTTCTTAAAAATTTGATCCTTTATTTTAAGGTCGTCGCGTAAAGTAGAATTACAAAAACTTCGACGAAAAGTTTGATTTACGCGGCAACATCATTTTGGCTCGGTAATAAAACCAATATTAGACAAGCCGACTCGCTGCAGTTCCGCAAGCACGTGACTGACTTTTCCGTAATTCACATTCACATCCGCCCGCAAATGAATTTGTTGCTTCGGGTTTTCTTTTGCCAAAATTTTTAGCTGCGAATCAAGCTCTGAAACCGAGATTTCTCGGTCATTTAAAAAATATTTTCCGTCACTTTTTACAGAAATCGAAACCGCATCTTCTTCTGAAATTTGCGACGCACTTTCTGCCGGCAAATCCAGCTTAATTGCGCTATTTAGCATTGGCGCGGTCACCAGAAATATAACCAACAAAACCAACATCACGTCCACCAACGGAGTCATGTTAATTTCGGCAAGCGGCGCTTGAAGCTCTTCTCTCTCGAAATTACTTTGCATTGTTTGAAAGATAGACGGTTAGCTGCTCGGCAACGTGACGCAAATTTTGCACCAACAGGCGATTAAGACGAACAAATGTGTTGTAAGCAAGAACCGCCGGAATTGCCGCAAACAAGCCAATTGCAGTTGCAACCAGAGCTTCTCCCATCGGCCCTGCAACATTAGAAAGTCCCGCATTTCCTTGCGCCGAAATATTTTGCAACGCACCATAAATTCCCCAAACAGTTCCAAACAAACCAATAA
>CAYVKI010000029.1:0-9286 GCA_964452075.1 uncultured Rhizobium sp.
AACGCCTTGAGTATCTAAAGAACCACGAACAATGTGATAACGAACACCCGGCAAATCTTTTACACGACCACCACGAATTGCTACAACAGAGTGCTCCTGTAGATTGTGACCTTCGCCCGGAATGTAGGCGATAACCTCAAATCCGTTAGTTAATTTAACACGAGCAACTTTACGTAAAGCTGAGTTCGGTTTTTTTGGAGTAGTTGTGTAAACGCGGGTACAAACGCCTCTTTTTTGAGGACAGGCTTTCATCGCTGGAACCTTGTTTTTTGCGGTTTGTTTAACTCTTGGTTTTCTGATTAACTGATTAATTGTAGGCATGAAATGCTCTTTTGCTTTAGGTTTAGTGCGTTATTAATTTTTAAAAGACTTTTCTTATATCTTAGATAAGGGGGCGAGCTTTTTAGGAGCTAAAAAATGTTAGTCAACTATTAAATATCAACTAAATGAATCGAAGGGTCTTAAAATTTATTTCAAAAACCCTTCGATAAACTTTTGCTTTATTAAAGCTTGCTTGCATTTCCAGCCAAGTAATCAGCAACGCCTTTAGCGTCAGCTTTCATGCCTTGCTTTCCTTTGTTCCAACCAGCTGGACAAACTTCGCCATTTTCTTGAGTAAATTTAAGAGAGTCGACCATACGCAAAGCTTCTTCGATGCTACGTCCAAGCGGAAGATCGTTCACAACTTGGTGACGAACAACGCCTTCTTGGTCAATCAAGAAAGTTCCGCGAAGAGCAACAGCTTCACCCATTAAAACGTCATAATCGCGAGCAATTGACTTTGTAAGATCTGCAACCAAAGGATATTGAATTTGACCAATTCCACCTTTGTTAACTTCGGTATTTTTCCAAGCTAAGTGCGTGAACTTTGAGTCAACAGAAACCCCGATAACTTCAACACCACGATCTTTAAATTCTTTCAAACGATTGTCGAAAGCTATGATTTCAGAAGGGCAAACAAAAGTGAAGTCAAGCGGATAAAAAAACAAAACGCCAATTTTACCTTTTAAATAGGCGCGAAGATTAAATTGTTCGTTGATTTCATTATTTGGCATAACTGCAGCAGCAGTGAAATCTGGAGCCATTTTTCCAACTAGAACTGACATGTATTTTTAAATTTTGTTTTTAAGAAGTTGAGTAAATCACTCGGTTATTCATTTAAAAATGAACTGCCACAAAATCAATTAAGAATTTTAATAAATATTTAACCAATTTTCATTTGCTTTTGCGACCGAGGATTTTAAGTTGTTGGATCTTATTCTAGCACTTAAAATCAAAAATAAAATTCTCACAAAGTTATGTCTCTCTTAGATGCAAAACCAATTTACAAACCTTTCAATTATCCTTGGGCTTACGACGCTTGGTTAAAACAACAACAAATTCATTGGTTGCCCGAAGAAGTTCCTTTGGCTGATGATGTTCGCGATTGGAAACATAATTTAACCGCCAGTGAAAAAAATCTTTTGTCACAAATTTTCCGCTTTTTTACTCAGGCTGACATCGAGGTTAATAATTGCTACATGCAGCATTATTCTCGAGTGTTTCAACCCACAGAAGTGAAAATGATGTTGGCGGCTTTTTCTAATATGGAAACTGTTCACATTGCAGCTTACTCACACTTGTTAGACACCATCGGAATGCCAGAAACTGAATATTCTGCCTTCATGAAATACAAAGAAATGAAGGATAAATATGATTACATGCACAAATTTGGAGTTGGTACCAAAAAAGACATCGCCATCACTCTAGCAGCATTTGGCGGCTTTACCGAAGGTTTGCAACTTTTTGCTTCATTTGCAATTTTGTTAAATTTTCAACGTTTTGGAAAAATGAAAGGAATGGGTCAAATTGTGGCCTGGTCGGTGCGCGATGAAACTCTTCACACTAATTCAATTATTAAATTATTCCGCACTTTCTGCCAAGAAAATCCTGAAGTTTGGGACGAAGAATTAAAGGGTCGAATTTATGAAGCCTGCGCAACAATCGTGCATTTTGAAGATGCATTCATCGACTTAGCTTTTGAAATGGGAAATGTTGAAGGTCTCACTGCTCGCGAAGTTAAGCGTTACATTCGTTACATCGCAGACAGACGCCTAAGCCAATTGGGACTAAAAGACATTTATATGATCGACGTCAATCCACTTCCTTGGTTGGATGAAATTCTAAATGGCGTTGAGCACACAAATTTCTTTGAAAATCGCGTAACTGAATATAGCAAAGCATCAACCACCGGAACTTGGGAAGATGTTTTTGCCGAAATTGACAAAAGTCGCGAAAAAATGTTGGCGGTATAAATGTCTAAAATCAGAACTAAATTTGCAGCTGTATTTTTCTATCTTCTAGCTTTTTTATTTCTTGATTTTCGAGCTTTTGCCAACAGCAGCAGAAATCTTACGATATTTGCCGAACCGAATATTTCTTTAGCTCTTACAAAAATCGCTCGGCTTTATTCGCAAAAACATGATGTTGTAGTTTCTATAACCTTTAACTCTTCTGCCGATTTAATTAGCAGCATTGATTCTGGCGAGCCAGCAGACATCTTCATTTCCGCTCATTCTGATTGGATTGAAACTTTGCAACAAAAAGGTTTGGTTGATGTTTACAATACCGCTCTTGTTGCCAAAGATTCTCTTGTTTTAATAACTGCAAAATCTAACGACAACGTTCCCGAGGCACTAAATCAAGGCAATATTTCGATTGAGGATGGGTTAAAAATTCTCGATCAAAATAAAGCCGCCTTGATTCTTGATTATTCAGGAAATTCTTCTGGAAAATTTAGTAACGACCTCGTGCAAAAAACAAATCTTTTTAATCTGCGAATATTTCGCAAATTAGCTGAGGACAAATCTCCAATTTTCAGCACAATACAAAGCGATAATTCTTATTACGCTCTTCTATTTGAAAGTCAGGCGCATGATCACCCAGATTACAAAATTTTGGCAAAAAAAGATTCTGAAATTTTATATCGCGCCCTAGTAATTGCCGGAGACAACATGGATATCGCCAGAGAATTTTTGAAGTTTTTAAAAACAACACCAGCAAAGAAAATTTTAGCGCAAAGCGGGCTTGGAGAAATTTAATCTACTTGTTAACAGAGCGCCTAACACCTAACACTTTTTTACCCTCGCCATCACCAAATCATGCCCGCGCTTTTTTAGAATTTCAAAAGCATATTCATCTATCGTAAATTTTTCTCCCTCTTCAGGAATTCTTCCTAAACTGTGAATAATAAAAGCTGCTAAATTATAGGCATTATCGCCCTCGAGCATTTGCCAATCGAGCTTTTTATTGATGTCACGAATCAAAGTTTTGCAGGTTATTTTATAAGCTCCCGACTTAACGCGAATAATGTTAATGTCTGAGGCTTCGCTGTCTTGCTCTTTTATTTCTCCAACGATTTCTTCAAGAATATCTTCCAGAGTCAACAATCCAAGCATCGAACCATATTCATCAACAACCAAAGCAAAGCGTTTTTTCTTTTTTCTAAAAGCAAAAAGCTGGGCGCGCAAACTGTTGCTCGCCGGCACAAACCAAGGCTCTGAGGTGGCTTTTGCTAAATCGAATTCAGAAATATCGCCAGCATCACAATGTAATTCTTTTAGCAATTTTCTAACATTGAGAATTGCAATTACGTTTTCTTTATTATTTTTCCAAAGCGGAATTCGAGTATAATTAATTGATAGAGCTTGGCTCACTATTTCTGCAATTGGCAAATCAGCATTTATTGACTCCACATCTTTGCGATGAACCATAATTTCGCTAATTTCGGTGTCCGAAAGATCAAGAACTCCGTCAATTAAATCTTTGTCATATTTAAAAATTGACCCTTCTTTGTGCTTTAAATCAACGGTGTCGCGAATTTCTTCTAATTCTTGCTCTTTTGACGCTCGATCTGTTTGACCAAAAAAGAAATTGATCACCGATTGTACAATTTTCTGCGTTATGTGAGTAAAAGGAAAAAGAATTTTAACTAACAAATTTATTGTTGGGGCAAGAATAATCGCTATTTTGTCAGGGCTTTTTAAAGCGATTGCTTTAGGCATAATTTCAGCAAAAACAACCACAACAACGGTCATTATCAATGTTGCATAAACCAACCCAGCTTCGCCAAGAATTGCCAATCCAGCAGCAGTTGCTAAAACCGACGCCAAAATGTTAACGGCATTATTTGCCATCAACATCGAGCTAATAACTTTTTCACGATTTGTTAAGAGTTTTTCTACTATTTTTGCACCTTTGTCTCCTTCGGTTGCAATACGGTGAATTTTGGCTCGAGATGCTGCTGTAATTGCAGTTTCGGAACAGGAAAACAAAGCCGAAACAAACATTAAAACTACAACTGAAACGAGGTAAAAAGTGACTAAATCCATGAAATTAAATTTTATTAAAATTGATGCGCGGATCAATCATTTTATACACAAAATCACTGACGATATTTGTAATCAAGCCCAGCAAAGTAAAAAAATAAAGAGTTGCAAACATTAGCGGATAATCGCGAGACAAAGCCGCTTCATACCCCAAAAGCCCTAAACCATCCAAAGAAAAAATAACTTCAATGAGCATTGAGCTAGTAAAAAATATTCCAATTAAAGCAGCGGGAAGACCAGCAATTACAATCATCAAGGCATTGCGAAAAACATGTTTATACAAAACTTGTTTTTGATTTAAACCCTTAGCATAAGCTGCCAAAACATATTGTTTATTGATTTCTTCAATAAAGGAATTTTTGCAGAAAAATGTTAACGAAGCAAATCCGCCTATTGTCATCGAAATTAACGGCAAAATCATGTGCCAGAAATAATCGGCAATTTTTCCAAACCAAGATAGATCTTCAAAATTCGATGAGGTTAAGCCACGCAAAGGAAAAATATTTAAAAAATTTCCACCTGCAAAAAGCACAATTAGCAAAACCGCAAATAAAAATGACGGAATGGCGTGAAGAAAAATGATTAAGCTGCTGGTTGCAATATCAAATTTTGAACCATCTCGAATCGCCTTTCTAATGCCGAGCGGAATTGAGATTAAATAAACTAAAAGCGTGGACCAAATTCCCAAAGAAATTGAAACTGGCATCTTCTCAATTATAAGATCGGCGATTTTTTTATCCTGATAAAAACTTTCGCCAAAATCAAAAACTGCAAATTTTTTTATCATCAACCAAAATCTTTGAGTAATTGGCAAATCAAACGCATAAAGCTTTTCTATTTTGGCAATTATTTCTGGATCAATGCCGCTTGATCCTTGATATTTAATTACCGAAGAGTTGGAAGATGATTTTAATCCTGCAAAATCAAGACCAACATTCGATATTTCACCATCAATTTTTGTGGTATGATTTATTTGAGATATAAAGCGTTCCACTGGCCCACCAGGAGCGGTTTGAATGATCATGAAATTAATTAACATGATTATAAAAAGTGTGGGAAAAATTAGAAGTAATCGTTTTAGGAAATACATTTTGGTTTTTAATTTCTTTTGGGCTTTGCTCCTTAGCACCTCTCTTATAGCACCGTCGCGTAAATCAAGTTTTTCTAAGAAATTTTTGTGATTCAGAATTTTTTGAAAGGTAAGCGTACCTATACCAAACTACAAATCTTTACTCTCAAATTGTCACCCCGTCTTCACGACGGGGTCTAAAAAAATCCCGCTAGACCCCGTCATGAAGACGGGGCGACAAAGAAAAAGAGTGGGAGTAAAGATTTGTAGTTTGGTATAGATGTACGTGCGTTTCAAAAAATTTTGAATTGCTAAAAGTTCAACCAAAAACTTGATTTACGCGACGGTGCTATAGTTAATTCCGCGACGCGCTGGAAGTTCAGAGCATCTCTTTTCTCGCTGCGCTCGAAGACGATGCACTGCCTGGGCTTGCGTCGCTTTGCTCCTTAGCCCGTTTAAGGCTAAAAACAGCCGTTTGGGCTGTTTTTGCGGCTAAAGCCGCCGCCTTAAACCCAATCAGGGTCTGAGGCACCTTCTCCGGCAGTGGTTGGCACTTCAATTTCAAAACCCGTCACAACATCAATTATAAAAAGCCTTGGGATGCTATCGCGACCGTAAGGACCTTTCTTTTTTGAATAAATTAGATAGCGACCATTTGGCGACCATTTGGCACCTTCAACCAAATAAGCACTGGTTAATAATTTTTCACCTTTGCCATTTGGCACCATAACTCCGACATGAAATTGACCGTTTTGAATTTTAGTAAAAGCAATCATTTTTCCATCTGGCGACCAAACTGGTTTAGAGTAAGATCCCGCTCCATCAGTAATGCGACTAACTGAAGACCCATCGGCATACATTACATAAATTTTTTGCCCCGAATCACGATCTGAAGCAAAAGCAATAAATTTTCCATCTGGAGAATAAGAGGCGGTTGTGTCAATCGCAGGGCTTTTTGTCAGACGACGCGCCGAGTTAGCATTGATGTTTAGCTCATAAATGTCGCTATTTCCATCAACAATTGCAGATAATAATAAGAGGTTTGGATCTTTAGGGTGAATACTCGCGGCAAAAGTTGTGCCACGAAATCCACCAATTCTTTTGTTTCGTAAACTTTTCAAATTAATAGAAAAAATTTGCGGCTTATCTTCGAAATAACGCAAATAAAAAATCTCATCCTGCCTTTTTGAAAAGGTCGGAGTAAGAACCAACTCACGACCATCCGTTAAAACTCGATTATTTTCTCCATCAAAATCAATAATATTGAGTTTTTTAACGCGCTTAGATGCTGATCCAGATTCAGAAACATAGGCTATTTGCGAAGCAAAATGTCCCGAAACTTCGCCAGTAATTGATTTAAAAATTTCGTTAGAAATAAGATTTGAAACTTTGCGAATATTGTCTTTTGAGGCAGTATAAAATTTTCCAAATAATTGTCGACGATCAAGAACATCCCACATTCTAATTCTAATTTCTAAATTACCGACCGCATCATAATTAAATTGCCCAACCACAATCGCACCAATCCCCGACTTAACATATTTTTCAAAATTCGGAATTGATTCAACCGTTAAACTATCTTGCGATAAACTTGAATCTTTCTGAGATTCGAGATAGCCAGACTGTTTAAACAGCTCAAACAAATCGGTGGTTTTTAGGTTTTTTCTAACGCGTTCAAAAATTTCAGCGCTATCTATTTTTAAATTTGGATCAGCTTGATCAAAGCCAAAAAACAGAATTTTGGTTTTGGGAATTTCTTCATTTTGCACCGAAAAAGAGACGAGCGCAAAAGCTTTTTCTGAAAAAAGAAAAAGCAAAAAAAGCAAACTGGTTAAACGAAGAATTTTCATCATTTTATAAGGTTTCTATAATAATATTTTCATTTGTATAAACGCAAAGATCCGCAGCAACTTTCATAGATTTTTTAACAATTTCTTCCGCCGAAAGATTTTCAATTTGCGATAATGCGCGAGCTGCTGCCAAAGCATAGTTTCCGCCCGAACCAATTCCAGCAATTCCATCTTCTGGCTCAAGAACATCGCCATTTCCCGTTAAAACTAGAGAGATGTTTTTATCAACCACAATCATCATTGCCTCAAGGCGACGCAAATATTTATCTGTGCGCCAATCTTTTGCCAATTCAACGCAAGCGCGCATTAGTTGATTTGGATATTGCTCTAATTTTGATTCAAGCCTTTCAAACAATGTAAAAGCGTCAGCGGTTGCGCCAGCAAAACCGCCAATTATTGAGCCGTCTCCTAATTTACGAATTTTTCTGGCGTTAGATTTTAACACCGAAGAGCCCAGTGAAACTTGACCATCTCCAGCAATTGCAACCTTACCGTTTTTGCGAACAGAAAGTATTGTTGTGCCATAAATTTGTGATGGATTTCTGTGATTTAGCATTAGATGTTTTGTTTAAATTTTCGGTAATTATTCAAAAGAATTTTTCTTAAAAAAACACTAGAGCAATGACAAAACAAAAATCAGCAAAAAAATTCGCCATTATTTTTTTTCTTGGCGCAGCAAGCGGATTGCCTTTGGCACTTATTCTATCAACACTTAAAGCACTTCTTCTCGACAAAGGTTTTGATTTAAAAACTATTGGGTTTTTTTCACTTGTTGCCCTTCCCTACAGTTTAAAAATTTTCTTCGCCCCAATTATCGATTCCTGTTCGCTGCCTTTTTTAACCAAAACACTTGGTCACAGAAGGTCGTGGATAATATTTAATCAATTGCTGCTGGTATTATTTATTTCCCTTCTCGGTGCGGCAGGAATTGCAGCAAATCTTTTGGCAATAACCATTTTTGCTTTCCTTGTTGCCTTTGCTTCGGCCAGCCAAGACATTGTTATTGATGGCTACAGAATTGAATTGCTAGAAAAAGAAAATCAAGGATTGGCAGCTAGTTTTTATGTTTATGGATATCGAATCGGAATGTTAATTTCTGGTGCTGGAGCATTGGCACTCGCCGATATTTTAAGTTGGGACGCGGTTTATTTTATTATGGCCGGATGTATGGCATCGACCATTTTTATCACAATTTTAGCCGACGAAACTCGCAAGAATTTTAAAACAAAATCTCATAGTTTTTTATCTTGGACAAAACAGTCGGTTATTGAGCCATTTCTTGATTTAACGCGTCACAATCAATGGATCGTAATTATCGCTTTTGTAATTTGTTTCAAACTCGCCGACGCATTTGCTGGAAACCTGACTTTACCCTTCTTGCTTGAGATCGGTTTTAGCAAAATTGAAATCGCTTCAATCGTCAAAACATTTGGTCTTTTTGCGACATTATTTGGAGTTTTTGTTGGCGGAGTTTTTGTTAAAAAAATTAGCATTATAAAATCTTTGTGGATTGCGTCATTGGCTCAAATGCTTTCCAATTTAGCATTTTCTTATTTGGCAACAATTGGCTATAATCGCGAAGCTCTTTACGGGGTAATTTTTATTGAAAATTTAAGCGGAGGAATTGGCGACGCAGTTTTTGTTGCCTATTTAAGCGCGCTTTGCAGCAAGTCTTTTAGCGCAACTCAATATGCAATTTTAGTTTCCTTTGCCTCAATCAGCAGAAGCTTGCTTACATCAAGCGCAGGAATATTTGCCCAAAATCTTGGTTGGTATGATTTTTTTATTTTCTCAACTTTAATTGCCATTCCGAGTTTGTTGTTTTTGATGATGTTGCAGAGAAGTTCAAAAACTGTTTAGTGGCAATTCGCTTAGCGTAACTAATTACTGCTAAACGGAAATAAAATAATTTTGCCCAACAGCAATACCGAATCAGCCGTCACTGTCAACGGCGTCAAAGCAACATTTCCGGCTTTTTTTAAAATTCCCTGCTCATAATT
>CAYVKI010000029.1:9296-15372 GCA_964452075.1 uncultured Rhizobium sp.
TAATTCACATCAACAACATAAGGTCTACTTAAACGAGGCAAAAAAACCTGCAAATCATTGCGCGGCAAATAACGCTTTCCTTGTAACGGCAATTTTAAAAACAAAGCAGATCCATCTTTATTTTTAAAACCCATCGAGGTCAAAAATAAAAACTGCTCTGGTCTTAATTGATTAGTAAAACTTTCGATTGTGGCATATCCGTAAACGTCATTATCTAAATCAACTTTCAAGCGGGTTTTAGAAACATCAATAAACAAAAGCCCGCGCTCTTGCCAAGTAAGCAGAGATCTTAAAATTCCAGAATTATCAGTAAATACATAGTGATATTTAGCACCAACCAAAGCAACTCGAGAACCATCTCGACTTACAGAAAAATTTTGGAAAGTTTCAGGATAAGTTTTTTGCCACAAAGATTTTGTAACGCAGGAATTTATGAGCAATAAACTTGATAATAAAAACCCAACTGAAATTAATTTCTTAAATCTCATCAAAAATTATTTCAAAACGTCGCGCATGCTGTAAAAACCGACATCTTTGGCACTTCCCCAAATTGCCGCACGAATTGCTCCTTTGGCAAAAATATCGCGATTAGAAGCTTTGTGAGTAAGTTCAATTCTTTCGCCATCTCCAGCAAAAATAACCGTGTGGTCACCAATAACATCGCCGCCACGCAACGTTGCAAAACCAATTTCGCCTTTATTGCGTTTTGCATCTTTACCAACTCGCGCCATTACGGCATTTTTTTGCAATTCAACACTGCGCCCTTGCGCAACTGCTGCGCCCAAAGATAAAGCCGTTCCAGAAGGTGCATCCACTTTGTTTTTGTGATGCATTTCAAGAATTTCAACATCGAAATCATCATGTAAAATTCCGGCAACTTTTTCCGCTAGATTCATCAACAAATTAACTCCCAAAGACATATTCGAAGACCAAACAATCACCGCATCTTTTGCGTAAGAGGCAAATTTCTGTTTCTCAACTTCAGAAAATCCAGTAGTTCCGCAAATTAAAACTTTTTTATTTTCAGCACATTTTGCCGCCATCTCTAAACTTAAGGCTGGGGATGAAAAATCGATTATTGCGTCGCAAGCTTGAATAAATTGATTGATGTCAGAAGTCATTTTCGCGCCGCTCTTTTCAAAGCCTAAAAACTCACCTAAATCGGCATTTTCAAGACCTCCTCCTTGACGCACTAAAGCAGAAGAAAGTTCAACCAAAACATCTTGCAAAACAAGAGTGGCAATAGTTCGACCCATACGGCCAGTAATTCCAGTAACGCCTATTTTCATAATTTTTATTTGTTTGAAGTTTACGAACCAAATTAACAAAGAATGTTTTAACGAAGCAAATAAAAACCTGTTGCACTTGCAATATAGGATTTTAAAGTGCCGCGACTTCGTTTTGATCGCATTTCCACCTAAAAATTTCAATTAAATGACTAGTCAAAATACAACTTACCAAGTTGCTGTAGGCAAAGATATTCAATCGGTTTCGCTTGTTGGCGAAATGAAAAAATCATACCTCGACTACGCAATGAGCGTAATCGTAGCGCGCGCCATTCCTGATGCTTGCGACGGCTTAAAACCAGTGCATCGCCGCATTCTTTATGCCATGCATGAAGGCAATTATGACTACAACAAACCATTTAAGAAATCGGCAAGAATTGTCGGTGAAGTTATGGGTAAATATCACCCGCACGGCGACTCTGCAATCTACGAATCTTTAGTTCGTATGGCGCAAGATTTCTCAATGCGCGTGCCATTAATCGACGGTCAAGGTAACTTCGGTTCAATTGATGACGATCCTGCAGCGGCAATGCGTTATACCGAGTCGCGCTTAGAAAAAGTCACTCACAGCATGCTTGACGACCTCGACAAAGACACTGTCGATTTTGTTCCAAATTACGACGGCCACGAAAAAGAGCCAAAAGTTTTGCCAGCGCGTTTTCCAAACTTATTGGTTAATGGTTCAAGCGGAATTGCGGTGGGCATGGCAACAAACATTCCACCACATAATTTAGGCGAAGTTATTGACGCTTGTTTGTCTTACATCGACAACAATGAAATCAGCATTGAAGAAATTATTAAAATTATTCCCGGCCCAGATTTTCCAACTGGCGGAATCATTCTTGGTCGCAATGGTTTTGACTCTGCAGCTCGCACTGGGCGCGGCTCAGTTGTTATGCGCGGACGCCATAAAATCGAGAAAAAAACTGGCGGAAAAGTTTCAATTATTATAACCGAACTTCCTTACCAAGTTAACAAAGCCAAACTTGTAGAGAAAATTGCCGATCTTGTAAAAGAGAAAAAAATTGAAGGAATTACCGATTTGCGCGACGAATCTGACCGCGAAGGAATCCGCGTAGTTATTGAGTTACGTCGTGACGCAATGGAAGAAGTGATTATCAATCAACTTTACAGCTACACCGAATTGCAAAGCAATTTCAGCGTAAACATGTTGGCATTAAATCATGGTCGCCCACAATTAATGGGCATTCTTGACGTTATTAAACTTTTCGCCGCTTTCCGCGAAGAAGTCACAACTCGCAGAACCAACTTTTTACTTGGAAAAGCACGCGACAAAACTCACATCTTAATTGGTTTGGCAGTTGCCGTCACCAATATTGATGAAGTTGTTGAATTGATCAAAAAATCGAAAGACGCCGCCGAAGCTAAAATAAAATTGATGTCAAGAAGCTGGCCATCCGACATCGTCGAAACCATCATCAAGCTTGTGCAAGACAGAGGAAACATCATTAAAGATGGCAAATTCTACTTCACAGAAGCTCAAGCAAAAGCTATTCTAGAAATGAGATTAGCGCGCTTAACTGGCTTGGAAATCGACAAAATCAACGAAGAATTAAAAAATCTTGCTGCCGAAATTTCTTATTATTTAGAACTTCTTGCTGATCGCGGCAAAATGTTAGATTTGGTGAAAAAAGAATTAATCGAAGTGAGAGACCAATTCTCAACTCCTCGCCGCTCAACCATTGAAGAAAGCGAATCTGAAATTGACATTGAAGATTTAATTCCAAAAGAAGACATGGTTGTTGTCGGCACAATGAATGGCTACATCAAGCGCGTTCCTCTCAACGCTTACCGCACGCAAAAACGCGGCGGCAAAGGACGCAGCGCCATGGATGTTCGTGAAGAAGATATCACAACCGATATTTTCGTCACCAACACTCACACGCCAATTTTGTTCTTCTCAAACAAAGGAAAAGTTTACCGACTTAAAACCTACAAATTACCTTTAGGCTCACCTCAAGCTCGTGGTCGTGCTTTGGTGAATTTGTTGCCGCTAGATCAAGATGAAAAAATCAGCACAATTCTTGCGCTTCCAGAAGATGAATCGAAATGGAATGATTTGAGCATTGCTTTCGCCACTTCTCACGGCGACATCAGACGCAACTCAATGGATCAATTCGTTGACATTCGCTCAAGCGGCAAAATCGCTATGAAATTGGAAGACAAACAATCACTAATCGGCGTAGCATTATGCACCGAAGCAGATGACATTTTGCTTTCTACAAAAGACGGAAAATGCATTCGCTTCCCCGTTGCCAAACTTCGCTTATTCCAAAGTCGCAACTCAACTGGCGTGCGCGGAATCAAGCTTGAAAAAGGTAACGAAGTAATCGCCATGTCAATTTTGCAACATGCTGGCGAAGATTCTGAAATCAAAGACAAATATCTAAAAATTGATTTAGAAAAACGTTTAGATCTGCGCGACGCTTTGTTGTTTAATAAAAAATTAGCCGAAAATCCATCCGAAGATTTGTTAATTCAACCAAAAGAAATTCCACAAATTTCTTCTGAATTACCGCAAGCAAAAGTTGAAGAAATGGCCGCTGCCGAAGAGTTCATTTTAACCATGACCGCCAACGGCTTTGGCAAACGCTCTTCTGCTTACGAATATCGTATCACCAACCGTGGCGGATCTGGAATTACCAACATTGTCACCTCAAAAAGAAACGGCGCAGTTGTTGCCAGCTTCCCCGTTGAGGCAAAAGACCAAGTGATGATTATCACCGACAAAGGAACTTTGATCAGAACCGAAGTTGGCTCAGTCAGAATTTCTGGCCGAAACACTCAAGGCGTCACTTTAATTAAAACCAAAGACGAAACCCTTGTTTCCGTCGCCAGAATCGCCCACACCGGAATTAAAGAAGTGGATGATGCTGAAACTGGGGAAGAAGTCGGTGAAGAAGTTGGTGAAATAGCGACAGAATAAATTTGAATATACGCCACAAAAAAACCTACAACACATGAAAAAACAAGAAATCGAAACTCACTTAGCAATTTTTAAAGGTAAAAAAATTCGCAAAACTCTCCATGAGAATGAATGGTTTTTTCAGTAATTGATGTTGTTTAGGCTCTGACAGAAAGCTCTAATCCCCGAGATTACTGGTTTAAAATGAAAATCAGAGTTGCTGATCTGGACAAGCTTCAGTTGTCGACAATTTGTCGACAACTGAAGCTTGAATCCTCTGATGGAAAAAAATACGAAACCGATTGCGCCAGCACTGAGAATATTTTCCGCATAATTCAATCAATCCCCTCGCCAAAAGCCGAACCCTTCAAACGCTGGCTAGCAAAAGTTGGCTTCGAACGCGTTCAAGAAATTGAAAATCCTGAATTAGCCACAAAGCGCACGCGAATGCTTTATAAACTCAAAGTTTTGGGGTGAAGGTCAAAAATCTTTACTCTCAAATTGTCACCCCGTCTTTATGACGGGGTCTAGAAAAAATCTCGCTGGGCCCCGTCATAAAGACGGGGTGACAAAGAAAAAAAAGCGGGAGTAAAGATTTTTACTTTGGTATAGAAAATCTAGTTTGTGCAAGATATATAATTGGCCAAGTTTGTAAAAAACCCAATGTTAAAAATTAGCTGAAGTTGACTTGCTTTTTTGCTGATCTGATAAAGAATTTTTTTTCCTTCACATAAAATTTACGAACATCAAATGACCTACACAATCCAAGGAAAAAATAATGTTTATGAACTTGTTGTTGGCTGTGAAATTCACGCGCAAGTTGCTTCGAAATCTAAGCTCTTTTCGCGGGCGGCGACCGAGTTTGGGGCGTTGCAGAATTCTCAAGTGTCTTTAGTTGATGCAGCCATGCCCGGAATGCTTCCAACCATTAATGAAGTTTGCGTTAAGCAAGCGATAAAAACTGGGTTGGGCATTAATGCGCAGATCAATTTGGTTTCGAATTTTGATCGCAAAAATTATTTTTATCCTGACTTGCCGCAAGGCTATCAAATTTCACAATTTTACTACCCAATTGTTGGCGAAGGTGCGGTTGAAATTGATTTGGAAGATGGCTCTAAAAAAACCATTCGCGTAGAAAGAATTCACCTTGAGCAAGACGCTGGAAAATCAATTCACGATCAACATCCAACAATGTCTTTGATTGACCTAAACCGCTCGGGAATTGCCCTGATGGAAATTGTTTCTAAGCCCGACATGCGCTCGCCTTTTGAAGCGGCAGAATATGTAAAAACAATTCGCTCGCTTCTTCGCGCCCTAGAAACTTCTGACGGCGACATGGAAAAAGGTAATTTGCGTTGCGATGCTAACGTTTCTGTGCGTAAAATTGGCGAAGAAAAACTTGGAACGCGCTGCGAAATAAAAAACCTAAACTCAATGCGCAACATCGCTCGCGCCATTGAATTTGAAGCTGCTCGCCAAGTGGAAATCTTGGAAAATGGCGGAAAAATTGATCAAGAAACTCGCCTTTTTGATGCCGTGACCGGCGAAACCAGAACCATGCGCAGCAAAGAAGATGCTATGGATTATCGCTATTTTCCAGATCCTGATTTGCCGCCACTTAGGCTTTCGCAAGAATTTGTTGATGAAATTAAAAAATCACTTCCCGAACTTCCCGAAGCAAAAAAACAACGTTACATTTCTGAGCTTGGAATTCCGGAATATGATGCGGGCGTTTTAACTGCCGATGCTGAAATTTCGTTTTATTTTGAGCAGCTTATTGAAAAGCACGAACCAAAAATTTGCGTTACTTGGCTTACAGTTGAGCTATTTGGTCGCATGAACAAACTTGGAATAAATTTTGAAA
>CAYVKI010000030.1:0-14398 GCA_964452075.1 uncultured Rhizobium sp.
TGCCTGTTGAATAAGGAAGATTGGTTTTAGTAGAATATTCAGCGGTGCCTGTTGCAGTGCAAACTGGTTGTGTGCAAGTTCCTGTAATTGCGGTTGCTTCTCCTGATGTTGTGCAAGTGTAAGTTTTAGTTCCGTAGTAAGGAGGGTCGCAACTGAAGCTTTCGTTGCCTGTTGAATAAGGAAGATTGGTTTTAGTAGAATATTCAGCGGTGCCTGTTGCGGTGCAGGTTATAGGTGTGCAGTTTCCAGAAATATTTGTAGCTGAACCAGAAGCCAAACATTTGTAACTTATAGTGCCACTATAGCCAGCGACGTTACAACTAAAACTATTTCCAGATGTATAAGAAAGACCTGTTTTATCATAACCAACTCCTGAAGCACTACAGGTAACTGGTGAAGAATTATCACAACCATTAGGCGTAACAAGTCCACCAATGCAATTAGGAGTTTTATTTCTATTGATTGATGAAGACCATTTTTTACCTAAATAATCTTCAATTGAGTTTCTGTCACTTACGCCCAGAGATCTAGAAAAAATAACAATCTCGCCAATTTCTCCAATATAGTCTTTACCAATTGCCAAAGTGCCAATTTCAGTTAAATGAGCTTGGGCTTCAACATCTGTATTTTCAGAAGCCAAAACGCCATTAATGTAAGTTTGATTTCCAGTCGAACTGCTGTGAGAAAATGTAAATACTCTTGGTTTATCTTTTGAGTCCAAATAAGAACTAATGCCTGATAAATAAGAGTTTGTACCTTGAGCATGAATAATTTGTTTATCATCACTATAACCAAGAGCGAGAGAATTATTTAAACCATTTCCTGCTTCACCTAAGAAGTAATTGCCGCCTTTTGAATCTTTTCTTTTTTCAAGTACAAATATTGTGTAATCAGTGTTATTTAGAAAACTTCCGTCAAACGTGAAGTGTTTGTTAGTAGTTCCATCAAATTCTACAGCATGAATTCTATTGATTGTGTTGGAATAAGTTGGGCTGGCTCCAGCGGTAGAAATTACTACTTTGTTGGCAGATCCGGGTCTTTGATCATACCAAGTTGAAAGGCTAGCACCATCTTGCGCTTCAGAAGAGTTAAAACTTGAGTCCAAACTTGTTTCTAACCATAAAGCAACACTTGATAAAGAAGTTATAGGAGAGGATTGAGTTAAATTTTTTGCAGAGGTTATCCTAAATTTAGTAATCATTTCATTAGCAGTAAAAGATGCTGCAAGAAAGATGCCGATGATTAAAATAACAACAGAGATTTCAATAAGAGAGAAAGCTTTACCACGTATTTTGGTAATCATATTTGCGAGTATGAATGTTGATAAAAATATTCAAAATTGGCAGCTAAAATTAACTCTTAAATTAAGCCAAGATTTTTATGGTTATTTTTTAGTTTAGTGAATTTTTGTCACTTTATCTCACAAATCAAACTTCGTTGATTTTTTTACCAGCGATCTGGTTTTTGAGAACAAAATTAACTTTTTGTAAAATCAAATTTTCTGCCGCTTTTCCTAATTCTTCTTGAGCTTCTAAAATTTTCTCTCGGGAATTTTTTTCAGAAATTAGTTTTTCTAAATTGCTAATTTTTTCGGCAATTATTTTTTTCTCGGTGGCAGAAATTTCATCCTTAATAACTGCTAAATCTTTTTTCAAAATATCAATGTCATGCTGACTTTCGGTAATCGCTTGAATTAGCAGCCTGTTTTCCATGTCGCTTTTGGAATTTTTCAGCGAATCAAAAAGCATTTTTTTTATCTCGTCTTCGTTCAATCCGTAAGTTGGTTTGACTGCAATCTCTTGTTCTTCTTCGGTAAATTTTTCTTTGGCAGAAACTGTTAACAAGCCATCGGCATCAATTTTAAAAGTAATTGAAACCCTTGCCAATCCAGCTTTCATTGCTGGAATTTTTTTAATTTCAAAATTGGCAAGTGAGCGGCAATCTTGCGCCAATTCGCGCTCGCCTTGCACAATGTGCAATTTCATGCCAGTTTGGTTGTCGGCGTAGGTCGTGAACTCTTTAGTGACAGCGGTTGGAATTGTAGAATTGCGCAAAATCACCTTGTCAACAATGCCGCCCATCATTTCAACTCCAAGCGAAAGTGGCACCACGTCGAGAAGCAAATTTTCACCGCGTCCACTTAAGTTGTAAGCTTGCCAAGCGGCACCAGCGGCAACAATTCGGTCTGGATCAAGTTTATCTAAAATTTTTTCTTTACCAAAAATTTGGGCTAATTTTTCTTTAATTAAAGAAATTCGAGTTGAACCGCCAACCAAGATCACGCCTTTAATTTCGCTGGTTTCTAGCTCTAAATCTTCGATTAAATTTGTGGCGAGAGTGAAGGTTTTTTCGAGTTTTGCTGAGATTAATTTTTCAAAATCTTCTTTTGTAAAAATCTGCGATCTTTCGCACTCAACAAAAGATTTGGTTGAAAGTTGTTCCTTAATTTTTCTTGCCTCAAAGCGAGTAACGCCAAGTTTTTCTGCTATTAAATCGTCAAAATCATCGCCACCTAAAGCATTGTCGCCAGAAACTCCAAGCACTTTAAAAACCCCTTTTTGCATTTTTAAAATTGATACGTCGAAAGTGCCGCCGCCTAAATCGTAAACGCAATAAATTCCTTCAGAAGAATTATCTAAGCCGTAGGCGAGGGCTGCGGCGGTTGGTTCGTTAACCAAACGCAAAACTTCTAAACCAGCAAGTTGTGCGGCGAGTTTTGTTGCGCTTTTGGCGGTTTCATCGAAATAGGCGGGAACGGTGATTACAGCTTTTTTGATTTCTGTTTTTAGTGAATTTTCGGCGATGTTTTTTAAGTGTTTTAAAATTTCTGCCGAAACTTCTGCAGGAGCAAGTTTTAAACCTTCAACTTCGGCAAAACCAACATTCATGAAGCGTTTGATTGAAGAGATTTTTTTGTCGCCGTAATTAACGATTGAAGGGTGAATGTCGTGCCCTGTTTCATCGGCAAAAAATTTCACTTTTTCGTTTTCAACAATCGCAACAAGCGAGTTTGTGGTGCCTAAATCAATGCCAATTACAACTTCGTGCGACAAATTTTCTTGTTCTAGGATTGGTTCGGTAATGTTGATTAGTGCCATTTTGTTTTTTTAGTGATTGATTTTGAAGTTTTCTAGTGTGGGTCACTCTCACCTTGAACCCTCTCCCATCAAGGGAGAGGGGGTTAAACCGAAATCGTACTGACTCCCTCTTCCTTGATGGGAGAGGGTTCAAGGTGAGGGTGACCCCAGCGCGAGCAGAATTTATATTTTACTAGAATTCCGCTTTTTATTTTTTAAATCGCGCAAAGTTTTATCAAAATATTTGGCGCGGATTAAAATTTGAGCGGCCACCGCAAAGTCTTTTGTTTCAAGCTTTTGCGCCACTTCAAGTAACAAAGATTTTTCTTTCTCGCTTAAGATTTTCTGCAAATCGTGAATTTCTTGCGAGGCAATTTCGGCAACTTTTTCCTGCAATTCTAGAATTTCAAAAAGCGTTTCTTGGCTGGCTTTCGGAGCTTTTGAATCGTCTTCTAAATCAAGGCCATTCAACTGCAAAATATGTGAAGCGCGACTAATTGGATTTACCAAAATTTTGTAAGCGTCATTTATCTCAATCGAACGCTCAATGTCGGCAGTGCTTGCGCTGTCTGGATGAAACCGTTTCTGAAATTCTAAATATTTTGCCTCAAGCTCGTCGTGATGCAGAGAAAAATGCACTGGAAAACCAAAAATCGTAAAAAAATTTTTCATACTTTAAAACTTTCTCCACAACCACAGCGGCCTTTTTCATTGGGGTTGACGAAGTCGAAGCCAGAGTTGAGTTCGTCGGTTTTAAAAACCATTTGGCTGCCGATTAAAAACATTGAGGCTTTTGGGTCGATGAAAACTGAAACGTTGTCGCGAGTTACCACGTCGTCGAATTTGGTGATGTTTTTGTCTTTAATGGCATATTCAATGGTGTAGCTCATGCCAGAGCAGCCGCGGGTTCGAACGCCAACACGAATTCCTTCGCAAGGCTCTTGGCGTTGCGCAAGTAAATTTTTAATTTCGTTAAAGGCTTCGTCAGTAATTGTTACGTAATCAACAATGGGGTTGCCCAAAGCAGAAAAATTAAAAACCATTAGTTTGATGCTTTATTTTTTTTGTAATCTTCAATCGCCGCTTTAATCGCCTCTTCAGCTAAAACCGAGCAGTGAATTTTAACTGGCGGTAAAGACAATTCTTCAGCGATTTGGCTGTTGGTAATTTTTGCCGCCTCATCAATTTTTTGACCTTTAATCCATTCAGTAGCAAGTGAGCTTGAAGCAATTGCTGAACCGCAACCAAAAGTTTTAAAACGTGCATCTTCAATTACGCCGTCGTCAGAAACTTTAATTTGCAGCTTCATTACGTCGCCGCAAGCTGGCGCGCCAACAAGCCCAGTGCCAATGCCAGATTCATCTTTGCCAAATGATCCAACATTTTGTGGATTTTCGTAGTGGTCTAAAAGTTTTTTTGAGTAAGCCATGTTTATTTAAAATTTAGCTTCGCCAAATTTAGCGAATATTTAATTGCTACTCAGCGAGTGAATCGCTGCATTCGCAATAGTTAGTTATTTTTATTTTATTTTTTCTTTGCTGAGTTTTTTACTCTCAGATCCGATTTTTCTTTCGAGTTTTTTAATATCTTTCTCAGCGGGAAGATATTCTGGGTGAATTCCGGTTCTAAGTAGTGTTTCTCTTACTTCTTTGTTATTGCGTACATGTTCGTTAGTAATTTTTGTTTCACCATTTAAATCATCTTTTTTGACGTTAAAATTAGTAATTTCGGCGGCAAAATCCTTAGCTTTGATGGTGATGGTTGGCAAAAAATCTGCTAAAGCTCTTGAATCAGAAACTCCTAATTTTTCTTTCATTTCGTTAGTGCTAAAACCACCAAATAGCGCAGTATCGCCTTTTGCTCTAACTCTTGCAAAACCTTTATCATCAACGCCTCGTTGATATAAATTTCCCGAAAGTTCTTTCTCAGTTTTAGTCAATTTCTTTCTGGCGTTAAGTCTTTCTTGAATCGCCATTCTTTCTTCCAAAAGTTCCTGCTTTCTAGTTTGCACCGCAAAATAAGTTTGCGCAAAAGCAATCTCATCTTTTTTTGGGTCGCCATTTTGGGCAATGAGATAGCAGGCATAACGGCTCATCATAATATCATCCACGCTGCGCCCAGTGTTTAAGCCTATCGCCACCATTTTGTTGACGTCAACAAAATGGTCGGAAGGCTTGAGTTTAGCGGCTTCACAAGATTGCTTCGCTTTTGTAATTACCAACGAAAAATTTCTCCACTCGTTGTAGCCAAGAACTTTTTGCAAATCGCGCGCAAACCAAAATTCGCTTTTATTTTCAGTGTCAGAGACTTGTTTTATCTGATCGAATAGATCCATAAATTTTTTAATATCTTCTTTTTTCATTGGGTTTTTGGTGTGATTTTAAAAATAAATCTTTGTTGCGGATGCAGCGATTCACTCGCTGCGCAGCAACTCAATATTCACTAAATTTGCCAAAGGCAAATTTAATTTCCTTAGTGCGATTTCCAGTTAATGCTTTTGATGTCGACTCCTTCTTGCATCATTTCCCAAAGCGGACTTAGGTCGCGCAGTTTTTGAATTTTGCTTTGTAGTAAATTTATTGCGTAATCAATTTCTTCTTCGGTTGTAAATCTGCCAATTCCAAAGCGAATTGAAGTGTGAGCTAATTCGTCTTCAACACCCAAAGCGTGCAAAACATAAGAAGGTTCTAGCGAAGAAGAGGTGCAGGCTGAGCCGCTTGAAACCGCTAAATCTTTGATTGCCATGATCATTGATTCGCCCTCAATTCCAGCAAAAGAGAAATTCAAATTTCCGGGAATGCGTTTTTCTTTGTCGCCGTTTAAATAGACGTGCGTAGTTGCCATTACGGCTTGATAAAGTTTGTCGCTAAGTTTTTTGATGTGAGCTTCATCTTTTGCCATTTCGTTTTTAGCAATTTCGGCAGCTTTTCCTAAGCCAACAACCAAAGGCGTTGCCAAAGTTCCCGAGCGAATTCCGCGTTCTTGTCCGCCGCCAGAAATAATTGATTTAATTCTAACTCTTGGTTTGCGGCGAATAAAAATTGCTCCAATTCCTTTCGGGCCATAAATTTTGTGACCTGAAATACTCATTAAATCAATGTTCATATCGTTTACATCGAGTGGAATTTTGCCAAAAGCTTGGGCGGCGTCAGTGTGAAAAAACGCGCCTTTTTTGCGGCAAAGTGCGCCAATTTCTTTTAGCGGTTGAATCACGCCAATTTCATTGTTCACCGCCATTATTGAAACCAAACAGGTTTCGTTGGTAATTGCGGCTTCAAGTTTGTTTAAATCAACCAAGCCATTTTGTTGAACAGGCAAGAAAGTAACTTTAAAACCTTCCTGCTCAAGGTCGCGCACCGAATTAATCACGCATTTATGTTCGGTGGCGATTGTAATTACATGTTTTTTACCAGTTTCGCCGTAGAAGTGAGCAACGCCTTTAACTGCAATGTTGTTTGATTCTGTAGCACCCGAAGTGAAGAAAATTTCTTTTGGATCGGCGTTGATTAAATCAGCCACTTGACGACGAGCAATTTCTACCATTTCTTCCGCCTTCCAGCCCAAAGCGTGGGTGCGTGAATGTGGATTGCCGAAATCGTTTTTCATGCAATCAACCATTACGTCAATCACGCGTGGATCCATTGGAGTGGTAGATTGATAGTCGAGATAAATTGGTAATTTAATGGTCATTTTTTGTTTTTTTGTAGGGTTTTTAAAGATTTTCGTTTTTAGTTTTTTGGTAAAAATCACCCCAAACTTGAATGAATTTTTCTACTTCTTCCTTAGTGCTATCGGTGCTTAAGCTAACGCGAATTGCTGAGGCTGAAAAATCAGGAGTTACTTTCATTGCTTTTAAAGCGCGAGAAGCAGTGGCGGCACCAGAAGAGCAGGCTGGGCCAGAGCTTACGCAAATTCCGTTTAAATCAAAATTGATTAGTTGTGTTTGGCTGTCGGAGTTGCGAAGCGCGATGTAGCTTGTGTTTGGCAGTCTTTCAACTTGGTCAGCAAAAAATCTAACTTCCGAGCCGCCAATTTTTTTGAATTCGCTTTCAAGAAAATCAAGCAATTTTTTAACATTTTCGTAAGCTGCCATTTTCCCTTTGGCTTGTTTGCAAGCTTCGCCAAAACCAGCAATTCCAGCAACATTTGTTGTTCCAGCGCGTTTTGATTTTTCTTGTTTTCCGCCGTAAATTAGAGGTTTGATGTCCAACCCTTTTCTAAATAAAAGTGCACCAACTCCTTGAGGGCCATTTAGTTTATGTGCTGAAACTGATGCAAAATCGACATTAAGTTTTTCTAGATCAATTTCAAATTTACCAACCGCCTGAACGATGTCGCAGTGAAAAAGCCCGCCTTTTTGATGAACTAGTTTTGAAATTTGCTCAATTGGTTGAATTGCGCCAGTTTCATTATTGGCAAGCATTACTGAAACCAAAAAGTTAGAATCGGGCAGGGTGTTTAGTTTTTGCTCAAGATCAGCAACGTCAACTAAACCATTTTCTAAAACATTAAATTCAATTACTTTTTTGTCGGCAGGGCGACATTCATAAACTGAGGCATGCTCAATTGCGGTGAACAAGATTGTGTTTACTTTGCAGCCAAACATTAGTGTGTTGGTTGCTTCAGTTGCGCTGCTAGTAAAAATAACTTCGTAGCTTCTTGCGCCTAAAAGATTTTTTAATTCTTTGCGAGCTTCTTCAACAAATTGATTTCCTTTACGACCCAATTGATGAACAGCGGAGCTGTTTAGGGGAAATTGATAAACTTCCAACATTTTTGTTAAAGCTTCAGCGGAAATTTTAGTTGTGGCGTTGTAGTCGAAGTAAATCATTTGCAGATGTCTCCTAGAGAAATTGAGTTAAGATATTCATAAATTTTATTTTCTAAACCTTGCCACAAATGGTGGGTTTTGCATTTAGCGCTGGCTTTGCCAACGCAGCTTTTTTGAACTTTAGTGCAGCGTGTCATTTTAATTGGCTCGCCAATTGCTTTAATAATTTCAGCAACGGTAATTTCTTCGCGAGTTTTTCCTAAAAAATATCCACCACCAGGGCCTTTAACTGACTTAACAATTCCCGCTTTTTTTAATTTGGCAAAAATCTGCTCGAGATAAGAGAGCGAGATTTGCTGACGTTGCGAAATTGCAAGAAGTGAAAGAGGCTCACCATTTGCACTGTCAGCAATTTCAATTACTGCCATTGCGGCGTAGCGACCTTTCGTGGTTAAAATCATATAACTTTTATAATTTTTGAGAAATATACCAAAGTAAAAAAGGACTATACCAAACTACAAATCTTTACTCCCACTCTTTTTCTTTGTCACCACGTCTTCATGACGGTCTAGCGGGATTTTTTTAGACCCCGTCGTGAAGACGCCGTGACAATTTGAGAGTAAAGATTTGTACTTTGGTATATAGTTTTACTTTGGTATACCCGACTAATTTAGTAGGTAATTTTTCAAACAAGTTTATTTTGTTTTCAAGTGATTATTTTTTGACCAAAAATTAAAAACAAAAAACCCGAGATTCCAATTAAGAAATCCCGGGTTTTTTGCCTAAATATGTAACCAAAAATTACATGTTTTCAGAGATATATTTTACTGCGCTGCCAACAGTTGTGATTTTTTCTGCAGCTTCATCAGGAATTTCAATTCCGAATTCTTCTTCGAAAGCCATAACTAATTCAACTTGGTCTAAGCTGTCTGCGCCTAAATCGTCGATAAAATTTGCAGCCTCAACAACCTTTGCTTCTTCTGCACCTAAATGGTTGATGATGATTTTTTTAACTCTGTCAAAAATCTCGTTGTTGTTAGTCATAAAAATTATAGTTTGTTGATATAAAGTTTGTTTAAAAAAACTAAAAAAGAGCCTTAAAAAGACTCGAGGGGCGGCAACCTAAATTAGAAGAATTTAAATAGCAAACACAAGTTTAAAACCAATTCTGACGCGGTTTTAAACCATATTTTTAATTCATAATTGCCATAATTTGTCCACCACTATTTGTAGATTTTGCACCATTTAAAAATGGTAGAAGGCCTACAAATTTATCTAAAAACTTTTCTTCTTTTTTTGTAATTTCAATATCGTGAATTGGTATTTTTTTAGCATTAATTTTATTTGCTTCTAAGTAAGAAATTGCCTGATCTTTTCCGCCAATTTCATCAATTAATCCAACTTTTAAGGCTTGTCTTCCAGTAAATACGCGACCATCAAAAGCAATTTTTACAGCATCTTTTTTAATTCTATTTCCTCTTCTATCTTTTACTAAATCTACAAAAAATTGATAAGAATCTAAAACTGATTCTTGTACAACGCTATCAACTAAAGGATTAGATTTTTCAAAAGGAGATGGAGCGGCTTTCAGAGGGCCTGATTTGTAAGTGTTGAATTTAACCCCGACTTTTTTTGCAAGTTCGGTAAATTCTTGAGATTCCATTAAAACGCCAATTGAACAAGTCAAAGTTCCGTTGTGAGCAATAATGTAGTCGGAAGCAACTGCTGCCATGTAACCGCCAGATGCAGCAACCGAACCCATTATAACAACTATTGGTTTTTTTGCAGCTATTGCACGCAGATCTTCAAACAAAATTTCGCTGCCCACAATTCCACCACCGGGGCTGTCGATATTTACGATAACAGCTTTAATTGATTTTTCTTCTGCAATTTCTTGTAGCATTTTGCTACGAAAATCATCTTCAAAAATGACACCTTCTATCTTCACATTAGCAATGTAATCACCAACAATTGCACCATCTGACAAACTGCCGCCTACTATTAATTTAATAACAAGTAATGTGAAAAAAACACCAAGTAAGAAAGCGATGTTTTTCCATTTATGTACCTTGCTTTTTAAATAAAGTAGAGCGGCAAGATTGTCGGACATTTTATTCTTTATTATTTTCTTTTTGAGCGGCCGCTAGAGATTCTAAGAATTCTCCAGAAACGCTAGCAAGTGTAGTTCCGCTGTCTGTGGCAGAATAGATGTGAGCTTCTTGTTCGTCAGACTCCATGTCTTTGATCGAAAGCAACAATTTGCCACTAACTTTATTGAATAACATAACTTTGGCTTCAATTCTGTCGCCAACTTCATATTTTTCAGTTTTTTGATCTTGTTTGCTGTTAGACAAATCAAGTCTTTTGATAATAGCTTTCAAGCCACTGTCTAATTCAACTTCTAAAAAGTCTTTTTTAACATTGATGATCACGCAAGAAACGATTGAGTTTACATCGAGTTTTTCAAGATCTTCTTTAAAGCTTGTGCTGGTTAATTGTCTGATTCCAAGGCTGATACGTTCTTTTTCATAGTTGCTGCCTAGAACCATAACTTTGATTTTTTCGTCTTTCTTAAATTGTTTTAAAATTTCTTCTGCAGATCCTTCAGATGAAATATCGGAAACGTGGATTAATCCGTCAACTCCGCTGTCAAAGCCAACGAATAAACCGAATTCAGTGAAGTTTCTAACTACGCCTTCAACAACATCACCAACTTGATGTTTTTCTGAAAATTCTTGCCAAGGGTTTTTCTCGCATTGTTTCATGCCTAGAGAAATACGGTGGCTTTGTGAGTTGATGTCTAAAACCATAACCTCAACTTCTTGACCAGAGGTAATCAATTTGTTTGGAGTGGTATTGTTTTTTAACCAACTCATTTCTGAAACGTGAACTAAACCTTCAATGCCCGCTTCAATTTCAACGAAAGCGCCGTAGGTTGTCATGTTGGTGACTTTACCTTTAACAACTGCTCCAACTGGATATCTTTGAGCAATTGATTCCCAAGGGTTTTGTTGTAATTGTTTCATGCCGAGTGAAACGCGTTTAGTTTCGGCATCAAATTTGATTACTTGAACTTTAACTTCTTGGCCAACTTTCAATGCTTCAGATGGATGTCTAACGCGACACCAAGAGATGTCGGTTAAGTGCAATAATCCGTCGAAAGAACCGAAGTCGATAAATGCGCCGTAGTCGGTAATGTTTTTAACAACGCCATCTAGAGCGTCGCCAACTTTTATTGTGGCAAGAACTTTGTCTTTCTCAACATTGCGCTGAGTTTCAAGAATTGCTCTTCTAGAAACCACGACGTTGCCACGAATATCGTCAATTTTAAGAACTTGAAGTTTTTCAATTTTGTTAACCAAAAAAGTATCGTCAGCTAAAAGCATTGTATCAACTTGGCTTCTTGGTAAGAAGCAAGTGATGCCATTTACGTCAACAGCAAAACCGCCTTTAACTTTTCCAATAATTTCACCTTCGATTGTTGTTTTGTCTTCAAGGCAATTTTTTAGGAAATACCAGTTTGTATATCTTCTAGCGTTGTCGCGACTAATAATTAATTCACCTCTTTTGTTTTCGAGGCGTTCAAGAAACACATCTACAACATCACCTTCGTTGATTTCGCCGTCTCTTTTAAATTCAGCAAGGTCAATAAAGCCAACTGATTTAGCACCAATATCAACGGCAACACCTTTATCGTTAATGCCTACAATTACACCTTTTACAACGGTGCCTTCAACTAATTTTTGACTGTCTTTTTCATATTCCTCAAAAAGTGCCGCAAAATTTTCTTGGGCAAAAGGATTTTCCTGTTCGTGAGATTGTTTTGTCATAATGTTTGGAGTTTTGAAACCTGATTTTACGCCATTGCAGCGCGGGTTTCGGTTAGAGATTAATAAAATAAAAACTCTGCTAAACGCAAAATTTTATGTTGTTTTACTGTTGGAAATTTAACAAAAATCAACCTAAAAACAGAGATTTTAAAATCAAGCCATTAGATGGAAAAACTTGTTTTGTAACAGAGCTATAATTTAACCAGAATAATGCTTAAGAAAAATATTCTTAAATTCTAAAATTTTAGTAACTATCTTGAGAGTAAGAGAAAACCAATTCCTTAAATGTTATTGGAGGTAAGTTATGCTTGAACAATATGGATTGGCTGTTTTGATGTTTTCAACTTGTATTTAAGACACAAATCCTAGAGGTCAAAGATTGCGATATCAGATATCCATCTAATTACCTAGCAACAAAAGACCAAGCTGCGGGCGTTAGCGAAGTTAAATCGCGCCATAGAAGTTTATGAGGAAGCTCACGAGAACGAACCAAAACTATCCTCGATTAAAACTTTGTTTACCTGCAACCAATCAAATTAAACATGTGGAATCCACTAAAATTATTGACGGCGGCACTTTCAATTTTTTCGGGATCAGCCGCAGCACCTTTATCAACATCAAGAGGCAAAACTCTTGTGACGGTGCGCCTCGAAGAAAATGGAATAGATTTTCTTAAAGAAACTTTTGAGCCGAGTTTAGCTGCAGAAAATTTTTTCCTCGCAACAAATCACCAAAATATCGGCGATATAATAAAACATTTAGAGAGGGATAATTTTGATCAATTGGTTTCACAGAGCCATGGCAGGAAAGTAAATTCGGGATCGCCAATCATTTGCCTATCGGAAAAAAACTGCTTCAAAATAACCGATATAATTGAAGCCGTTAATAAAAGCCCATTCATCAACATTAGAAAATTTCACTTTGCGGCTTGCTTCATTGGCTCAAATTTTCACGACAAAACATATCTTAATAACCTCAACAATTCGCTTAAAAACGGCCAAGTTTTGTATTTGCATGGCGACGAATATACAGGACTATACAACTATCTTGAAGGCCGCCTACAAAATATCGTTAACAACGATCGTTATAGAATCATTGATGCACTAATCGACTCCGGAGAAAGTCTAATCGTCGCAACGAAGGTCGATAACAAACTAAAAACTTACAAACCAAAAATGTTTGGTCGAGGAGATGAAGGCTCGATATTGGATGAACAAGTTTGGTCAGCGGAAAATTATCAAAAACATCTAATCGAAATTGCCAAAGAATCGCATAATTTCGAACAAGCTCACGCCTTGGTTGATGGCGATAAAAGTTTTGCAGTGGAAAAATTGACTAATGAAGAATTAACGGCCTCGATGGGCAAAGCTTTTGTGATGCTTCTAACCAAACTGAGTGACAACAAAGAATACGGAAGAATTAAAAACATCTTATCAAACAATCCGAAGGCCTTCAATTTCAGAGGACAGAAAAATATTACGGCTTTAATGATCGCGTCCAGTGAAGATAACGAAGAAATTACAAAACTATTACTCGAAAGAAACTCCGATAATCTGAATTTCCAAAATAAAAATGGCCGTACGGCTTTAATGGTCGCGTCCGATAAAGGTTGCACAAAAAACGTGAAATTATTGCTCGAAAGAAATGCCAATCCGGATCTTCAAGATGAGTCTGGTTGGACAGCTTTAATGGTCGCCTCCGACAAAGGTTATGAGGCAATTGCGAAGCTATTACTCGAAGGAAAAGCCAATCCGGATCTTCAAAATAAAGATGGTTTTACGGCTTTAATGTTGGCATCCAATAAAGGTTATGAGGCCATTGCGAAGCTACTAATCGAAAGAAAAGCCAATCCGGATCTTCAAGATGAGGGTGGTTGGACGGCTTTAATGTTGGCATCCAATAAGGGTCACGAGAAAATTGTGAAACTGCTAATCGAAGAAAAAGCCAATCCGGATTTGCAAAATAAATACAGCTGGACGGCTCTAATAGCCGCATCCAGGGGTTCTCGCAAAGAAATTATTGGGTTATTACTCGAAGGAAAAGCAAATCCGAATCTTCAAGATATGGATGGTTGGACGCCTTTGATGTTCGCATCTGATATAAACAACGAAGTAATCACAAAATTATTACTCAAAAATAACGCCAATTCTGATCTTCAAAATAGGAATGGTTGGACGCCTCTGATGTTCGCGTCCGATAAGGGTCACGAGAAAATTGCAAAACTACTACTTGAAGAAAAAGCCAATCCAGATCTTCAAAATAGAGATGGCTGGACAGCTTTGATGTATAGCGGCGCACTTGGTCACAATAAAATATTCAAAACCCTACTCGAAAAAGGATCTGATGTAAAAATCAGAAATAAAAGACAGCAGAATGCAGGAGAGGTTGTTTTAAGCGCGAGAAACGTGGATGCGGTAAAAATAATCAAAAACCACCTTGATGAAGAGGCGCGGAATAAAAAAGAGAGTCCACAACCAAAAATCTCAGCGAGCACGATTAGCGCGGTTAAAGAAAGATCGAATTCGAGGGGTGAAGAACTCTAAGAACCCGTCTTAAACCACTCCAGCGCTGGATGGAGTTTGTAAATCCGTCCACACTTTCATTTCCCCAATAACGCACTCAAACAAAACTCCTTAAACCACCAACCGGCGCAGCCTTAACCCCGCCGGGGGGGGGGGCGGGGGACGCAGGAGGCCCGCCAGGGAGAACGAAGGGATAAC
>CAYVKI010000030.1:14511-15163 GCA_964452075.1 uncultured Rhizobium sp.
GGCGTGTTTTCCCTACCTTTCCCCCCCATTTTTCTTTCTGTTCCACAACCCCCCCCCCGGGCAGAAAGGTATCTCCGTCATTGTGAGCGCAGCGAGGCACTCCATCTTGTAACGAGCTCGGAACCCGGATTGCTTCGCTGCGCTCGCAATGACGAGGGAAATGGAAAATCATAACTTTACAGGACGATTTCTCCGACCACGTCCTCACGTTCATGCAATTTGTTAGTTGATATTGTGGATTTGGCTGTTTTGATGTTTTCAACTTAGCCGCTTCTTGAAGCCCAAATAGTTTTTAACTCGTATTTAAGGAGATTTTATGACGCGCATGACAATTTCTGATCAAGATTTGGTTAACGGACAATTAACCGATGATTTATTAAACAGAATCAGCTCTGAAAGTGTTACTTCTTTGTACTTATCTAACTGCCGAAGCCTCACATCTCTACCAGATAACCTACCAACCAATCTTACTTCTTTGGATTTATATAACTGCTCAAGGCTCACATCTCTACCAAATAACCTACCAGCTAGCCTTACTTCTTTGGATTTATATAACTGCTCAAGCCTCAGATCTCTGCCAGATAACCTGCCAGATGGTCTTACTTCTTTGGATTTATATAACTGCTCAAGGCTCACATCTCTACCAAATAAC
>CAYVKI010000031.1:0-3374 GCA_964452075.1 uncultured Rhizobium sp.
TTTTTTCGCTCCTCATGGATGTCTTTATCCACTGCGTCGCGAAAAAATGAATCGCTTAAAAATTTTTTGCAAAAGCGGATTTGCGACAGTGCCTTTATGGCTGATTGTTGCCTTAATATTGCTGCCAATATCGAGTAACTCCGATTCTGCAACGACCGAAACATTAGTAAAAAACATCTCTTTTACGCCAAAAAATCACTTAGAAATTTATTTGGACAAAAAAGAGGCTTTTAAGGTTTTTACCTTAGCTAATCCAAACCGCTTGGTTGTCGATATATCAAATACAGATCTAGAAAATCAGAACTTAAAACCATCTCTGCCCAGCTTTATCTCTGAATTTCGCAGCAAAAAAACTGATAAAACCTTACGACTCGTTTTTGATTTAAAACAAAAGATTGATATTGAAAAAATCAAATTTGAAAAAACAAAAAACCAATCTGGAAAAATAACAGCTGAAATAGTCGGAATAAAATCATCTGCCGCTGAAACAAAAACTGAATCTGCTGAAGATTTTGTTACCGAAAAAGTTAAAGAATTTGAGGTAGAAACCACAAAAGTCACCAATATTGATGGCTCTTTTACTTATCTTGTGCGCAAAACGCCAAAATCAATTTCTAATCAAAAAAACACTCGACTTCCTATAATTGTTATTGACGCCGGACATGGCGGAAAAGACCCCGGAACAATAGGTAATTTTGCCCGCAGCAAAGAAAAAAATATCACGCTTTCTTACGCCAAAGAACTTGGTCGCCAACTTGGAAACACTAAGCGTTATAAAGTTTATTTAACTCGCGACAGTGATATTTTTATTCCTTTAAAAAAACGCGTTGAATTAGCTCGCAGAAAAAAAGCTGATATGTTTATTTCTCTGCACGCAAACTCAATTTCTAATTCTGAAGTTTCTGGCTTTTCAATTTATACCTTGTCAGAAAAATCTTCGGATAAACAGGCGGAACTTTTAGCTCAAAAAGAAAATCGCGCCGATATTATTAACGGAGTTAGTTTCTCTGGAGCCAGTCAAGATATAATGAAAACTCTAATTGACTTATCTCAGCGAGAGGCTATGAATGGTTCGGCTCTCTTCGCCAATATTGCCATTAAATCTGTTCGCAATTCTTCAATTAATATTTTGCAAAATACTCACCGTTTTGCTGGATTTGCTGTTCTTACAGCTCCGGACATGGTTTCAACTTTGATTGAATTGGGTTATTTATCTAACAAATCAGAAGAAAAATTGATGAACACCTTAAGCTACAAAAGACTGGTAGCTGAAAGTTTAGTTAAGGCAATTGACGAATATTTCTCAAAGAACAGTTTACAATAAGTTTCTATGAACAAAACCATCAGTACTATCATCGCAACCCTTGTGTTTCTAGCTTTAGTTGTAATCATGATGGGATTTTTTATCTTCAAAAGATATAGCGAAAATCTTCCAGATTACGAGCAGCTAAAAAACTACAATCCCATGATAACCACAAGGTTATATGCTGCCGACGGATCTCTGATCTCTGAATTCTCTAAGGAAAAGCGCGTATTTGTGCCAATAGACACAATTCCTAAAAACTTAATTAACGCTTTTTTAGCTGCTGAAGATTCAAATTTTTACCAACATTCAGGCATTGACCTGCTGGCAATTTTTCGCACATCTATTCGCAACATATTTTCAGTTGTCACTGGCGAACCTAGCATGGGCGGGGCTTCCACCATTACTCAGCAAGTAGTAAAAAACTTTTTACTTACCAAAGAAAGAACTTTTCAGCGCAAAATTAAGGAAGCAATTCTGGCATATCGCATGTCTCAAGCTTTCTCAAAAGAACGTATTTTAGAACTTTATTTAAACCAAATTTATCTTGGATCTGGCGCTTATGGCGTTGCCGCAGCGGCACAAGTTTATTTCAATAAATCAATCGATGACCTAACAATAGAAGAAGTTGCCCTACTCGCCACTTTGCCAAAAGCTCCGTCAAAATTAGATCCTCGCAAAAATCTTGATAAAGCAAAAGCGCGACGCGATTGGGTAATTGGTCGAATGGTTGAAGAAGGTTTTATTGAAGAAAAAGAAGCTGAATTGGCAATTGAACAACCGATTGTTCTCAAAGTTAAAGAAGATGACGAAATTACCAAAGCTAACTTTTTTTCTGATGCGGTTAAAAAAGAACTAACTGAGCTTTACGGATCTGATAGCGTTTTTGAAAATGGAATAGTTGTACGCACAACCCTAGATCCGCGCTTACAAAAAATTGCTGAGGAAGCTTTTGGAAAAGGCATTGAAGACTATGACAGAAAACATGGTTATCGAGGCGCAATTGCTAAAATTGATGCCAACGGCAAATGGCAAGAAGAGTTGCAAAAAATTGATCCAAAAAAACTTTATCGCGACAATTGGTGTAAGGCAGTAGTGCTTTCTCTGACTAAAAATACCGCAGCCATTGGCATTGAAAATGGTAAACTTGGTTCAATTGATTTTGCCTCGCTAAAATGGGCGCGAAAACATATTAACGTTAACTCTTTGGGGCCAGTTCCAAAAAAGATTTCCGACATTTTAAATATTGGTGATGTTGTTTTGGTTGAGCAAATAAAAGATAGCGAAAACTACTCGTTGCGCCAAATTCCAGAAGTAAATGGCGGATTTTTAGCAATGGATCCTCACACTGGAAGAGTTTTGGCAATGATGGGTGGTTATGTTGATTTGCCAAATCAGTTTAATCGCGCAACCCAAGCAATGCGTCAACCAGGGTCAACCATGAAAACATTTGGCTATATTGCCGCGCTTGAAAATGGCATGACTCCCGCAACCATAATTATGGATGAAGAAGTGTCGCTAAATCAAGGATTTGGCTTGCCTCCGTATCGCCCAACCAATTATTCCAATGAATTTTACGGACCAACCACTTTACGCACCGGACTTGAACAATCTCGCAACGTTACCGCGGTTAGAATGGCAGATCAGATTGGGTTAGATAAAGTTGTAGATGTTGTTAAAAAACTTGGCGTAAATGACGATCCTCAAAAAATTTACTCTCTAATTCTTGGATCAACAGAAACAACCGTATTGCGCATGGCAACGGCTTATTCGATGATGGTTAATGGCGGTAAAAAAATCACCCCCGCAATGATTGAAAAAATTCAAGATCGCGACGGAAAAACCATATATCGCCGAGACAAAAGAAATTGCAATAATTGCTCTATCAACAATTTAAATGACTATGTTTCAAAAGACGTTAGCGAACTTCCAGTTCCTTACTTAGATGAAAGCAAAGAACAAATAATTGATTCCGCCACGGCATATCAAATTACATCAATGCTTCAAGGAGTTGTTGATCGCGGCACTGCAGCGAGAGCAAAATCGATAGGAAAAACCATTGGCGGAAATT
>CAYVKI010000031.1:3384-14475 GCA_964452075.1 uncultured Rhizobium sp.
TACATTGGTTTCGACAATCCAAAAACACTTGGTTCTTCCGAAACTGGCGCCTCTGTTGCCCTGCCAGTTTTTATCGATTTTATGAAAGAAGCTTTAAAAGACACTTCTTCAACTCCATTTAGAATTCCAAGTTCTGTAAAATTTGTAAAAATTGATCGCGTCACTGGCAAATTTCCAACTCCATTAACTCCAAAGCAAAATGTTTTTTTTGAAGCATTTAAAGCCGAAGATTCTTTGGAAAATATTGGCTCTAACAGCGAAGCAGAAACGAACTCTGAAGAAAGTCAGGAAGAAGAATCTTCAAATAATAATCCGAGTGGAATTTATTAGGGCAATGTCGCAAATACTAAAAACAACAAATGTCTGAGATAATTTCGTTTTTTATTATTATTTCCCTTGCGGTTGTTGTGACGCGGTTTTTCATCGCAAACAATTCTTACGAAAAAATTCTGAGCTTTTACTTCATTTTTACCAATATCATCATTCTTATTTTGGTAAATTCGATTGCTAATTTTGACGCGATTCTCGACATCGTAATTCTGCTTTTTTTGCTAAAATTAGTCGCTGTGCTTTTTTTACTTTTCAACAAGAAAAAAATTTAACTCATGGAATTTATCGCTTTAATCATCGCCGTTATCGCAGCTTTGTTTCTCGTTATATCAGCAATTTCTTTCTTAAAAGCCAAAGACGTTTTCACCATGACTCACGTGGTTATGGTCGCAAATTGCTACGTAATTCCATTAATGTTGGTTGGGGTTGGAATTGATCGATTCTCCATAATTTCAACAGCAAAAATTATCACCCTAATCGCCTTAAATCTCGTAGTTGCAAACCTTCTATGTCACATCATTTTGCGACGCGCCATTATCAATAAAATTGAGCCCGACGCTAAAAGAATTTCAAGGAACTTATAAATTACCTAAATCACGCTAAAAGGTAAGAATATTAGTATTTCTCATTATTTTTCCTATACCAAGCTACAAATCTTACCCTCAAATTGTCACGGCGTCTTCACGACGGGGTCTAAAAAAATCCCGCTAGACCCCGTCATGAAGACGGGGTGACAAAAAAGAACGAGAGTAAAGATTTGTAGTTTGGCATAGGTCAGAATTATTTTGATTTATACCAAACAACAAATCTCTTGATCGCAGTAACGAAGGATTTTTGAGGAAAAATTAAAATCAAAAAAACAAAGCTAAGTCGATCGTAAATTTTTGCCAAACAAACGAATTCTCGACCTTGCATTTAACTTTTCTCAAAATAACTTGCGCCGTCTTAATTTTTGCGGATTCAAATTTTTTTCAAACAAAGAAAGAATTTTTCCGCAACTTTTACGAAAATTAAATGGATGGGTGGCCGAGTGGTTTAAGGCAGCAGTCTTGAAAACTGCCGAGTGTGAAAGCATTCCGTGAGTTCGAATCTCACCCCATCCGCCATAACTACAGCTCAAAAACTATCTCCGCTCAGTTTTTGTAATTTTTTATATCCCCTCCAATCCCTGTATTTGCGGGATCAAGGGGGGTTGTATTTTTTGATTCGCCTTCACCGCTTCTTCTCTGAAATTCTGAATTGCTGCCAATTTCTCGGTATTTCTCTCTCCGTTTCTCCAAATATGCTTAACCTTCTTCAAACAGTTTAGCCTCTAAATATAGGCTTTATGATGTCTCACTAAACTCATCTAAGTATTTCTACGGGCAAAATTTTTGTCTCATTTGCGAACTTGTCGCAGCTTTAGAATCTCAATCTTATCCCCGCGGCAACGATAAAATTATCAACTCTTTGGCCTAGTTGTTTTGCTAAATCTGCTGTGCCAAAAGTTTTGGTGTGGTAGCGAAGTGCAAAATATGGGGCGAATTTGCGGGTGATTTCGTATCTTGTTTCAGCGCCAATTTCCAAATCGGAAATTCCGGATTTAACCTGTAGTTCTTTAACATCTTGTGCAAAAAGTTCCGTCTCAAAATAAGGCTGAGTGATTAGTTTTTGCGTAATAAAAATATCAACTTCCTGCTTTAACCTTGCGCTGTAATTACCTTTTTCACTCAAGAAAACTTGTGCTTTGGTTTCAAACATTTGTGGAGCGAGACCTTCTAATCCGATGGTTAAATAGTTTAAATTATTGGAAGTAAAATCAGTGCTAAAATCATGAGATACACCAATTTGCGCATCCCAAAATTGTGTAAAATTTCTACTGTAAAGCGCCTGAGCTTCAAATTTTTGTTCGTAGTTTCCGTAATTTTTTTTCTCACTATTGATCCATAAGCGATTGTAATCGCCACCAACCCAGCCGGAAAGATCAAAGCCTTTTGAACGACCATCACGCGCTTCGCCAACATCGGCTTCGACAGTAAAAGAATGATAAATTTGTTGATGTTCATCACCATGGTTCATTTCTTGTTTTACATCTTGCGCCACAACAATTCCGTTAAAAAAGAAAAATAATAAAGATGAGTTCAGAAGGAGTTTTATTTTCATTATTTGCCTCCCTTATCAACAGTAACGCTAGTCATCATGCCGCTTGCCATGTGAAGAAGAAGGTGGCAATGGAATGCCCATTCGCCCGCTTCATCGGCGGTTAAAAGTAATGTAACGGTTTGTGCTGGAGGCAAAAGAACCGTGTGCTTATTTGGCATCCATTTCATTGGCTGGCCATTTTCAAGTTGCATGAACATGCCGTGAAGATGAATTGGATGCGCCATCATGGTTTCATTAACAAACTTCAGGCGCACTCTTTCGCCATATTTTAAGTGCATTGGTTTTGGGAATTTTTCGCCGTTAATTGTCCAGATATAACGGTTCATGCTGCCGCCAAACTTGAATTCAATTTCACGAGTTGGCTCACGTAAATCTTTTTGCGGATAAAGAGAAATCAGATCAGAATATTCTAAAGCTTTATTGCCTTTTGGTGTGCCGCGCTGCGCCCAACCGCTTTTTATATCATCCATATCCATGCCACTCATATCATGTCCCATCTTCGAGTGATCCATATTTTTCATGTCGCCCATTTCATCACCACTCATGCCTTGCATGTTGCTGTGATCCATACCTCCCATTGCCATATCGGCCATCGTTAAAACCGCCCTTGGACGCATTGGCGGAATTTTTCCAACCATTCCTTCTTTTGGTGCAAGAGTTCCTCTGGCATATCCGGTGCGGTCAATTGATTCGGCAAAAATTGTGTAAGCCTTATCTTCTTTTGGCTCAACGATGACATCATAAGTTTCAGCAACGCCAAAACGGAATTCATCAATTGAGATTGGCTTAACTGGTTGACCATCGGCTTCTACCAATTTCATTTTAAGACCAGGGATTGAAACGTCATAAAGTGTCATCGCTGAAGCGTTGATGAAACGCAGTTTTATGCGTTCACCTTTTTTAAAAATCCCAGTCCAATTTTGTTCTGCGGTTTTGCCATTTGTTAAGAAATGATATTTGGTGACATCAGATAAATCTGTAGGGTCCATACGCATTGAGCCCCAATCCATATAATCGCGTAGCGTGTCAGAAAATCCGTTCTTTTTTATATCTTTAAAAAAAGTAAAAATCGTGCGCTTGTTGTAGTTGTAATATCCGGAGTCGATTTTGAGATTGTTTAAAATGGTATTTGGATTTTCTTCACTGAAGTCAGAAAGCACGATGACATAGTCGCGATCAGTTTTGGTTTCGCTTGGTTCAATAACAATCGAACCATAAACACCCCGAGCTTCCTGCAAATTGGAGTGGGAGTGATACCAGTAAGTTCCATTCTGCCTGATTTTGAATTTGTAAGTGAAAGTTGTGTGCGGTGCAATGCCGTGAAATCCGTTTAATCCAGGCACTCCATCAAATTTTCCATCAAGCAAAATTCCGTGCCAGTGAATCGAAGTTGTTTCATTCATCGAGTTTTTAACCTGCATCACAACATCTTCCCCTTCTTGCCAGCGTAAAGTTGGACCAGGAATTGAATTATTTATTGTGATCGCTTCAACCGCCTTGCCAGTGATAAACACATTCTGTTTTTTGATCTCAAGATCATAGGTTTTAGCCAGCACCGGTAAGGCTTGGAATGTAATTAAAAAACTTAAGAGAAATAAAACTTTTTTCATAATTTCTTCAAATGAGTGAAATGAATTATTCTTAACAACAATCAGATTTTTTAGTTTTATGCGAGTGTTTTTCTTGAGGAAAATTTGCCAACTTCATTTTTTGCAAACCTATTTCCTCGGAAGAATTCTCAAACTTCATCAGATTCAAACTTCTAAAAATTACCACTAGCGTTACTCCCACATCAGCTGCAATGGCAAACACCAAATTGCTGTGACCGAGAAATGCCAGAGCGATAAAAATAACTTTTACCAGTATCGCGCCGGCAGTGTTGATTTTTATTTGACGCAAAGTCGCTCTGCTTAATCGAACTAAAAAAGGAATGAGAGAAAGCTTGTCATTCATCAAAGCGATGTTTGCGGTCTCAATTGCGGTGTCGCTTCCTGCTGCTCCCATTGCAATTCCAACAGTGCTCACCGCGAGTGCTGGTGCATCATTTATACCATCACCAACCATTGCCACATTTTGATATTGCTGCAATAATTCGGTGATTTTTGTTGATTTATCTTCGGGTAATAAATCGCCGAATATTTTCTCAATTCCCACTTGGGAAGCAATGTAATGAGCAGAATTTTTATTGTCGCCGGTGAGCATTACAGGCTCAATTCCCAACTCTTTTATTTCTTTTAATGCGTTAGCGCTGTCGGGTTTTATTTCGTCCATCAGACCGATAATTCCGGCCACTCCGTCACCAAAACTTACTACCACGCTTGTTTTTCCTTGGGCGGAAAGTCGTGCTACAATTTCTTCAGCTTCCTTTGATACATGTTGATGTTCTTTGATGAATGGCAATTTGCCCAAATAAACAGTTTCATCTTCGCATACCATACATTTCGCAATCGCTCCTTTACCGGTTACGCTTTTAAAATTTTCAACTTGGTGTGGCTCAAAACCTTCTTGTTTAGTGGTTTTGACTATTGCCTGCGACAATGGATGTTCGGAAAGAATTCCTGCTCCAGAGGCGCAAGCCAACAACTCTTCGCGACTTATTTCACCAAGCGGAATAACATCGGAAACAATCGGATTACCAAAAGTAATCGTTCTGGTTTTGTCGAGTGCAATGGCTTTAATACTCGCCATTGCTTCAATAAATTTACCGCCTTTAACCAACGCTCCTTTTGCTGAAGCGTTTCCAATAGCGGCGTAAATTGCCACAGGAGTGGAAATTACCAAAGCGCAAGGACATGCGATCACCAAAAGCGCAATGGCCTGCTGAAGCCAATGTTTTGAATCCAAACCTAAAACGAAAACCGGAATTAAAAAAAGTAATACCGACATCGCAATGATGGCAGGCGTGTAATATGTAGAAAATTTCTGAATAAATTTCTGAGTATCAGATTTGCTGGCAGAGGCTTCGAATGTGAGGCGAATAATTTTTGAGAAAGTTGTATCGGTGGAAAGTTTGGTGGTTTCTATTTCAACAAAACCATATTGGTTCAGGGTTCCAGCAAATAAATTGTCGCCAGCGCGTTTGTCTTTAGGAATTGGTTCACCGGTGATTGCGGCCTCATCAACCGAAGTTTCTCCGGAGATAATTTTTCCATCTAAAGGAATTAACTCGCCTGGCTTGATCTGAATTATCGTTCCGATATCAATTTTATCAATGGCAACACTTTCTCCTGTAGCCTTTAAAGTAGCTGTTTTTGGAGATCTGTTTACTAACTCATCTAAAGCAGATTTGCTATTGTCGATACCAATATCTTCCAGCCTTTCGCCCAAAACATAGAGCACGATTACAACTGCCGCTTCCGGATATTCTCCCAAATAAAATGCACCAATCGCCGCGATTACCATCAATAAATTGATGCTACTAAAATCAAATTTGATTAAGGCTTTTACCCCACTCAAAATTACATTATGACCAATGCCAAAAATAAATGCCGCGAAAATAAACGGCGCATAAGGCATTGGAATATTGATTCCAAGGATCGATAAAACCTCTAACGTGATTACGATGGTAATTGCCGAAAGCAGGAAAATAAATTTTTTGTCGTTTAAAGGAAGTTTCATAGTATAGTTATTTTTTTGGATTAATAAAATTTTTGATCAAAACCGGACTTAAAATCAGTGTCGCAATCGTTGAGCTGATGATACCGCCAATTACGGTTATAGCGATTGGCTGCTGAACTTCTGAGCCGATTCCGTGTCCGAATGCCATCGGTAAAAAGCCAAGACTGGCCACAATCGCAGTCATTAAAATTGGCCTTAATCTTGAGAGGCAGGTCAGTTTCAAATCGTTATTATGTTTGAAAGTGTCGATGAGGATTATCGAGTTCAAAAGACTAATCCCGATTAGCGCGATGAAGCCGATGTAAACCGAAATCGTGATTGGAATGTGACAGATAAACAGCAGTGTAATCGCTCCACTCAAAGCAAAAGGCACCGAAGAGAAAACCACCGCAACATTTTTCAGCGAGCCAAACATTTTGTAGAGCATAAAAAATATCATCAGCAAGATCAGCGGGATGATAATGAAGATTTGTTTTTTAGCGCTGTTAAGATTTTCAAATCTGCCGCCCCATTCAAGGTAATAACCGGCTGGCACGATTTTATTTTTGGTAATTTCCGCTTCAGCATTTTTAATGAATCCGGCATAATCTGTGTCCTTCAAATAGATCGAAAGACTGGAATATCTTTTGCCAAACAATCGTGGAATTGAAGTTATGTCTTCGCTTTCGCGCAAGTCGGTAACTTTTGACAATGGAAAGCTTCCTCCATCTGATAGACCAACAGGAATGTTACCAATTGCATTGATATCGTTGCGGTTTTTTTCACTTAAATGCAGAACAATTGAAATCGGAAATTCTGTCGCATAAAAATTCCCAACCTGAATTCCGGCCATCGCATCTTTAAGGTCATTATTAACATCAGAAATTGTCACCTGATGTTTAGCAATTTGCGTATAATTCGGCACGACATCAATGAATGAGCCTTTGCGGATCGAATTGATAAAATCCTCTTCAATCTCTTTTATCGCTGGTTTTTCCGCGAGAAGAGTTTTGATTTTTTCAGTAATTTTCATCAACTCTTCAAGATCTTCACCGAAGATTTTTAGCGACAGATCAGCTCTACTTCCCTCCAACATTTCATTAAAGCGCATCTTGATTGGTTGAGATTCTGTTACTTCACAATCGATGCAATTATCTTTAATTTTTTGGTGAATTCTTTCTGAGATTTTTGGAGCATCGCTTTTATATTTTTTCTTCAGAATCACAAAAAGATCAGCAGAATTTTGAGGCATTAAATCAAGGCCAGCTTCACTTATCCCAACTCGTGAAAAAGTTTTTTCTATTTCTTTTTCTTGCGAAATTTGCTGTTCAATATTCTGCATAATTTCTCCAGTTCTGGAGAGGCTGGCACCATTTTTTGCCACTACAGTGTAAACTGCATCGCCCTCATTTAGCTCAGGCAAAAAGTCTGAAGGCATTATGATAAGCAGAGAAATTGAGAAAATAAAAAATCCTGCGCAGCAGAAAATTACTAATCGCACATTGGCCAGAGCTTTATCTAACAACTTTTCATAACCCTTTATAATCACAGTAAAGAGACGATGTTTTTCATGAGTGATACCACTATTGATCAAAAAATACGACAGGATTGGCATTAATAAAAACGCCACGAACAAACTAGCGGTCATAGCGATGATCACGTTAATCGCCATTGGCTTAAAAGTTTTTCCTTCAATTCCGGTGAACATTAAAATCGGCACATAAACCAAAATGATGATGGTGATTCCGACGAATATTGGCTTGGCAACTTGCGCAACTAACTTGGCAATTGATTCTGCCTTTTCCTCTTTGTTTCGATGTATAATCAAGTGGCTGACGATGTACTCCACCAGCACTACTGAGGAATCGACTAACAATCCAAAGTCAATGGCACCAAGACTCATCAGGTTTGCAGAAATTCCGAAGAAATTCATGCAAGCAGAAAGAATTAGAATACAGAATAGCAGTGATGAGGCCACGATCATGCCGACTTTTAAATTGCCGAGCAGCAGACATAAAACACCAACTACCAATAAAATTCCTTCCGCTAAATTCTTCATCACGGTTTTGATTGTTGAATCAATCAGGAACTGACGATCATAAAGAATTTCGATTTTAGCACCGGTGCTACGTTGGTTAAGCTTTTCGATCGCTTCTTTTACCTTCACCAAAACTTCTTTGGCATTTTCACCAGACTGCATCATCACAGTTCCAATGACAGCTTCTTTGCCGCCATAAGTTGCCGATCCCAACCTTTGTGAGTAGTTTGGGCTTACCTCAACAATATGCCTGAGAGGCAGCTCTTTTCCGCTATAATCAATCTTCACCGGAACATCCATCACATCTTCAAAATTGTTGATGTTAGCAAAAGTTCTGACCACCTTCTGCTTTCCATCCTGCTCAATATAGCCACCACCAAAATTTTCGCCGATAGTTTGGATTTGGGTAATTAGCCGCTCCGGCGTCATACCATATTTTGCGATTTTATCTGGAGTAATGTTGAGGTGAAGCTCACGCTCAAAACCACCAATTGTGTCGACTTCCGCAACGCCTCTAATCTTTTTTAACTCGCGTGCGAATTGAAATTGCTGAGTGGTGCGTAATTCCATTAAATCATCTGCGCCATTTGGATTATAGACACGATATATGATGATTTCTCCAATTCCCGTAGTTAATGGCGCGATCTCTGGTGACATGCCGTTTGGAATTTGATCACGAAGGCCAGAAATTCTTTGTAAGACCTGATTTCTAGCGAAATAAATATCAACATCATCTCGAAAGATCAGAATAATTTGTGACAATCCAAATTTTGAAATAGAGCGCATTTCTGAAAGCCCAGGAATTCCATAGAGTTCAGCCTCAACCGGATAAGTTACCGATTTCTCAATTTTTGCTGGGTCCATTCCGAAGGTCTTTGTATTCACGATCACCTGCTTGTTGGTGATGTCGGGAATGGCGTCAATTTTAACTTTACTTAAAGAGTAAAATCCACATAGAGAAATGAGTCCGAAGAGGACAAGAACATACCATCGGAGCTCGATTATTTTTGTAAAAAATTTATTTATCATTTTTGGCTACAATAGAATTAGGTAAAGTGAAGCTGCCGACCTTTATCATTAGCTGTGCGTAAGATGAAGCGAGATCAACCTGAGTATCGATAATAGTATCGATTGTTTGGTATTCCTGAGAATCGAGTTCGATGTAAGTAATAAAATCGAGTACACCTTTTTTAAAATCAGAGTTGGCTTCTGAAAGTCGCGAGAGGATAGTTTTAATATTTGAAACAGGGAAATTTTTGGATAACTTTAAAGAAGTTTCATATTCACTAATATCGTTACTTATAAGCTGAATCAGTTGATTACGCTGAAATTCAACTGACTGCTCCTGAGCTTTTATTTTAGATTCCGATGAAGCGATTTTTTCCTGATTGCGATTAAACAATGGGATAGAGGCTGAAAGACCAACGCCGGTAGAATCTCTACCAGAACCAGCAAGAGATGCGGACGAACCATTTTCCCTTATAGCAGAAACACTGACATCTGGCATCTGCTCAACTTTTGCAAATGACAATTCTGATTTGTATTTGTTGACAAGAATTTTTTGTTCTTTTAGCTCAAGGTTATTTTCAATCGCAGCATTAATGAAGAAATTTTTTCCTTTGTAGTTGTTGTCATCAAGCCATTCAAAAGCAATATTTGTTGGCTCGCTTTCCAGATTCAGATAAACATTTGCTGCATTCCAAGTTTGATAAAGCTCATTGCGATATTTAATCAAATCACGCTCAACCAGCCTGATTTTATCTTTGGTAATATGCCATTGGGCTTTCTTGGTTGGAGAACTTAAAACGATTGTGGCGAGATATTTATCAACCAAAGTAAGTCGATCTAAACGCTTTTGCGCCAGCTCGATTTTTTTCTTCAGAGCCTGGTATTGGTAAAGCAGACTGAAAACTTCCGACTTCACAAATAAAGCCAGATTATTTTTCCTGACATCAAGCACGCGAAATTCCGCTTCCTCAATATCATATTTGCTTTGCAGCTTGTTGTAAAAAGGAATAGTCTGACTGACAGCATAACTATCTTTTCCGCCGATTCTGCCAACACTTGCTATTGGATTACTCCAATATTTTTGTTGATTAGCTAAACGCTTTTGTGCTGTGGCAGAATATTGCGCCGCCCGAATGTTAGCACTGTTTTGCTCAGCAATATCAATGAGCTCTCCGATTTTGTAATCCTTACAAAAAGCTGAGAAACTGAAAAAAATAAGTGAGAGAAATACGAGAAAATTTTTTGCCATTTTATCCAAATAAATAGTTCTTAACAGTAGCCTCAATGCTTGAGGCATATGACTTTACAAAAGTTAAGAAACTATTTTTGGCGGCTTTTTGGGAGAGTTGATTTGAAGGGGAAGAGAAGTAGCGAGGTCGAAAGAAAAAGTGTCGATTTTTGTAGATTCTAGACCAAAAGTTTTAGCAATAGAAGCAAAGTCAAAATGATGATGGTGACAATGACAGCCACAATCTTTGCAGCTAGAAAAATCAGAAGAATCCGAAGAATCACCGGAATTATTGTAAGAAATAACCGATTTATTTTTTGATGATTTAGAATCATCGCACGAATCTTGAGCCAGCACTTTCCCAGCGAGAGAGAGGCATAACACTACAAGAAATGTGATACGAAGAAACTTGGTTATCATCCAGTTAATTTAGCTAAAAAAACTTTAATAAGTGAATGGATGATATGCTAAAATTTCTAAAAGTCAATCTTGATAAAGAAAATTTTTTAGAAAAACTGACCATCTGGTCGGGAGTTGCACCGAATAAAACACCTTTACGGAAATAGGACGCAACACAGATGGGTTCTGTGGTGGTGGCTCCCGATCTTTTTGCCAATCTTCTCTTCTTTCGACTTGCTAGACACTTTTTTTAAGGTAGAATAAACCTCGTAAAGCCTTCTATTTACTGGCTCTACGAGGTTTTTTATTTTTAATCTTTTGAGGAGTTTTATGTCGACTGAAAATAAAA
>CAYVKI010000032.1:0-12102 GCA_964452075.1 uncultured Rhizobium sp.
CGCCAGCCAAAGTTTTGGTTATCCACGGATGAAAAATTGCTTCATCTTCTTTTAAGCCAAGGCGAGTTAGCACGGCTTGTAATTTTTCTGAACCAAAAATTCGCATTAAATCATCTTCTAAAGACAAGAAAAATTTTGATCTTCCTGGATCGCCTTGCCTGCCCGAACGTCCGCGCAATTGATTGTCAATTCTGCGACTTTCGTGACGCTCAGTTGCCAAAACAAAAAGCCCACCAGCTTCAATGGCGGTTTTTTTATCAGACTCAACTTTAGCTTTAATTTCAGCAATTCTTTCTTCGCTGTCACCTTCCGAAACCATCATTTCCCAATTTCCACCAAGCATGATGTCGGTTCCTCTTCCTGCCATGTTAGTGGCAATTGTAATTGCACCAGGAATTCCAGCTTGCGCAATAATTTCGGCTTCTTGTTCGTGATATTTGGCATTTAAAACATTGTGTGGCAATTTGTGGCTACGCAGCAATTTTGACAAAAATTCTGATTTTTCGATGCTAATTGTACCCACCAAAACCGGTTGTTTTTTTTCATGCGCTTCTTTGATTGCAGCAACGATGGCATCATATTTGCCTTTTTCGTTTTTGTAAATTTCGTCATCTTCGTCAATTCTGCTAACGCTACGATTGGTTGGAATTTCAATTACACGCAAACCATAAATTTCTTCAAACTCAACAGCTTCGGTTGTTGCTGTTCCAGTCATGCCAGCAAGTTTTTTGTAAAGTCGGAAGTAATTTTGAAAGGTAATTGACGCCAAAGTTTGGTTTTCATTTCTAACTCGAACTCCTTCTTTTGCTTCAAGAGCTTGATGCAATCCGTCAGAAAAACGACGACCTTCTTGCATGCGGCCGGTGAATTCGTCAATAATCATTATTGACCCGTCTTTAACGATGTAGTCGATTTCGTTTTTGAAAACTTTGTGGGCTTTTAATGCTTGGTTAAGATGATGAACTAAAGAAATGTGAGCTGGGTCATAAATTGAAGAGTTTTCTTCAATTGCGCCAGACGCTTTGAGAAGTTTTTCTAAATTTTCAATTCCGCTTTCAGTTAAAAAAACTCCGCGATCTTTTTCTTCCATTTGAAAATCACTGGAAGAAAGGCTTGGGATTAAGCGATTAACTTCTTCGTAAAGTTTTGAATTGTCGTTAGTTGGGCCAGAAATAATGAGCGGCGTGCGGGCTTCATCAATTAAAATTGAGTCAACCTCATCAACAATCGCAAAATTATGACCGCGTTGCACCATTTGCTCTTGAGAGAATTTCATGTTGTCGCGCAAATAATCAAAACCAAGTTCGTTATTTGTGGCGTAGGTGATGTCGCAAGCGTAGGCGGCGCGGCGTTCGTCATCGTTTAATTCGTGAGTGAGGCAGCCAACTGTTAAGCCTAAAAATTCGTGAATTTTTCCCATCCATTGCGAGTCGCGACGCGCCAGATAATCGTTTGGAGCAACAACTTGTACGCCTTTTCCTTCAAGTGCGTTTAAGTAACAAGGTAAAGTTGCAACTAGTGTTTTTCCTTCGCCAGTGCGCATTTCAGCAATTTTTCCTTGGTGCAAAACCATGCCACCAACAAGCTGAACATCAAAGTGACGCATTTTTAAAACGCGTTTTGAAGCTTCGCGAACAACTGCAAAAGCTTCAAATAAAAGAGAATCAAGAGTTTCGCCAGATTTTAAGCGGTTTTTGAATTCTGTTGTTTTGGCTTTGAGCTCATCGTCAGAAAGTTTAGAGATTTTTGGCTCAAAGGCGTTGATTTTTTCTACTTCTAGAAAAAGTGCTTTGACCGCGCGCTCATTAACTGAGCCGAATATTTTTTTTGCTAAAAATGAAAGCATTTAGGAATTTTTTAAATTTTGGATGAATTTATAGATCAAGTTATGATTGGGTTTGGTCGAAAATCAAGAATTATCCCGCTATAAAAATCTTCTGAATCCATGCTCTCGCAATAATAACACGGTAACAAGAATTGATTTAAAAATTTTAATAAAGAATTTTTATATCCGCGCCGCAAGCAATTAATTTATCCGCCAATCTTTCATATCCGCGCTCAAGGTGATAAAGGCGATTAATAACAGTTTCACCTTCCGCAACCAAACCTGCTAAAACCAAACAAACTGAAGCGCGCAAATCTGTTGCCATAACTTCAGCGCCAGTAAGTTTTTTAACGCCTTTGACAACTGATAAATTGCCGTGAGATTCAATGTTTGAACCCATTCTTTGCAATTCCATTACGTGCATAAAGCGATTTTCAAAAATGTTTTCTTCTATTGTTGAAGAGCCGTCCGCAACAGTCATTAGAGCCATAAATTGCGCTTGCATGTCAGTTGCAAAACCCGGAAAAGGACGCGTAGAAATGCTAACGGATTTTATTGCGCCTGCTTTTTTAGTAACCTCAATAACATCGGACTCAACCTGTTTCAAAACAAGCCCCGCACTTTCTAACTCTTCTTTAACTCCCGTTAAAACCCACATTTCAACGCCTTTTAAACGCAAACATCCGTCGGTAATTCCAGCGGCAATTGCGTAAGTTCCAGCTTCAATTCGGTCGGCAATAATTCTGTGTCTTGCGGCGTGAAGTTTTTCAACTCCTTGAATCACAATTTTTGGAGTTCCGTCGCCCTCTATTTTTGCGCCCATTGCTCGCAAACAATTTGCTAAATCGATAACTTCTGGTTCGCAAGCGGCGTTGTAAAGTATGGTTTCGCCTTCTGCTAAAGTTGCCGCCATCATGGTGCTTTCTGTTGCGCCGACCGAAACTTTTTCAAAATTAATTTCTGCACCTTTTAATCTGCCATCAACAACAGCATCAATGTAACCGCCAGCAAGTTCAATTTTTGCGCCGAGCTTTTCCATTGCTTTAATGTAAAGATCAACTGGCCTAGTTCCAATTGCGCAGCCTCCGGGTAATGAAATTTTTGCCTTACCAAGACGCGCCAAAAGTGGGCCAAAAGTAAAAATTGAAGCGCGCATTTTTCGCACCAAGTCGTAAGGGGCGATAGGATTAGAAATTGTTTTGGCATTAAAAATCAATGCGCGCCCTTCGTTTCCAAAATCTGGATCCATTCCATCAACTTCAACGTCAATTCCTAAATTAACCAATAAGTTAATCATGGTTGAGATGTCGGAAACGTGAGGAACGTTGGTTAATGTCAATTTTTCATCAGTTAAAATTGACGCCACCATCAATGGTAATGCAGCATTTTTTGCGCCAGCAATTTGCACTTCGCCATGAAGTTTTTTTCCGCCAGTGATTAGAAGTTTTTTCATGAAATTAAATTATTTTTTTTCGTAAGTTCTAACCAAAGCATCTAGCAAACGCAGCCCATAACCAGTTGCGCCTTTTACTGCCATTGCATCGCCCTTTCCTTTCCAAGCAACACCAGCAATGTCAAGATGCGCCCATTTTGTTTCGCCAACAAAACGTTTTAAAAATTGCGCCGCAGTTGTGCTGCCAGCACCGCGCCCAGATCCAACATTTTTCATGTCGGCGATATCCGAATTGATCATTTCATCATATTCTTCGCCAAGCGGTAAACGCCAAGCGCGCTCGCCAGTTTGCGTTCCGCAGTTTTCGATTTTTTTAGCCAGCTCGTCGTCATTTGAAAATAATCCAGCATAAGCGTCAGCAAGTGCAACAACGATTGCGCCAGTTAAAGTTGCTAAATCAACAATAAATTTTGGTTTGAATTTTGTGTTAGTGTAATGCAAAGCGTCAGCCAAAACCAAACGACCTTCGGCGTCGGTGTTAATTACTTCAATAGTTTGTCCAGACATTGAAGTGACAACATCACCAGGTTTTATCGCAGTTCCTGAAGGCATATTTTCTACCAAACCAATAACGCCAACCACGTTAACTTTTGCTTTTCTTTGCGCTAAATTTCTAAGTAATCCAACCACAACGGCAGAACCCGCCATGTCAGTTTTCATGTCTTCCATATTAGTTGAAGGCTTAATTGAAATTCCGCCAGTGTCAAAAGTGACGCCTTTGCCAACAAACGCCAAAGGAGCTTCTTTTGCAGATCCGCCATTCCATTTTAAAACCACTAATTTTGATTCACGCGCGCTGCCTTGACCAACACAAAGCAAAGAACCCATTCCTAGTTTTTTCATTTCCGCCTCACCAAGAACCTGAATTTCTAAACCATCTTTTTTCAAAGTTTTGCAAATTTCAGCATAGCTTTCTGGGTTTAAAACATTTGAAGGTTCAGAAACCAAGTCGCGAACAAAGAAAATGTTTTCTGCTAAAATTTTTAATTCAGAAAATTCTTTCTGAGCTTTTGCTGCATCAGAAGCCATGAAGTTGATAGATTCTAACTTTAATTCTTTGTCTTTCTTTTTATTTTCAAAATATTTGGTAAAACGATAGCTTTGCAAAGAAGCTCCAAAAGCAATGTTAGCTAAATCTTTTGCAGAATTTTTTGATTCAAAAAACACGCTGCCATTTTTAATTTTAGCACCATTTAAAGCCGCGGCAATTCTTGAGCCAATTTTTTGCAATTCTAATTCATCAAGTTTTTTTTCAGTGCCAGCACCAATAATTAAAATGGGATTTTCACCATCAGAAACAAGGTGCGTTTGATTATTTTTTCCAGAGAAATCAAAATTTTCTTTAGCGAATTTTACTGGTTTTAAATTTGATTTTTTTGCTTGCTCTTCGGTTAAAACCAAAACTGCTACAGAATTTTTGAGCGCAAAAAAGCCAGTGGATTTTGTAAAAATGATTTTCATGTTAATTGAATTTTTTAAGTGAAGAAGAAACTTTTATAGAAACTAAAAAAGAAGCCCAATTTTGCAAATTATAAATAGACTGCTAACGCAAAATCTCTTCGCAAATTTTTTTAAACAAATTAGCGACTTCTGAATTAGAATTTTTTTCAACAAAGCAATATCCATCTTCCACCGCGTCAGAAACTTCCTGCAAAATTGGCACTTCTCCCAAAAACTTAATATTATTTTTTTCCGCCAACTTCTTTGCTCCGTCGCGACCAAATAAATATTTTTTCTCTCCGCCAATTTCTAAATAAGACATGTTTTGCACCAAGCCCAAAATCGGAATTTTTAATTTAGCAAAACAATCAATCGACTTCACAACATCAATCACCGCAAGATTTTGTGGAGTTGAAACCACAACCACTCCCGTTAAAGGAAATTTTTCAGCCACGCTTAAATAAACGTCTCCAGTTCCGGGAGGCATGTCAATAATCATCACATCAACTTCGCACCCATCATTTTTCCAATTCACGCTACGAATTAATTGGTGCAAAATTTTTGTCACCATTGGGCCGCGCCAAATTCCTGCCGCACTTGCATCAACCATTGAGCCAATTGAAATGCATTTCACGCCCCGAGACATAATTGGCAAAATCAAGCCGTTTTTTTGATCTGGCTTGCCATTCAAGCTCATTAAATGAGGAATTGAGGGTCCATAAATATCGGCGTCAACTAACGCGACATTTAAGCCCAAATTTTTCATTGAAACCGCCAAATTGCAGGCAATTGTTGATTTGCCAACTCCGCCTTTTGCTGAAGCAACGGCAATAATTTTTTTAACCCCCAAAACTGGTGGGGTTTCGCGCATAAAATCTGCTAAGGTTTTTTCTGTCATTTTTAATAAAAAGTTAAATATTGCCCACAAGTTAAACCCTCAATCTTGCCAAAAACAATCTTTTTGAATTTTTAAAAATGAAAAAACTTCTTCTTTTGATTTGCTTATTTGCTTTTCAAAATCAACTTTTTGCTCAAGAAGCGCAAAATCTGCGACAAGTTCCAAAATCTGGCTTCGCAGACATTGTTGAAGAAATTTTGCCAACTGTTGTTAGTGTTATAATAACTTCAAAAGTTTCGGCAAATCAAGAATTTGGTTCGGGTTTTATTATCTCAAAAGATGGATTTTTGGTCACCAATAATCATGTAATTGATGAAGCGAGCGAAATTATTGTTAGTTTAAATAATGGAGAAAAATATCCTGCAAAAATCGTCAGTATCGACAAAAAAACTGACATCGCTCTTCTTAAAATTGACGCCAAAAAAGAATTGAATTTTGCCAAATTTGGCGATTCCAGCAAAGCCAGAATTGGCGATTGGGTAATTGTTGTTGGAAACCCTTACGGACTCGGACTTTCCGTTTCAACAGGAATTGTTTCTGCCAAAGGTCGTAATTTAAACAAAGGTCAAATTGACGAATTTATTCAAACTGATGCCGCAATTAATAACGGCAATTCTGGTGGACCAATGTTTAACAATGAAGGCGAAATTATCGGCATTAGCACCTCAATAATTTCACCATCTGGTGGAAATGTTGGAATTGGTTTTGCAATTCCATCTTCAAGCGCGGCGCAAATTGTTAGACAACTTAAAGACAAAGGCGAAGTGGTGCGCGGCTGGATCGGAGTTTCTGTGCAAGATATTTCCGACGAAATCGCCGAAAGCATGAAAATTGAAAAATCGAGAGGTGCTTTTGTCACCGAAGTCACGCCAGAAGGTCCAGCAGATCAAGCCGGAATTTTGCCAAGCGATATAGTTTTAAAAATTGACGAAGCTGAAATTTCTGAAATGAAAATGCTGCCTAAAATCATCGCGAAATATTCAGTTGGCAAAACCGCCAAAATCACAGTTCTAAGGCGCGGAAAAGAAAAAACCCTAAATGTTAAAATCGCTAGAATGAAAGATGAAAGTCTTAAAACTTCGGCAAAAATAACCCCTGAAAAACGCCAATCTTTTAAAGCGGCAGATCAAGTTTTGGGAATTGGGCTTCTTGAATTAACCTCTGGGCTAAAAAAACTTCGCAACATTGAAGCTTCTCTGAAAGGAATTTTTGTTGCTAATGTTGAAATTAAGTCGGAAGCGGCAATTAAAGGAATGATGGCGGGAGACGTGATTTTATCTCTAAATCAAGCACCAATTTCATCAATTGAAGAGTTTAAAAAACTAGTTTTAGAAGCTTCGAAATCAGGAAAGAAAATTTACCTGCTTTTAAGAAGAGGCAATAGCAATTATGGAATTGCAATTGCATCAAAAATTTAACTCACTCAATTAAAAACAAAAAACTGTGAAAAATTTCCACAGCAAATGTCCAGCAAAAATAAATTTGTTTTTAAAACTTATCGGTAAATACGCAGGCGGTTTTCATGAACTTGAATCTCTTTTTGCTTTTCTCGATTTAGCTGACGAATTAACGGTTGAAAAAAGCACTGAATTTAATCTTGAAATCTCTGGAGAATTTGCTTTTGCGCTCGACAAAAAAAATAATCTTTTCACCAAAATTCTTGATTATTTCGCCGCAAAATTTGGCATTTCAAAAAACCTAAACATTCACATTGTCAAAAATATTCCAGTTTCTGCCGGTCTTGGTGGCGGCTCATCTAACGCCGCTTCTTTTCTTCACGCTTTAAATCAAATTTTTGCACTTGGTTTAAGCCTTGAAGAATTACAAAAAATATCGCTAAACTTCGGGTCTGACATTGCATTTTTATTGCAAAATAATGCAGCAATTATTCGTGGACGAGGAGAAATTATTGAAAACTTTTCAAGTTTTGCGCCAATTCAAATTTTATTGATTAATCCAAAAATTGAAGTTTCTACCAAAGAAATTTTTACAAAATTTGATGGCAATTTTTCAGCAAAAACTTCTAACGAAAATTTATTGAAAACCGATGTTTTTGATTTGTTAAAAAACATGCCAAATGATTTGCAAAAACCTGCAACCAAAGCTTTGCCATTAATTTCAGAAATTCTTGAAAATCTCAAAAATTGTGGAGCAGAAATTTCTAAAATGTCAGGAAGTGGCGCAAGTTGTTTTGGAGTTTTTTCAGATCAAAATAAATTAAATTTAGCTGAAGAATTTTTCCAAAAAAACCATCCGAATTTTTTCATCAGAAAAACCAATATTTACAGCGCGCAAAATAATGTTTAAAAAATCTTTCGGCTCGCAATCAATTGAACAAAAGCTCGCAGATCTTCTTAAACCTTTGTTTCAAGGCAGTAAAAAAGAATTTGTGATGATTAATAATTTGGTAAAAAATTGGGAACAATTGATCGGAAAAAAATATGCTGAATTTTGTTATCCAAAATCAATCAGGCTAGAAAAAACCGAAAGCAAGCAAGGCGGCAAGTTAACAATTGCAGTTTATAATCCAGCAATTGGTTTTTTTTTAGAAAGTAATGCCGAAATAATTCTTGAAAGAATCGCCAGTTTTTACGGCTTTAAAGCAATTTCAAAAATCATTATTAAGCAAGAGCCCAAGCAGATTGATTCGCGCAGAAAATCAGAGGAAATAATTTTAACAGCCGAAAAAGAAGGGTTTTTAAAAAACATTACCAATGAAATTTCAGACCAAGATTTGGCAAAAACTTTACAAAATTTAGGGCGAGAAATTATGAATCCGCGGAAGTAAATATCTGTTAAAAACTCACTTTTTTAAAAATCCCTTCGCGCACCACCACAATTAATATTTTTTTACTTTAGTGTAAAAAACCCGACCAATTATGGCGGTAAAAATAAGCGGCAAAAGCCAAAGCAAAAAATCAGATTTTTTACTATTGGTTAAAATATCTTCTCCAAATTCCGCAATTAACTCAGCTTTAATTTCAGAATCGCTTTTTCCCTCAAGAATTTTACGACGAATAAGTTTTCGCATTTCAAAAGAAAAAGCAGTGTCAGAATTTTCAATAACTTGACCTTCGCAAACTAAGCAGCGCACTTCTAAGAATAATTTCATGGCGCGTTGTTCTTGAGCGTCGTCAGAAATTCTTGGTTCGGGAGAAAGGGCGTAAGAGTTTGAAATTACGCAAAGTAAAAACAGACTAGCTAAAAAATTTCTCATCAATTTTGCCGTCAAAAATTTTTGTAAAACCGCCAGTCATAATAACCGAAGTTTCTTTTCCATTCCATTCAATTAGCAAATCTCCGCCTTTGAAGCGAATGGTCACTTTGTTGTTTTTAATGAGGTTTTTTTCAATTGCAGCAATTGCAACGGCACAAGCTCCAGAGCCACAAGCAAGAGTTTCTCCAGCGCCGCGTTCAAAAACTCTAACTTCGATTAAGTCATTTGATAAAATGCGCGCAAATTCAACATTGGTTTTGTTTGCAAAATGTTTGTCATTTTCAACTTTTGGACCAATTTCAAAAAATTCTTTGTCAGAAATTTTATCTTTAATGAAAGTGACGGCGTGAGGATTTCCAACGTCAACGCAAGTAAAGTTAAAGCCGTAAAGAGAAACTTCGCCCATTAGCTTAGGCTTTCCCATGTTAACGGAAATTAAGCTGTTTGATCTTTTGCAATCCAAAATTCCGGCAGCGGTCTTGATTTTTATTTCATCTTTTTCAAGAAGTGATGCAACACATCTAGTGGCGTTTCCGCAAGCTCCAGATATTGATCCGTCAGGATTGTAAATTTCCATTAAGCAATCGGCGTCTAAATCTTTTCGAATAATAATTAATTGATCGCAGCCTATGTTTTTTCGATCAGAAATTTTTATGATTTGTTCTGGAGAAAAGTTAATTTCCGTGTTTCGCGCATCAAAAATAGCGAAGTCGTTTCCGGCTCCGCTCATTTTTACAAAGGAATAAGATTTGCAGTTTTTAGTTTTGTTTTGCTCTTCCAACATAAGAAAAATCTTCTGTTTTAACGATAATTTCTTCGCCAGATTCAACAAAAGGCGGAACCATAACGCGCACACCATTTTCAAGAATTGCTGGTTTATAAGAAGAGGCGGCAGTTTGCCCTTTAACAACAGCGTCAGCTTGAGCAATTATTGCATTTGCAGTTTCTGGAAGCGCAACAGAAATTGGTTTGTCATTGCAATATTCAACTCGAATATTCATGCCTTCTTGCAAAAATGGCAGAGCTTCTCCAACTAATTCTTTGTTAAGGTTGAAGCTTTCAAATGTTTCCATATCCATCGCCACTATATCTTCTTGGTCAAAATATTGAAACTGATAATTTTTTTGCTCAACATAAGCTACATCAACATCTTCGCTAGAATTGTAGCGGGTATTGGTTTTGTTTCCGGTAACAATATTTTTCATTTCAACCTGAATGTAAGCGCCACCTTTTCCAGGTTTTACGTGTTCGCGCTTAATAACTTTCCAAAGCTGATTTTCAAACTCGATAACATTTCCGACTCTAAGTGAATTTGCGTTAACTTTCATATTTTTTAATTTTGATTTAGTGGTTAGTTCAAGTTCTTAATGATTTCTTCCGCAACTTTTTTAGCATCGCCAAAAATCATCATGGTATTGTCATTAAAGAATAGTTCGTTTTCAACTCCAGCATATCCCGAAGCTAAAGAGCGTTTAACAAAGAAAACTGTTTTGGCGTGCTCAACATCAAGAATTGGCATTCCATAAATTGGGCTAGTTTTATCAGTTTTTGCGGCCGGATTAGTAACGTCGTTTGCACCAATTACAAAAGCAACATCAGTTGATTTAAACTCGCCATTTATTTCTTCTAATTCAAAAACTTTTTCGTAATCGATGTTGGCTTCAGCCAAAAGCACGTTCATATGTCCAGGCATTCTTCCGGCAACTGGATGAATGGCAAATTTTACTGAAACTCCAGCTTCTTCAAGAATTTTAGTCATTTCTGCAACAGCATGTTGCGCGCCAGCAACTGCCATTCCGTAACCCGGAACTATTACAACGGAAGATGAGTTTTTCATTAAATAAGCCGCATCTTCCGCACTTCCTAATTTAACAGGTTTTTGCTCTTTTTGCTCGCCAGCGGCAGATTGAACTTGTTCGCTAAAACCACTGAAAATTACGTTAATAATTGAGCGATTCATTGCTTTGCACATGATGTAACTAAGGATCGCGCCACTCGCGCCAATTAAAGCACCAGCAATAATTAAAAGTGGATTATTAAGCGTAAAACCAATTCCACTCGCCGCCCATCCAGAGTAAGAATTTAGCATTGAAACGACAACTGGCATGTCGGCGCCGCCAACTGGCGCAATAAGCATAAAACCAATGAAGAAGGAGAGAAAAATTAAAATTACGAATAACAATTTTGATCCACCAAAAGCGATGAAGGCAAAGAGAATAATTCCGGTAAGAATGGCAGCGTGTTTTGATATTTTTGCAGGGTTTTTGAAAAGTGTGAATTGTGATTTCATATTGCCGTTAAGTTTAGCAAAAGCCACAAGAGAGCCGGTAAAAGTGATTGCGCCAATCACAACTCCAAGACCCATTTCAATTAAGCTGGAGAATTTTACTCGACCATCAATTATAATTTTAAACGATTCAGGCATCCACAAAGCACTAAGTGAAATCAGAACTGCAGCAAGACCAACCAAAGAGTGAAAGCCAGCAACCAATTGTGGCATTGCTGTCATTTTAACTTTTTTGGCGATTAAATATCCAATTCCAGCACCAATTGCGATTGCCAGCAAAATTGGAAAAATGTTTTTTACCTGCGGCAAAAATAATGTGGTGATAATAGCAATTCCCATTCCAGCCATGCCAAAATAATTTCCGGTACGTGAAGTTTTTGGGGACGAAAGCCCGTAAAGAGAAAGAATGAACAATATCGACGAAACCAAATAAGAGAAGGCTACAAAAGATGACATGTTTAGTTAAAATTTAATTAAGATTATTTTAAACGACGCCTTGCAATAAACAGTCGTGAATATGGATTATTCCGACTACGTCTTGCGTAGAATCTTTAGTGACAAAAAGACTGGTGATTTTTTTCTTATTCATAATTGCAACCGCTTCAACCGCAAGCGAATTAAAAGAAACTGTCAAAGGTGATTTTGTCATAATTTCTACAGCTAAATGATTCAGAAAATTTTGATCAAAATGTCTTCTTAAATCTCCATCAGTAATAATTCCAATAAGCTTTTCTGAGCTATCTAAAACTCCAGTGCAACCTAAATTTTTTGTAGTTATTTCCAGCAAAACTTCGGGCATTTTTTGATTTTCTTTTACTAATGGTAAAGCGTTTCCTTTGCGCATTAAATCTGAAACTTTCAAGAAATTTGAGCCCAATTTTCCACCCGGATGAAATGTTCCAAATTGCTCTGAGCTAAAACCATGAGCATCAATTAAGCTAACCGCCAAAGCATCGCCAATTGCCAACATCATTGTGGTTGA
>CAYVKI010000032.1:12112-14269 GCA_964452075.1 uncultured Rhizobium sp.
GAAGTTGTTGGCGCATTTACCAAATTAGCTTCTGGAATTGCTGGCAAAACTAAGGCAACGGTACTGGTTTTGGTAAGTTCTGATTCTGCTCGGCGCACAATTCCAATTGTTGGAATTTCAAATCTTTTGCAGAAATAAATGATGTCTTTTAATTCTTTGGTTTCTCCAGAGTTTGAAAGCAAAACCACAACATCGTCTTTTGTAATCATTCCAAGGTCGCCGTGACTTGCTTCGGAAGGATGAATAAAAAAAGATGGCGTGCCAGTTGAGGCGAAAGTTGCGGCAATTTTATTGGCTATGTGACCAGATTTTCCCATGCCGCTAACAATAACTTTTCCTTTGCAGTTTAATAATAATTCAACGGCGGCGATATATTTTTCATCAAAAAAATCGAGCAATGATTTGAGACCAATGATTTCGGTTTCAATAGTTTTTACAGCTGATTCAACGTAGGATTTTTTGTCTTGCATAATTTTTGTTTAGGGCTGATTTTGCTAGAGTTTCTAGGCAATTAATTTCTATTTATTCAATCCCATGAACCTAAAAGAGCAAGAAATTTTACAAGAATTTGCAGAAGCAAAAGCAATTCTAAAAGGTCATTTTATTCTTTCGTCAGGTCTTCATTCTGACACTTACATGCAATGTGCCAGAGTTTTAATGGAGCCAAAAAGAGCTGATAAACTTTGTGGCGCGTTAGCAAAAAAAATTAAAGAAAGATTAGGTAAAAATTTCGCTGACATAGTTGTGGCACCAGCAATGGGCGGCGTTGTGGTTGGCTACGAAATCGCTCGTCAATTAAATTTGCCGACAATTTTTTGCGAAAGAGTTAATGGCATTTTTGAGTTGCGTCGGGGCTTTGAGTTGAATTCTTCAATGCGCGTTTTGGTTGTTGAAGATGTTATTACTACAGGAAAATCTTCTCTAGAAACTTACGATTTAATAAAAAAATTTGGCGCCAAAATTGTCGCCGAATGTTCCTTGGTTGATCGTTCTGGAGATTTTAATTTAGAAGAAAAAATGGGAGTTCCAGTAATTTCATTGCTCAAAGTTGATGTAAAAACTTTTGACCAAAACAATGTGCCAGATGACTTAAAAAATGTGCCTGCAATTAAGCCGGGAAGCAGATTTATCAAACAATGAAAAAAAACTACGCAAATAATCTCGAAGAAGTTGTTTCAAGCAATCGCAAGATCAATGTTTCTTTTGAATTTTTTCCTCCAAAAAACAATGAAATGGAGGCAAAATTATGGGATGCGGTTTCTAATCTAAAAAACCTTAGACCAAATTTTGTTTCTGTCACTTACGGAGCTGGCGGTTCAACTCGCGAAAGAACGCACCATACCGTAAAAAGAATTATTGACGAAACTCATTTAAGACCAGCTTCACACCTAACTTGCGTTGGAGCTTCAAAGCAGGAAGTGGACGATATTCTTAGAAATTATTGGCAAATGGGTGTTCGCCATATTGTTGCTTTGCGTGGCGATATGCCAGCCTCAAGTCCAAATTATCAATTGCATCCCGATGGCTATCAATATGCCAACGAGTTGGTTGAAGGGATTAAAAAAATTGCCGATTTTGAAATTTCAGTTGCGGGTTATCCAGAAAAACATCCAGAAGCCAAAAGCATTGAGCAAGATATTGATAACTTAAAACGCAAAGTTGACGCCGGTGCAACGCGAATTATCACTCAGTTTTTCTTCGACACTAATGTTTATTTGTCTTTTGTTGAAAGGTGCAGAAGTGCGGGAATTAAAGTTCCAATCGTTCCTGGAATTTTGCCAGTAAGTAATGTTAAGCAAACCAAACACTTCGCCAAAATGTGCGGCGCAAAAATTCCAAAATGGATGGACGAGGTTTTTGAAGGTCTTGACGAAAAGCAAGATACGCGGCAATTAATTGCTGGCGTTGTTTCGGTTGAAATGTGCCGAATTTTGCACGAAGCTGGGGTAAATGATTTTCACTTTTACACGCTTAATCGCTCAGAACTAACCACAGCGATTTGTCATATTTTGGGAGTTAGATAATTCTATACCAAACTAAAAATCTATAGTCCTTTTTTTACAAAGGATTTTTGAGAGAAAATTGATATTTTGAAAAGCCTTTGTGGACTGATCCCACTAAGGCTTTGAGAAATATTAATTTTTACCAAAAAGACAA
>CAYVKI010000033.1:0-13409 GCA_964452075.1 uncultured Rhizobium sp.
GCGATTCATTTTTTCGCGACGCAGTGGATAAAGACATCCATGAGGAGCGAAAAAATGAATCAACGACACAAATCGATTTATCGATTTGTAACTCGCACAAATAAAAAACAAAAAATTTGCGAGTAAAATTTGCAGCAAAAGGTAGGATTTGCGACAGTGCTATTAGCGACCACGAGAATGTTGCCTTCCAGCTTCACGCTCTTTAGCTTCAATCATGCTCGCCCAAAAACCTTTATCACCACGCTTGTTCAAAACCTGCGCCGATTGGATTAAATAAGTTAATTTCTGACCTAAAATCATTGATGTCCAAAAGCCAATTGGCTTTACAATATCAACAATATTGATGCTGTTCATTTCTTGCTTCTCAAATTCTCTATCTTGAGATTCAATAATTTCGTAACTACCATTTTGAGATCCGCGTTCCATTAATTCAGCTTTAACCGCCGAATGAGCTCGAGGAATTTCGTCTTTCTTGCGCATTAATTCTTCATCTTCTTTACGAAATTTTTTTTTGCTGGAAGAAATAATTTTTTTACCAGCTTTTTTTAACAACATATATCGCTTATAAGCCTGATTTAACAAGAAAATCAGCACAATACGAGCAATAATAATCAGAGAAAAAACCGTAACAAAAATTGCCAATAAAACTGGGGCAGAATTTTTAATAGTAATAAAAAAATCACTCATCATTGAGCATCCTCACAAATTTGCCTCATTTTGTTATAAGCCTGAACAAAACCGATTAGAGAATAAGTGTCCGCAGAAATTCTGCCATCATGAGCTACTGCGCTTAAAGTCATTTCATCATGCTTTTGCATTTCTTTAATTACATCTATGTCGTCATTTTTATCATTCGCCCAAGCCATAGCCCGATATGGAAAAAGATAGAATTTTTTTGAACCGAATGAAACTTCTATGTTTGAATTTTTATTATAAATAAACCCAGAAGAAGCACTGATTTCATCAGCATCATTTTCAATGTTCGTGACTAGAAAAAACGATTCTCCTCTTTTGTCATAATTACCATCGCGTTTAATTGGCGTTGAAGCAAGATAACAAACTGTTTTGTCGCCTCTTTCAATTTTAAAAACATTCCAATCTTGAAATTTTCCTTGCAACTCTTGCGCAGAAACTTCCGAGGAAATAAATAACAAAGAAATCAACAATAAGTGTTTAATAGCACATTTCATAACTTGACTTCTTGGGGTTAAAAAATATTTTTCTCGCCTATTTTTGGGCTTTAAAAATCCCTAAAACCTTAAATTTCGAATTCTTTTAAGATCATGAAAGAATTTTAAAAAATCCAACAAATTTTCCAATGTCTGCCCAATCTCACGATAATCACGGTCCTTTAGCGCAATTTGAAGTAAACAAACTATTTGATTTACAACTTGCTGGCTTTGACATCAGCTTTACCAACTCTGCCCTTTACATGGTAATTTCCACCATTCTTGTAATTGGTTTGATGCTTTTCGCCACTAGAAAAAAATCTTTAATTCCTTCAAAAGCTCAAGTAATTGCTGAATCGGTTTACGGATTTTTACATGACATGATTAAAAGTTCAGTTGGTGACGAAGGTGAAAAATTCTTCCCATTAATTTTTACTCTTTTCACTTTCATTTTTATGTGCAATTTGATCGGTCTTACCCCTTACAGCTTCACAGCTACAAGCCAATTACCAATCACTCTTGCAATGGCATTAATTTCGTTCTTTACAGTCACAATTTTTGCCATTGTTCGTAACGGCATTGGTGGATTTTTGCACATGTTTTTACCAAGCGGCGTTCCTATTTTCATCGCTCCAATTATCTTTATTTTAGAACTCTTCTCATTCTTAGTCAGACCAGCAACTTTATCTTTGCGTCTTTGCGCCAACATGGTAGCTGGACACGTTCTTCTAAAAGTTATTGCTGGCTTCATTATTTCTTTAGGAGTTATTTTTGGAACCATGCCTTTCATTTTTGCTCTAGCTATGATGGGTTTTGAATTTTTCGTTGCTGGCATTCAGGCTTATATTTTTGCAATTCTTGTCTGCGCTTATTTAGGCGACGTAGTTAAAGAACATTAAGAAAGATTCTAAGATTTTGACCTTTCTATTCGCGGGTCAAATAATTCCCGATCAATGGGTTCTTAGCGAATAATCTAAACTTTAAAAATAGGTAAAAAATGGTAGCAGAAGTAGCAGCAGTAGCAACAGAAGCAGCAGTAGTAGCGGCAGAAGTTGCATCTTTAACATCAAGCCAATATGACTCTTTCAAATATATCGGGGCTGGTCTTTGCGCTCTTGGTATGGCTGGAGCTGCAATTGGTATTGGAAACATCTTCGGATCTTTCTTCAACAGCATCGCAAGAAATCCATCAGCTGCTAACGAATTAAAAAAATACATTTACATCGCTGCCGCATTCGCAGAAGCCATGGGCGTATTTGCTTTGATCGTTGCAATTTTGATCATGAAATAATCACTTTTGCCGGGATGAAAATCCCGGCAATTTTTTAAAAAATCTCCATGCCTAAATTAGATTTAACACAACTTTTCTGGTTCTTCATCTGCTTCACAACTCTTTATGTTTTTGCAAGCACTGTAATTTTACCAAGAATTCGCAACATTTTAAAAGACAGAAAATCAGTTATAGATGCTGATACATCTAGCGCATCAGAACTTAATGACAGAATTTCTTCTCTTCACTTAAAAACCGACTCTTTAAGAAAAGATGCCAATCAAAAATATCAGGCAAAACTTGAAGAAGTTGCTAAAGACGCATCTTTAAAAAGAGAAAAAATGCTGGAAGAATTGAAAGATAAAGTTGATCAAATCACCGAAAAATCGCGTCACGATCTCAAAAATTTTATCGCCAAATCTAGATCTGACAGCGAATCAGCCATCAAAGATCTTTCTCAAAAAATTAAAGAAAAATTACTCACTTAAAAATAATCAATCATGTTTCACGATCCAAAATTCTGGCTTGCAGTCACATTTATTACATTTGTTGCTTTAATCATTAAGCTCGCTGGTGCAAAAATTGTAAAATCAATCGAAGCAAAAGCAAAAATGATCGCCGAAGAAATTCTTGCCGCAAAAGAAATGAAGGAGCGCGCAAATGTTCTTTTGGAAAAAGCTAAAAAATATCAAGAAGATTCTGAAAATTACGCAGCACAACTAATAAAGGACGCTGAAGACGAAGCTAAAAATTTTGCCGCCGAAGCCACAAAGATGATGGAATTGGAAATAGCCAAAAAAACTGCCGCCTCAATGGAAAGAATCAAAATGGAAGAAATGATTGCCATACGCGAAATCAAAAATCGTATCGTAAATTCAGCCATCAATAATTTGTCCTCAAATATCAGCCAAGACTTAAAAGCCGATGATTATGAAAATCTCGTAAACAAGGCAATTGGCGACTTTGAAAAAGTAATTCACTAATTCAAAATTCATGAAGCTTACATTATCTTGGCTTAAAGAATATTTAAAAACTGAAGCTTCGCTTGAAGAAATTTGCGACAAACTAACTTCTATAGGCTTAGAAGTTGAATCGGTAGAAGATAAATCAAAAATTCTCGCGCCATTTAGCGTTGCAAAAATTATCGAAGCAAAACCACACGAAAATTCTAACAAGCTACAAATCTGCTTAGTTCAAACCTCATCTTCCGAAATTCCTCTACAAATCATTTGCGGCGCAAAAAACGCTCGCTCTGGCTTAAAAGTTGCTTACGCTCCAATTGGATCAACCATTCCAACGAATCAAATGGTGATTAAAAAAGCCAAAATTGCTGGCGTAGAAAGTAGCGGAATGCTTTGTTCTGCAAAAGAGTTAGGAATTGGATTTGAAGATGAAGGCATTATTGAAATTGCTGAAAAATGGGAAATCGGCACCAAAATCACTGAAGTTTTCGGTCTAAATGACGCCATAATTGAAATTAACGTAACTCCAAATCGCGGCGACTGCCTTGGAATTTTTGGCATCGCCCGCGACCTATCTGCAACTGGAATTGGCACTTTAAAAAATCTAAATCTTGAGAAAACTTCTGAAAAATTTCCTTTAGCAATTGAAATAAAAAATGAAGCTCCTGAAATTTGCAATTATGCTGCCTTTCGCCATTTAAAAAATGTTAAAAACTGCGAATCTCCGCAATGGCTTAAAGAAAAACTAACCGCTGTTGGAATCAATTCAATTTCTGCAATTGTCGATATAACCAACTATGTAATGCTGGTTTTAAACCGTCCAATGCACGCTTACAACGCCTCTAAAATAAGTGGCAACTTAACAATTCGTCTTGCAAAAAATGATGAGAAATTCACCTCTCTAAAAAATGATGAATTCAATCTCGACAATAAAATGCTTGTAATTGCCGATGACCAAAAAACCTTGGGTTTGGCTGGAATTATTGGCTCATGCAACTCTAGCTGCGATTTAGGAACGTCGGAAATTTTGCTAGAAGCTGCTTTTTTTAACCCTTCAACAATATCTTACACCGGAAGAAAATTAAATATTTTATCTGACGCTAGATTTCGTTTTGAGCGCGGCGTTGATGAATCAACTTGTGAAAGTGGCATTGATTTAGCTACAAAATTGATCCTTGAAATTTGTGGTGGCGAAGCTTCTGAAATGAAAATTATTGGCAAAAAATCTCCAATAAAAGAAATCGAATTTGATCTGTCAAAAATCAAAAAACTTATCGGGATTAACATTCCCGAAGAAACTATTGTTAAAATTCTCTCAGATTTGAGTTTTAGTGCAGAAAAAACTGCTGCTGAAAAATTATTAGTAAAAATCCCATCTCATCGTCATGACATTTCAATTGCTGCTGATTTAGTGGAAGAAATAGTTAGAATTTTTGGATATAACTCAATTTCAAAAACAGCACTTCCAAAAACCAATAACGAATCAAAAAACCAAAACATTTTACACCAAGTTAGATCAAAACTTGCCGATTCTAGCATGATTGAAACTATTAGTTGGTCATTTGTTGATGAAAATTTGGTAGAAATTTTTGCCGAAAAAAATCCAAAACTTTTACTTAAAAATCCAATTAGCATCGAGTTAAACCACATGCGCCCTACTCTGGCAATTGGCTTGCTTGAATCTTATCGAAAAAATGTTGCAAGAAATTTTTCAGACCTTTCTCTTTTTGAAATCGGCAATGTTTTTTCAGACAAACAAAAATTAATGATTGCTGGGTTGCGCTCTGGAAAAAATAAAGAACAAAATCATTTTCATGACGAGCGCGATTTTGACATATTTGACGTTAAAAAAGATCTATTCAACCTCGTTGAAATTTTTGGACTTCGACCAGAAAGTTTGCAACTTAGCAACGACGATCTTCCAAAATATTATCATCCTCACAGATCGGGCACATTAAAACTTGGCAAAAATTTAGTTGGTCACTTCGGAGAAATTCATCCAGCAATTTTAAAAAAGTTTAACATAAAAAACCGAGTAAACTTCTTTGAAATATTTATAGAATCTTTACCTCAAAACAAAAAATCTAACAATTACAAACCATACATAGCAAATGATTTGCAGCTAGTTGAGCGCGATTTCGCTTTTCTAGTTTCAAAAGATCAACCTGTGGGAGAAATTATAAAAACTATTACCAACTGCGACAAACAATTAATTTCGAATGTGGCTATTTTTGATGTTTTTAGTGGTAAAAATATCGCTGAAGATAAAAAATCCGTCGCACTAAAAGTTAAAATTCAACCCACAGAAAAAACCTTAACTTCTGAAGAAATTGACGCGATTAGTCAAAAAATAATTGAATCGGTTACAAAATCTTTTGGCGCAACTTTGCGCGAATAAACTTAGCGGCGCTATCTCAAATCCGCTTTTGCAACAACTCCTTAAAGAAAAAATTATGAAAAAACTTATCACTATCACCTCATTATTTCTCTTTTCTTTATCAGCTTTTGCAGCAGATGTTGCTTATTGGAAAATTATCCCAACGCAAAGCAAAATAGACTTTAAAGTCTCTCAAGATGGATCAAATATTGTGGGATATTTCAAAAAATTTGATGGCAAAATTAATTTTGATAAAAACCAATTAGCTAAAAGCAAAGTTGCAATTGATGTTGACATGAGTTCAGTAGCAGTTTCTCTTGCAGAAGCTGGCGGAACGGTTCAAAGCCCTGAATGGCTTTCTGTTAAAGCGTTTCCGAAAGCAACTTTTGTTGCTGACAAATTCACCTCTAAAGGAAAATCATTTCGTGCTGACGGAATTTTAACAATCAAAGGAAAAGCCGTTCCAACATCTTTAGAATTCTCTTTTGAAGAGCCATCAACCAACAAAGCTCGCGCAACAGGAAAAGTAATTATCAAGCGCAGTTCTTTTGGAATTGGAAATAGCGATGTAAAAAAAGCTAATGGCGTTGGCGATGAAGTTGAGATTTCTTTTGTGGTTAATGCGGAAAAAATAAATTAATTAAAAAAGTTCAAAACTTTCCACCGACAAAACACAAATATCGCGCCACAAAAATTGCTAAATTTATGGATTCGTAGTAAAGCATAGACACCTACAATTAAATAACTTAAGTGGGCTCAAAGCTTTGTCTAAACCTAAAAAATAAAAGAGATTTCGTATATGAAAAAAGACACCCGTTTCGAAAAAAAACCAAAAACAAAATCCACATCTGAAATAGAAAAACCAACATCCGAAACAAAAACTCCACAACCGCTTAAAAAACAAAACAACAAACCAACCCAAATCGACAAAATTAACAAAGCCGATCCAGCTCAATTTGATCTTATTAACAATAGTTCTAGAGCCGAATGGATCGTCAGCAGATCTTCTCAAGAACCAAAGGTTTTTAGCAAAGAGATTAAATTTGGTTTGGAACCAGAAACTTTGGAATTAATTTTAAAAGACAATTCTCCAAAAAAAGAAGAAAGCTCCTATTCGCTAGATTCTTTTGGCAACATCGCCTTCTCCAAAAAAACCGCACAAAAAGTTTCTGTAGAGAATCAATTTGAATCATCACTAGAAACTTTAAATCAAGCGATTCTAGAAGCTTCTAGCGGAGACTTAGAATCATCACTAGAATCACTAAGAAAAAATAAAAATCTTGCTTCAATTGTTCAAAAATATGAGGAAGAAAGCCTATCCAAAGAATATAAATTATGCTTCTTATCATATGAGTTAAACAAAATTGAAAATGACATTTTCAATTCTGATTCTTCATCGCCGGAAAAAAATAAAAGAACTCTTGCGCAAACTGAATCGCAAGGAATTAGTTTTGAAGAATTTCGCCAGAAACTTAATGATATTGAGTTTAATCAGATCAAAAACTTTAACTCTTTGCAATTAGCCGAAAGAAAACCCGCCACAGCTGATTTTAAATCAAAATTATTAAGCCCCGAAGAGTTAAAAGAAGTTCTTGGAGATGGCGTTACTTTGTCAGCGCAACAATTTGATATATTGTTGTTGGTTGAAGATCTTTTGAGTAAAAAACAATCTAGATCTAAAATAAAAGGCGCGCTCGATACCGGAGAAGGAAAAACTTTTCTAACAGAAAAAATTGCCGCTTACCAACAAGTAATAGCAAAAAGAATAAACGAAAAGCCTTCAGATTTTAAGATAATTAATGTTGATTTGGCGAATCAAAATATTTTAAAAACCGCTAACAAAGAAAAATCTTTAAGTTCCAATATTTATATAATTGATGAATTTAAGTTTTTTAAAGATCGAAATGTCAGAAGCTTGGTTGATAAAGGTGCAAAAATCGTTATTTTTGGCGCCAGTGAAAATTACTATAAAGCAATCGAAGATGTTGAAAAACTAAAGCTAAATGATGGCAACAAAGTTGATTCTAAACAAAAAAATATAGGAAATTCTGAAGAAGAAATTAGCAAAAAAAGATCAGATTTAGCAAAAAAACTGGAAGAATTAAACAATGCCAAAAGTTTAATAAAAACCGCAGAAGAGTCTGAATCAAAATTAAAAGAAGCAAATAAGCAGCTTGAGAAAAAGAAGAAATATTTGAACGCACTTATTGGTGAGAGTAAGATTTATTCTGCAAGAGGGAATTTTAGTTTGGCGGCTCTAGATTCAACAATCACAAAATATAAAGCATTTTTAGGTGAAGAAAATGACGATGTTCTAGAAAATCTAGAAAAACTTAAGAAAAAACTTAATGAAGTTCTAAGATGCGCTGGAACAAATCAACAAAATTTATCTGGCGAAGCCGGAAGAGGTCAATTAGTTCAATTGAATTTATTAACCAATAATCAAAATGAAAATCAAATCACAAAAGCTTATAACGAAGCTAGCGATATCTTTAACAAATCCTTAAAAAAATCAATAACTGCAAAAGAATTAGAACTGGAAAAACAAATCAAAGATAATCAAAAAAACAAACCCAAAGCCCCAAACCCTAATGATATTAAAGAACAAATCCAAAAATTAAGAACGGAGATTTTTTCTCTTAAAGAATTGGCAAAAAACTCAAGTTCAATTTCTGAAACAAAATTTGTAAGCAAGAAGCGCGATTTAGAAAACTTTGAAGATAGAAGAAGAATTACAAAAGACAAAATTGCAGATCAAGATCATGCCAAAATTAAAGTTCTTGATCAATCTTCTTCTGAAGTTGATTGGCATGAAAAATTAATTTCTCAACATAAAGAAAATTCAGCAAAAAAAACGCAGGATATTTTTCCCGGAATCAGTTTAAAATATGGTAAGGATGAAGAAAAAAGAGATCTCGAAGAAAAGTTAAAAACAGTTTTAAAAGAAACTAAAAAAGATCTTATTGTAGTTAATTTAGTCACTCCAAATCAGAATTCGGAAGGCGAACATTGGTCTTTGGTGGCAAAAAAACTAAAAGATGGCTCTTTTGAATTTATCAAAACCAGACCCGGATATCTTAGTTGGTACAAAGCAATTTCTGACGATGCAAAAATTAAAAAAATCGACTCTTCAAACATTCTAAATGGCGAAGATAGAAAATTGTCCAAAATAGAATTGGCAAGAATAGAAGAAGAAATTGGTCACATTGAATTTGAAGGAGCTAAAACTCAGGTTGAGGAACAAAATAGATTTGCCAAATCTTACAAAATTCCAGTAAAAGAAAATATAATAATGCTTTACGCTGGCGAAAATTTTGAAGGAGTTGTTGGCGGAGATAATGCCGAACTGAGTCTTTTAAATATTGAAGATAAGCAAAACATTTATTTTCAAGATAACAAACACGTTAACCTCGATTTAATAAAACAAATTTTTGGCAGAAACAGAAATGATGCTGTAAACGGCAAAGATATAGAAAAGAATTTTATTTTTGATAGTAAGCTTGAGCTAGATCAAGATTTTAACAACGATAGTTTTGCCAAATTGGCTGAAGAAAATAGCGCGAAGCAAGATCTAGAAGAGATGATCGCGCATTATAAAAATAAAATTAACAACAAATATTGCAAAGAAGGCGGCTTCAAAACCTTAGAAAAACTTTTAAAAGATGATGAAAATTTTGTTCGTAAAATAATTCTGGGAGATTTGGAGGAATTTGAAGTTCTGAAATCAGAATCACTTTTAAAAGATGGCATTGAAGATAAAAAATTTGTTCGCGACCTCAGATTGATGGCTTTTTATGAGGTTGTTAGAGATAACAAACTAAATGATTTTAAATTTTACGATTCGTTACAAAAACGCCAATCAGAATTTAATTTAACAAAAGAGAATTTAGAAAAAATTCAAACTTTGGAAAATGGCAACGCACTAACTCAAGAAGATGTTGCATCGCTAATAAGTCTTTTGCCTTATGTGACAAAAACAGAACTTGGTAAAGAAATAGAATCTGAAGCGGTTAAAAAGAGAAAATCAGAAATAGAAATCAATAAAAAACGTGAATTAGAAGCAAAAAAATCAGCATTCTCCGGTGAGGTTGAAAAACGAGCTACAGAGATAGCCAATGACATAAAGACTAATTTAGTATCTGCTACTGTTGAATTAGGCGAGAAGAATAAAAAACTCCAAGAGAAAGAAGATCTTGATACAAAAAAACAAGAAAAAGAGAAAAAGGCTCAAAAACAAGAAGAAGAGAAGGCTTTGCGCTTAAAAGAAGAGCAAGAGAAAAAAGAGGCGATTGAAAAAAGAGCGGAAGAAAAAATAGCCTCAACTTTCTTAGAATTAGAAAAAGTTAAAAAGCAAATTTCAGAGTTAAAGAATCTTTTAAAAACAGAAAAATCAGAAAACGATCATTTAGAATTAAATAAGTTATTGGAACTAGAAGAAAATTTGCAAAAATCGATGGAAGATCAAAAAAATAAAACAGGATCTAATGAAGGTAATAAAAAACTTCAGGAGCAAGCAAGGCGAAATCATTCAAAAGCTTTAGAAAAGCTGGGGAAAAAAGTTAATGTCAAAGAAGATTTAAAAAAGAATGAAGAACTAAGATCTGAAAAAGAACTTTTAGAACAAAAACAATTGAAAAATGAAAGAGAAACTATTTTTTCATTCGCTCAAACCGAAAAAGATAATACAGAAAAAAATGACGCCAGCCAACCTCAAATTATCATAGAAGAATCAGAAGAAATAGAAGCAACTTTGCAAGAGGCTCAAAAAGAACAAGAATATGAAAAAAATTCAAGCTCTGATCAAAGCGAACTAATAACCGAATCTCATGCAGAATTGAATAAGAAAAACTCTAAGTCAAAAGAACGAGTTGTTATTAGACCTCCTGTGATAAAGAGCAAAGAAGCAACAGTTCTGAAGGGCTCAATTTATGAAATAGTTGATTTAGAGCCAGAAAAAATGGCTGAAGAAAATAAAGAAGAATCTAGCCCAAGTCATTTAGCCTCTTCTAAATTTGTTCAAGAAGAAATTTCTAAAGCGTTGATTGAAATAAAAAATAAAACAGAAAACCACGATTCACCCAACCAATCTCAAGATAAACTGGAGACTCAAGAAGAAAACACTGTCCCAAAACTTCTGGAGCAGGAAAAGCCAGATTTAGAAAGATCGAGGGAGGAAAATCCGAGCGAAGAGCCTAAAAAAGTGGCTTTGGATCAAGAAAGCTCAGCACAAGAAATCTCATCAAATGAAAAGAAAGTTGAACCCGAAGGAATCATTCAGGATACTTCACAAAAGCCAGAAACAGAAACTACTTCGCAAGAGACTCGAGAAGAACAAGAAAAATCGGAACAAGATTCAAGCTTGAGTCCAAGCGGAATAACCGAATCTTCTGAAGAAAAATTTAATTCCACTGAATATGTTTCTAAAATTTTTAAACAAACAACATATAAAGTAGCTAAATCAATAGAGGATCAAAAAAAAGAAGCAGAATCTGGTAAAGGTGATTTAGAAATTCAGGAGCAGGAAAACCTAAGCCCTTCAGAAGTTTTGGAACCTGAAGCGACTTCGCAAGAAACCCAAAAGAAGCAAGAAGAATCAAAGCAAGATCAAAGCTTGAATCCAAACGGAATAATAACCGAATCTTCTATTGCTGAGGAAACAAACAATAAAAAACAAATAGTTAGTCCAATAGGAACTGACAAAGTGGTTTCGGATCAAGAACTAACAGATGTCGCTTCCAAATTTGTTGCAAATCTGATTTCTAAAGCCTCATCTGAAACAAAACCTAAAAAAAGTTCAACAGATGACAAGAAAGTAATCACAATCCAGCCTCAAATTATCCCAGAAGAAGATCAAAAACGAACAGAATTTGTCACTGAATATGTTTCTGGAATTGTTAAGAACGAAGTTCAGAAATTAGTTGATAAAGCAGCTAAGAACCTAACAGAAGATCAAAAACAAACAGAATCTAATGAAAGTGATTTAGAGAGCCAAACTCACACTCCTTCTCCGAAAATAATTTCAACCATAACACCAAACCCAACTTCAGAAAAATTTACTCAAGAAACAGAAAAATCGGAAGAGCAAACTGTTGTAGATCGCCCTGAGATAAAGGGCGAAATAATAAAAAAAGCTCTTGAAGTTGTACTTGCCGAAGAAACAACAGAAACTGACAAAGAATTAATAAAAAAAGTTGCAGAAAACAAAAAAGCTGCGAACGGAGAAATGTTAGATGGTTTTACAATGAAAGCGTTAGATAGTTTTGAATATGGCGAGTGGAAAAGATTTAATAAATCATCAGACGGAGAATGGGTTGAAGGCTCTAAAATTCAATCTCCGTCAAGCTCTTGTAGTCCAATTGTTGCTCAATCTTTAATCAGTTTATACAAACCTCAACAATTTGGAAAAACAGATATCTGGAAAGACAAAGAGCGAGGCAATGATTTGGTGGTTGTAAATGGCGTTTATGACAGCCGATTGGAAATTGAAAATTGTATGAAGTTGGCAATTCTTAGTGCCGCATACCAAGCGGGAATTAAAGATTTAGACCAATTAAATGAGGCGATTAGCATTGCTAAAAGTCAGGGAGGCGTTTCACATAAATTAAATGACGATGGCAAAACTTATTCTGGAGCGGAGAACGATCGGATCCTAAAAAAATTCTCGGCTCTCGTTCAAAAAGAAAATGAAAAAATTGGAATTCTTTCTTCCAATCAAAAAAAAGGTCTGAGACTTACTCACATTCCAGAAAGTGTGATTGTGCAATTTAGAGAGGCCAAGAGAACTGATTTTGACTTAAAAGATAAAGCAATTTTAGACAACAAAGCAACTTTGGTGGATAATAAAAAAGAAGCAAATATTGGGGGAAGGTCTTAGTCGCTAAAGATTTATCTGGTTTAAAAATTTATCGAACTTGCCATCAAGCAATTCTTCAATAAAATCAGAAATTTTGCGATTTGTTTCCCTAACAACAATCAGCTCGTTTTTGGTAAATTTTCCCAAAACATAATCTGAGGTTTTAAACTCAGAATTTTCTGGGCGACCAATTCCGAGTCTGACGCGCATATAGTCTTTGCCAATTGCGCCGTCAATTGATTTTAAACCATTATGTCCAGCATTTCCGCCGCCAATTTTTACTTTAATTCTCGCAAAATCTAGATCGAGATCATCGTGAAAAACTAAAATATTTTTTACCGGAATTTTATAAAAACTCGCCGCCGACAAAACCGCTTCTCCAGATAAATTCATGAAAGTTTGAGGCTTGATTGCAATAATTTTTTTTCCAGCAATTTCCCCAGAAAAAACCTCGCTTTTGAATTTGTTTGATTGTTGGGTTAAGCCATAATCTTCGACAATTTGATCAAGCAGCAGAAAGCCAAAATTATGCCTAGTTAAATCATATTCACGACCAATATTTCCTAAACCAACCAAAAGATGCATAATGGCATGGTCGCAAATCCTACCTTTTGCTGCAAATTTTACTCGCAAATTTTTTTGTTTTTTATTTGTGCGAGTTACAAATCGATAATCGATTTGTGTCGTTGATTCATTTTTTCGCTCCTCATGGATGTTTTTATACACTGCGTCGCGAAAAAATGAATCGCCTAAAAATTTTTTGCAAAAGCGGATTTGC
>CAYVKI010000034.1:0-13308 GCA_964452075.1 uncultured Rhizobium sp.
ACGACCTTTAGGTTATGAGCCTAACAAGCTACCGGGCTGCTCTACCCCGCGATATTGAAGTGTTACTTGAGTTTTGCTTGGGAAAGCAAAAGAAGAGGCGAGGAACTTATAAATCAAATATTTAACATGCAAGACCATAAGTCTGACATTTAAGAATTATAAAATAAAAATTAAATAACCTCTTAAATCATTGAGAAACAAATTCTGGTTCTTAGTTTTTTTCCTCCCTCCTTTTAACAAAACTAAAAATAATTTTTATGAAAAATATAAAAGTCGCTATTCTTACTCTAGCTTTACTTCTTTCAGTAAATACAAATTCTTTTGCTGAAGCTACACAATATCAAATTGAAAAAAATCACACCAGTGTTACTTGGTTTGCTAATCACTTCGGATACTCAAATCCGTCAGGAAAATTTACGGATATTGATGGAACAATAACTTTTGACGAAAAATCTCCTGCAACTTCTGCTGTTGATGTTACCATTAAAATCGCTAGTCTTAGCACTGGTTTACCAAAGTTTGAGCAGCATTTAAAAACTGCCGATTTTTTCAATGTTGAAAAATACGAAACTGCTAAATTCGTAAGTAAAAAAGTTGTAGTTACAGGCAAAAACAAAGCTAAAGTTCATGGAGAACTTACCTTGGTTGGCGTGACTAAGCCAGTTGTTCTTGACGTTAAATTTAATAAAATTGGAACCAGCCCAATCACTCAAAAAGAAACTGTTGGTTTTAGTGCCACTGCAGAAATTGCCCGTTCAGAATTTGGTATTAATTATGCAATTCCTGGCGTTTCTGACAAAGTAAAATTGTTAATCGAAGCTGAAGCAAATCGCTAATTCACAAAGTTAAGTCGCCTTTCATTCAGATGATGGCGACTTAACTAAGTTTTCTTAAAAATTAAAATGTTAAAACTCATAGCGTTAATTTTTATGATCATGTTCACAAGCAATTCTCATGCCGCAAAAAATGAAAAAACTATTTTGGCAGGTGGTTGTTTTTGGGGAATGCAGGAGTTATTAAATGGCTTAAGTGGAGTTATAAAAACTGAAGTTGGATATACTGGCGGCACTTTAGAAAACCCAACTTACGAGTTAATCACAACTGGCACAACCGGACATGCAGAATCGGTGGAGGTCACTTTTGATCCACAAAAAATTTCTTACGAAAAACTATTAAAATTTTATTTCACCATTCACAACCCAACCACTTTGAATCGCCAAGAAAATGACGTTGGCAGTCAATATCGTTCAGAAATTTTTTATTTTAACGATGAGCAAAAAGCTGTCGCCTTAAAAGTAATTGCTGAGGCTAACAAATCGGGAGTTTTCAAAAGACCTGTAGTTACACAGGTTTCAAAAGCTAAAACTTTTTATCCAGCCGAAACTTATCATCAAAACTATCTGAAAAAAAATCCTTACGGCTACACTTGTCACCACGTGCGCGAAGAGTGGCGTTTCTAAATTTTGTTAGCTAAAAAAAGCGCACCTTTCCAAACGCTTTCTAAGTCTGAATTAAAAACCCAATCGCCAGTTGCAGCTAAATTAAAATCTGAATCAAAAAATGGTTCAGATTTTTTTTCATTTACAGCGGTAGCAAAACGCCAGCGATGAGCTGAAATGTAAGATGCGTTACTTGCATTGATTCCAGTTAATTGAGAAAAATTTTCGGTCAGAATTGCTTCAATTTCTAAAATATCTTTTTCTAAATTTTGTTCAGCCCATAAATTTGAAGAATGAGCTACAAAACAACTGTTTTCATGGCTTCTTTGTGGTTTGCTAGAATTTACAAAAATTGATTTAATTGGGTTTTTATTGCTATGAGCAAGAATCCAATCGGAAGCTAAATTTTTTTCTTTAAATCCAAGCATTAGCGAAAAGCAGGGTTTTTCTTCTGTTTTTGGAAATTTTTCTTTGGCGAAATTTCCAAAAATATTTTTTGTTTGAGAAGCTGGCGCTGTTGACACAACAAAATCAAAAATTCCTAATCGATTCGAATTTTTGTCAAATAAAACCCATTTATTTTGCTCTTTTTTTAACAAGGGGGCGACTTCAATTGAAAGTTGTATGTCTAAATTGTTGCTCAAGTTTTTACAAAGAGAATTCATGTTTGGGCTTGCCACCAAAAAACTTTGTTTTTCAAAAGTTTTTTTGTCGAAATCGTAAGAATTTCCGATCCAGTGATTAACGCCATTCGCTTCTAAAAAATTTAAAAAATCTGAGTTTTTAGAAGTGAAGCAGGGCAATCCATGATCAAAATAAAAATCTTCAAAACGTCGGGTTGACATTCTGCCGCCAACTCCGCGAGATTTTTCAAAAATTGTCACTGAAAATTTTGATTGAAGAATTTTTGCTAGAATTACTCCAGAAATTCCCGCTCCAATTATTGCAATGCTTTTCATTATTTAATTTCTTGAATTATTTCGTTGCGGCGATTCCAAGGAAATGTGAATGGGTCATCGTAATAAGAAATTATTGGCGAGCCAATTTTTGTTAGTTTTTTTTCAGAAATAAATTCCATTAATTTTTGTTTATTTTCTGTTAAATTTTTGTCATTCCAGCCGCCTGTAAATCTGATCGAAATTACTTTTTTAGGGGCAATTTGTTTGAACTTAATTTTATCATTTTCTGGAGTTGGCAACGTGTCGATTGTAAATTCTTTTGGCATTGTAAATTGAATAACCCAGTTTTTGTCAGAGTTTTCAGATTGCCTTACCGGCGAAGTCATTGCTATTTTTTGCGACTTTTCTTGTTGATTGACGGGCGAAGTCATTGCCACTTTTTCTTTTGCAATATTTTTGCCAAAAATATATTTTGCCAAAATTAAAAAACCTTTCTTCGCAGCTTCTTTGCGACTTCCTTCAACTTCAACTTCTGCGGCTAAAAATGATGGATATTGACGAATTTCAATGTTGTTGAAGGTTTCTTTTACTTGGTAATTAGTTGTTTCGTATCCACGATATTGACCGCTTTTTTCTGAGGCGGAACAAGAGGAAAGAAAAATTGAAAACAAAATAAGTGCTAATTTACCCGTATGTCCGATTGACATACGGGATGGGGATCCCTGCAAGGCGGGGCGCGACTCGTGTCGCGTTTCCGTATCCCGAAGGGATAAAGGACATAATTTATTTAAGAATGAGGTCATTGGTAATTCTGATTAATTTTATAAGTTTTGATGTCTTGCCTTTTGCTTTATCTAAGACATTTTTTTAATAAATCTTTTAAGACTGTCGCGTAAACCAACTTTTTCGTCGAATTTTTCACAATTCTAATTTTTTAGAAAAACTTGGTTTACGCGATAGTCTCTTAAAATCATTTTCTAAATTTAAAATCACAAAATGGAACTCACTCAACTCATTCTTCACAACTTTATTTCTTTTGTCTGCATCATTTCGGCAATTGTTTTTATTCACGAACTTGGACATTTTTTAGTGGCGCGTTGGTGCAAAGTTAAGGTTGAAGAATTTTCAATTGGCTTTGGTCGTGAATTATTTCACAGAATTGATAAAAAAGGCACGCGCTGGAAATTATGCCTTTTGCCTTTTGGCGGTTATGTTAAAATGTTCGGAGATCGCAATGGTGCTTCTGTTCCAGATGATGAGGCGATTAAAAAAATGACTAAAGCCGACAAAAAAAAATCTTTTTTAGGAAAAAATGTTTGGCAGAGAATGGCGATTGTTGTGGCTGGGCCAGTTTTTAATTTTTTGTTGGCGATTTTAATTTTTACAGTTTTGTTGAAACAAAATGGCTTAAACACTGTCTTGCCAATTGTTGACACGATTTTGCCAGAAAGTTCGGCTTTTGAAGCTGGTTTGCAAAAAGATGACAAAATTTTAGAAGTTAATTCTAAAAAAATTTCTGATTTTGATGAGCTGCGATCAATTGTTGCAATATCTGCAAACCAAGAACTTCTTTTTAAAATTGAGCGTAATTCAAAAGTTTTTGAAATAAAAATCACTCCGCGCAGTCAATTGCGCCAAGATATGTTTGGTGAAAATGTAAAGATGGGAACGCTTGGCGTTACTGCTTCGGCAATAGTTTCAAAAGATTTGAATTTGGGGCAAAGCTTTGTTGAAGCAAATAAACAGGTTTACAAAACCTCAATGTCAATATTTCAAGTTTTGGGCGAGCTAATTGTTGGCAAACGTTCAGTTGAAGAGCTTGGTGGGCCAATAAAAATCGCCAAATATTCTGGCAAAACCGTTGAAATGGGTTGGCAGGTTGTGTTTTGGTTTATGGCGATGATTTCAATAAATCTTGGCGTAATGAATCTTTTGCCAGTTCCAGTGCTTGATGGCGGGCATTTATTTTTCTATTTAATTGAAGCCGTTCGTCGCAAACCTCTTTCACAAAAAGTGCAGAATTTTTGTTTTCAAATTGGTTTTGCACTGATTTTATCGCTAATGATTTTGACAACTATCAACGATGTTCGAGGTTTGTTTTAGCGTTAGAGGCTGTCGTCAGTTCGTTCAATTAAAAAATCTTTCAACGGTCAAAAAATTCAATAAACGCTTTTTATAAATGAGTAAAAATTTTCCATCTAAATCTAGTAATTACGATTTAAAATCAAATATAGTCGAGAGCTCAAAGATTAATAATGAAGTTTTGGCAGATTCTTCCTTTTTACCAAAGACAAAAGAAGAAGTTAAAAAGATTTTAAATTTAGATCCAGGCGAAGTTTACAATCTTGCTTCTAAGCAAAAAGATGGTGACTTAGAAACGCGCTTTTCATTCGATGAAGAGTGGATGGAAGTTCAAGAAGATATTTATGCGCAAAAAGAGTTAAAAAAATTTAACGAGGCGATTAATAAAGAAGTAATAGCGAAGCCAAATAATTTTAATTTAGAAGTCTCTAATCAAGAATTTTTGCGTCTCTATAAAAAAGCATTAAAGGAAAAAACTCCCGAAGCTTACTTTAGATTGGCAAGTTTTCGTGCTTCCAGCGGAGATGTGGATGGTCAAATCAAAGATCTGCAAACATTATTAGAATTGGATGAAAATGATAATTATTCGAAGCAGGGTAAGTCAATTTTAATGGAACTTTTTCATAATCTTGGGAGATCAATTCAGAAAAAAGCTATTCTTGAAAATTCGCTAAATTATCATGAAGAGGCTGTGGCTTATTTTACAAAAATAATCGATTTAAAAGATCCTTCTTCTGTTCGTAAGTGGGTTTTTCATGATATGGGATTTTCCAATGTATTATTGGGTAAAAAAGATAGGGCTTTGGAAGACTTTAGCGAAGAGATAAGAGTTAATCCAAATTCTGATAGTTATTGTGAAAGGGGTAGGCTACAAAAAGATCCTGATCTTGCTAGACAAGATTTTAAGGAAGCCATTAGGTTTAAAAGCTCATCTTATGGAGCTAAAGAATCAGCTAGCTACCTACACAAAGAAATCGAAAATAATATTAAAATTTGGAACAGAGAAATTAAGAAAATTAAAAATTCAGCAACAAAAGAAATTGATGAAAGGAGGTTAAAAGAAACCTACTATGATATTGCTGAAGAAAATTACAAAACTCTGATCGACGCTGGGTATAAACTGGAAACCAGAGATTCATTTGGAAAAAAGATTGAGTTTAGCAACAGGGAGGATTTTGAAAAGATTGTAGAAAATGACCAAAATAGAAGTCTAGTTGCGCAATTTGGTAGTGGAATTGATTCTTTCGTTATTTTTCTTTGTTTTGCCAAAGCATTGCTTGTTGGTTTGAGTCTTCTTATAAGCAATAAAGAGCCAAATACTCCTGCTAAAGAAAGCGATTTTGTGGATGTTGAAACTGGCGATCTTAATGTTCAAAGGAAGGCTAAAAACTATCTTCAATATAATTTAGACAATCTGAGTGAAGAAAGCAAAGAGGCTATTCTTCTAATCTCAAGTTTTGAGGATGCTTCAAAATTTTTTTCAGAACTTGTTTTGGCAAAAAATTCTGAAAACTTTAACTCAATTTTAGATCAAAAATTGGCGGATGTTTTTAAAGATAAAGAAAGTATAGAAAAGTTAAAAACAGCTATCAAAGAGGACATTTTGCTAGAAGAGTTTTGTGGATATAAGGAGATAAGAAAAATTGAATCAGGAAAGTACAAAAATTATCCACAAAATCATATTTATAATTGTCTTTTGAAATCCCCGGAAATTTATCATGCTCCGCTGGATAAAGATAGGTTTGATAAGGCAATTAAAGAATACGAAAATCAGGGTATCGCAACGATTAATTCTTTTCTTAAAGATCTCTACCAAGAAAAAGCTAAATTGATGGAAAGTGACCAAAAACTATATACAACACCCAAAGAAGAGATCTTAGAATCTATTGAAATAGAAGAGTTAAAATCTGAAGAATATTTAATTTCTGAGCTAGCTGAATCAAAATTAGGCAAAACACCTTCGGTAAAATCCGTTAAAAAGCTAGAAGAAATTCCAGATCAAGTGCGTGGCTTATAAAATTTCTTTAAATTTGATAAACTCAAAATTCGCTTAAACTTTTAGCGATTTTTTCCTTCGCTTCCGCGACATTTTCGGAAGTAATAATTAGCGGCGGCAAAATTCTAATCACGTTTTCGCCAGCGGGAATTGTTAGTAATCCGTTTTTAATCAGCGATTTTACAATTTCGGTGTTTTCAATTTTTTGATTAATTTTTATTCCAAGCATCAAACCAACTCCGCGAATTTCGTCGATCAAATCAGGAAAAGTTTTTTGTAAATCTTGAAGCGCGACCTTTAAATCAGAGGCTACTTTTTGCACTTTAGGGAAAAAATCTTCTTCTAACATTACTTCTAAAACCGAGTTTGCCACCGACATTGCCAGTGGGTTTCCGCCGTAAGTTGTGCCGTGAACTCCAATTGTCATTCCGCTTGCGGCATTTGCCGTTGCAAGACAAGCTCCCAAAGGAAATCCGCCAGCAATTGCTTTGGCGCTTGAAACGATGTCGGGTTTTACTTCGAAATATTCGTGAGCAAAAAGCTTTCCAACTCTGCCCATTCCGCATTGAACTTCGTCAAAAGCCAGTAAAAGACCTTTTTCATCGGCAATTTTACGCAATTCTTGAATGAATTTTTTGTCAGCAACTTTAATTCCTTCTTCGCCTTGAATTGGCTCAATTAAAATTCCGGCAGTGTTTTCGGTGATTGCTTTTTTAACGGCTTCAATGTCGCCAAAAGCAACATTGTCAAAGCCGGGAAGGGCAGGCTCGAAACCTTCGAGATATTTTGGTTTTGCAGCTGCAGAAATTGTGGCGATTGTTCTGCCGTGAAATGCGCCAGTAAAAGTGATGATTCGGTTTTTGTGAACTTGACCTTTAACGTAAAAATGGCGGCGAATCATTTTAATGGCGCATTCAATGCTTTCAGCACCAGAATTGCAGAAAAAAACATAGTCAGCGAAAGTGGCATTAACTAATTTTTCGGCGTAATTATTTAATTCTTCAACATTGTAAATGTTTGAAACGTGCCACAATTTTTTTGCTTGAGAGGTAATTGCCTCAACCATTTTTGGGTGGCAATGTCCAAGTGCGTTAACGGCAATTCCCGCGCCAAAATCTAAATATTTTTTACCTTCAGAAAAAAGATAAACTCCTTCGCCATGAGAAAAGCTGATGTCGAATCTTTTGTGAACCGGAAGAAGTTTTGGGCTGGTAGTCATTTTTTGATTTAAGAATTAGAATTGATGTTTAGAAAAGTTGCTGGTCATTTAATACGACAAATTTATTAAAAAATTATTTTTTGTGATTTTAGATTCCAACCAAACCAAAGAAAAAATTCTCGCTGAGTTTCTTTCAATTTGCCCTTTTGAAGGCTGGAGCAATGAAACACTTTTAAAAGCCATTTCTAATTGCAAAATAGAAGAAAAATTTTCCAACCTTATTTTTGAAAACGGCTGTATTTCCTTGGCAGAATTTTACATTGATTTTCAAAATCAAAAATCTGCCGAAGAATTGGCAAAAATAGAAAATTTCCATTCGCAAAAAATTCGCGACAAAATTCGCTTCGCGCTTTATGCCAGATTTGATGTTGAAAAAAACAATCAGTTGGCTTTGCAAAGATTGGTAAATTTTTATGTAAATCCCCAAAATTTAAAATCATTTGAAGTTGGTTTTAAACCAGCTTTGCAAGGAATTAAATCTTGCTTCAAAATTTCAGATTTTATTTGGAAAGAAATTAACGACCAATCAACAGATTTTAATTTTTATACCAAAAGATTGACGCTTGCCAAAATTATTCTGCGCAGTTTTTTGGTTTTTTTAAAAGATGAATCTGAGAATTTTAATTTAACTAAAAAATTTATTGATGGCGAAATTGAAAAAGTGATGAAATTTGAGAAGAAAAAACAAAAAGCGAAAAAAATCTTTACTGAAACTTTCATTAATGAAAATGGTTCGCTAAAATCTCCAAAAGAATTTGTAAAAAACCTGCCATTTTTTCGGCTAATTAAATTCAAATAAAATGTCTGCAACCTTCAATACGCTAGATCTAATATTTATTGCCTTTGCGTTAATTTTTATAGCAACTGGTTTTTTTCGCGGCTTTGTTAAAGAAGTTTTTTCTTTAATTGGTTGGCTTTTGGCTTTTGTTGGATCTTATTTTTTAACGCCATTTTTAGCCGATGTAATTAACATTTATTCGCGCAATAAAATTCTGTCAGACATTCTGGCGCGAAGCGGAATCTTCATTATTATTCTTCTAACTTACACCTTCTCAATTTCAAGTTTGGTTAGTGATCTAAAAGAAAAAATGCCAAGATCTTTTGATTGTTCGCTCGGCGTGCTTTATGGTTTAATTAAAACCACAATTGTTTTTGGCTTTTTATATTCTGTTGCCATGAATGCTTTAGAATTTGTTGCTGGAAAACCAATTCCAGAAAACTCTGCTCAATATCCTAAATTTTTAAAAGAAGCAAAATGTCATGACATTATGAAGGGTTCGGCAGATGTTTTAAATCCGGCAGTAAAATTATTTTTTGATGATGTTGTTAAAAATTTTGACAGCGTAATTCCAAAACGCTCTGACGATTTGGAGGAAAAAATTGATGAAATTGTTAAAGATAAAAAAAGCGCGATAACTGAAGATAAAGAATCTTTAACCATAGAAGAAGATTCTGGCTACGAGAAAAAAGATATTCAGAAAATGAATCACTTAATAGAAATTATCGACAAAAAATAACTAATAATCTTAACCTCAATTAAACTTAAATTATGTTCAGACTTACGGGAAAAAATGCTTTAGTCACCGGTGCAACTGGCGGCATTGGCGCTGCAATTGCAAAAACTTTAGCAAAACAAGGCGCAAAAGTAATTTTGTCTTCAACCAAAGAAGAAAGGTTGCAAGAACTGGCTGCCGAAATGGGTGGCGATGTAAAATATGTTGCTTGCAATTTGTCGGATGTTGCGGCGGTTGAAGCTTTGTTTGACAAAGCTGAAGAGCTAGCTGGAGGTCAAATTGACATTTTGGTTTGTAACGCCGGCATCACAAAAGATAACCTTATTTTGCGCATGAAAGATGAAGATTTTAATCAAGTTTTGGATGTGAATTTGAAATCAACTTTCATTTTAAATCGCAACGCCATCAAAAAAATGATGCGCCGCAAATATGGCCGCATCATTAACATTGCTTCAGTTGTTGGGGTTACGGGAAATCCGGGGCAGTGCAATTATGTTGCTTCAAAAGCTGGAATGATTGGCATGACAAAATCTTTGGCACAAGAAGTTGGAAGCCGCGGAATTACTTTAAATTGTGTTGCTCCGGGTTTTATTTCAAGCCCAATGACTGACGTTTTAAACGATCAACAAAGAGAAACAATTTTGGCAAAAATTCCAGCTGGAAAAATGGGTGAATCTTCTGATATTGCAAAAGCAGTTGCTTTCTTGGCAAGCGAAGACGCATCTTATATTACTGGTCACACTTTGCATGTTAACGGCGGAATGTTCATGAATTAATTAAATTTGCTGACGCAAATTTAGTTTGTTTTGAGTCGCTACGCGCGAAGTAAATTCGCGCATCCGCAACAGTTTATTTTTTAAGTATTTACACAAATGACAACAACACACAAAACAAAAGTTGCAATTATCGGCTCTGGTCCTGCAGGTTTTACTGCCGCAATTTATGCGGCGCGCGCTAATCTTGAGCCAATCATGATTAACGGAATTCAACCCGGAGGGCAATTAACAATTACCACTGACGTTGAAAATTATCCCGGATTTGCCGAAGGGGTTCAAGGTCCTTGGCTGATGGAGCAAATGGAAAAGCAAGCAATTCACGTTGGTACAAAAATTTTTCACGACCACATTAAAGAAGTCGATTTCTCAAAACGTCCTTTCAAATTAATTGGTGAATCTGGCGATGTTTTTGAAGCCGAAACAGTTGTTATTGCAACTGGCGCGCAAGCAAAGTGGCTGGGTCTTGAGTCAGAAAAAAAATTCCAAGGTTTTGGTGTTTCTGGTTGTGCAACTTGCGACGGATTTTTCTTTAAAAACAAAGACGTAATTGTCGTTGGCGGCGGAAATAGCGCGGTTGAAGAAGCTTTATATTTAACCAATCACGCCAAAAAAGTTTACGTTGTTCACAGAGGCGAAAAATTTAAATCTGAAAAAATTCTGCAAGATCGTTTGTTTAAAAATCCAAAAATTGAAGTGATTTGGAATTCTGTTTTGGAAGAGGTTTTAGGAAGTGAAAATCCAAAATCTGTGACGGGGGCGCGTCTTAAAAATGTGAAAGACAATACATTAAAAGAAATGCCAATTGATGGAATTTTTATTGCAATTGGTCACAAACCAAATTCCGATTTATTCAAAAACACAGGTTTAGAAATTGATGCTGAAGGTTACATAAACACTAAGCCAAATTCTACAGCAACTAACATTGCTGGCGTTTATGCGGCTGGAGACATTCAAGACAAAATTTATCGCCAAGCTGTGACGGCGGCTGGTACTGGTTGTATGGCGGCTTTAGAAATTGAAAAGTTTTTGGCTCACTAAAAATCTTTACTCCTGCTTTTTTCTTTGTCCCCATCTTCATGACGGGGTCTGGCGGGGTTTTTCTAAGCCCCGTCATGAAGCGTGAGGTGACAATTTGAGAGTGTAGATTTTAGCTTGGCACATTTACCAATTACCCAACAAAGAATATAATTTAAAAAAGTTAATAAATTTATGACAAGCGCACTTACTCTAACAATTGAAAAAAATGGTGTCGCAAATTTAGTTTTTGATTTGCCAAACGAAAAGATAAACAAACTTTCGGCACCAGTTTTATCCGAGTTAGAAAAGGCGTTAAATGTGATTGACGGAAACAAGGCAATTCGCGTTTTGTTAATCACCTCTGAAAAAAAAGACATTTTCATTGCGGGTGCCGACATCAATGAAATTAAAGATCTTTATGATCCTAAAGATGCTTTAGAAAAAGTTTCTCGCGGGCAAAATATTTTAACCAAAATCGCGCAATTAAAAATTCCGACAATTGCCGTAATTAACGGCGCATGTCTTGGCGGTGGTTTAGAGCTGGCTTTGGCTTGCAAATATAGAATTGCAATTGCTAATCCAAAAACCTCACTAGGTTTGCCAGAAGTTAATCTGGGAATTATTCCTGGATTTGGCGGAACTCAACGTTTGCCAAAACTCGTTGGCTTGCAAGAGTCTTTAAAAATCATTTTAAGTGGAAAGGCAATTGATGCTAAAAAATCTTTTAAAATTGGGCTTGTTGACGACGTTATTCGTGAAGAATTTCTTGAAGAAAAACTTAGTCATTTTGTTTCTGAAATCATTAAAAATGGCGAAGAAAATATTTATTTGCAAAAAAGAAAAGCTGACAGAAAAAGACGCTTCATTTTTGAATCTTTGCTTGGTGGCAAATTTATCATTTTTCACCTCGCTGCCAAAGACCTTTACGAAAAAACCAAGGGTCAATATCCTGCGCCTTTTTACGCTCTTGAGGTTGTTAAAAAAACCTACAACAGAACTTACGGAATGCGTGGTTTTAAAACCGAACTTACTGCATTTTGCGAATTAGTTGTTGGCGAAACTTCTAAAAACCTAATTGAAATTTTCTTCACCAGTGAGGCTTTGAAAAAAGATTCGGGCGTTGAAAATGAAGTTGCTGCACTAGAAGTAAAAAAAGCAGGTCTTCTTGGAGCTGGAATTATGGGTGGCGGAATTGCTTGGCTTTTTGCAAATAATAATATCGACATCCGCATCAAAGACATTACACAAGGCGCAATTGCTTTGGGCTACAACCAGATAGTAAAAGTTTTTAATCAGTTAAAAAAGATCAGAAAAATTACTCCGGAACAAGCAAACATGAAAATTGCCAAAGTTTCTGCGGGCGTTGATTTTGTTGGTTTTTCCTCGGTTGATCTTGTGGTTGAGGCGGTTGTTGAAAATATGGCGGTGAAAAAAAGAATTTTAGCAGAAGTTGAAACTCAAGTTCGCGAAAGCACAATTATTGCTTCAAACACTTCTTCGCTTTCAATTTCTGAAATGGCGGGTGCTTTAAAAAAACCAGAGCGTTTTGTGGGAATGCACTTTTTCAACCCGGTTAATCGTATGCCGCTGGTTGAAGTTATTCGCGGAGAAAAAACTTCCGATCAAGCAATTTCAACCATTGTTAAGCTTTCAAAAAAAATGGGCAAAACCCCAATAGTTGTAAAAGACGTTGCTGGGTTTTTGGTGAATCGCATCTTGCTTCCTTACATGAATGAAGCGGCTTATTTGTTGCAAGAAGGTGGAGAAATTAAACAAATCGACAACATCATTGAGCAATTCGGTATGCCAATGGGGCCATTTGTTTTGGCGGATGTTGTGGGAATTGATGTTGGGGTTAAAGTTTCACATTCTTTGTTTGAATCTTACGGAACGCGTATGGCGGTGGCGGGAATCTTGGATGAAATTTATAACAATCACAAAGACTTGCTCGGAAAAAAATCAGGCAAAGGTTTTTATATTTATTCAACAAGCAAAGAAAATCCTGAAATTGAGTCGATTTTATATAATCTGCGTAAAGCAAAAAATTTGCACCCAATTCACATTCATGAGGCTGAAATTATTGATCGCTGCATTTTAACCATGGTTAATGAAGCGGCAAAATGTCTTGAAGAAAATGTGGTTAAAAATGCCCGCTATCTCGACATGGCAATGATTATGGGAACTGGCTTCCCAGCATTTCGTGGCGGCGTGTTGCGCTATGCTGATTCTCGCGGAATTAAAAACGTAGTGCAAAGGTTGCAAGAGCTAAACAAAAAACACGGCGAACGTTTTATGGTTAGTAAATTGTTGCTTGAAATGGCTGAAAACGGTCGCAATTTTTACTAACAAAAATAATGCGAATTATC
>CAYVKI010000035.1:0-8694 GCA_964452075.1 uncultured Rhizobium sp.
TTTTCTCAAAAATCCTTTGTAAAAAGGGGACTAAAGATTTTTAGTTTGGTATAGAATCTAACGATCCAACTCTTTCGACATAACGTTAAGAAGTCGAACCGAAAAATTGTGAGCGCGTTCACTGAATTGATTAATCTTTGAGCTAAAAATATTATAAAAAAACACCGCTGGAATTGCCGCAAAAAGACCAACCGCCGTTGCCAAAAGAGCCTCGGCAATTCCGGGAGCAACAACCGCCAAGCTAGTGTTTTTTGAAACTGCAATTCCTTGAAAGCTGCTCATAATTCCCCAAACAGTTCCAAATAAACCAACAAATGGCGCGGCAGAACCGATGATTGCCAAAAATCCCAATCCCGCTTCCAAACGTTGCATTGAACGATTCAAAGCCACTTCCATTTCACCCATCAATCTAGCTTTTAGCGAAGATTTTTTTTCATCACTACTTTCGCTAATAATTTGTTTAACGTTGCTGGTTTTCCACTCCTTCATGCAAGCAAGAAAAACTCTTGCAAGTGGATGATTGTCAGATTTTTTCGCTTCAGCAAAAACCTCTTCCAACATTTTTGAGCTTTCAAAAACGTCTTCAAAAGCATCACTTCTGCTTTTTAAAGTTTTGAATTTGATGATTTTGTCAAAAATAATCGCCCAAGACCAAAAAGATGCTATCAAAAGCACCGCCATCACGAGCTGCACAATAATATCGGCTTGAGCAATCAAGCTCAAAATTGAAACTGAAGATGCTTTGTCCATTTTAAAATAAATTAAGTTATTCTTCGATTACTTCCCTTTTGCCAGAAATGCTTGGCGCAGTAATTACGCCCTGCTCTTCCATTTTTTCAATAAGTGTTGCCGCGCGGTTATAGCCAATTCGCAATTGCCGCTGAACATAGCTTATTGAAGGTTTTTTATCGCGACGCACAATCATCACTGCTTTGCGATAAAGATCTTCGTCACTGCCTCCACCACCGCCAGAATCATCTTCAAAAGAACCGCCAGATGAAGCTGGAAGCGGCATATCAAATGAGATTTTTTCACTTTCTTCAAACTCGCTAAGATCCTGACTTTTTATGAAATTGACGATATTTTCAATTTCAGTGTCAGAACAAAATGGTCCGTGAACGCGAGTCATTTTGCTGCCTCCCGACATATAAATCATATCACCCTGACCAAGAAGCTGTTCAGCGCCTTGCACGCCAAGAATTGTGCGACTATCAATTCTTGAAGTCACTTGAAACGAAATGCGCGTTGGAAAGTTAGCTTTGATCACGCCAGTAATCACATCAACCGAAGGGCGTTGCGTTGCCATAATAATATGAATTCCCGCGGCGCGCGCCATTTGCGCCAAACGCTGAATTGATCCTTCAATTTCTTTTCCTGCCACCAACATTAAATCAGCCATTTCATCAACAATCACCACAATGAAAGGTAATTTTTTTGGCTCAAATTCAATTTCTTCAATAATTGGTTTGCCGTTGGTTGGATCATAACCGGTTTGCACTTTACGCGAAAGTTTTTCGCCAGTGATAATCGCTTTTTCGGCTTTTTCATTATAACCAGCAATGTTGCGCACCGCAAAACTCGACATCAAACGATAACGCTCTTCCATTTCCGCCACAACCCATTTCAACGCAACAACCGCTTTGCTTGGCTCGGTGACAACGGGTGACAATAAATGCGGAATTCCATCATAAATTGAAAGCTCCAACATTTTTGGATCAATCATGATAAACTTACATTCGTCAGGACGCATTTTGTAAAGTATAGACAAAATCATGACATTCAGACCGACAGATTTTCCTGAACCCGTGGTTCCCGCAATCAATAAATGTGGCATTTTCGCCAGATCGGCGATCATAATTTCGCCACCAATATCTTTACCCAAAATCACCGGTAAAAAATGTTGAGAAAATTTATATTCTTTCGACTCAATTAATTCGCGGAAAAAAATCATTTCGCGCTTCTGATTTGGCAATTCAATACCGATAGAAGTTTTGCCAGAAACCACAGCGATACGCGCCGAAACTGCACTCATCGAACGCGAAATATCGTCAGACAAACCAATAACGCGCGAAGCTTTTGTTCCGGCCGCCGGCTCAAATTCATGCAAAGTGACTACTGGGCCAACTTTGGCGCCAAGAGCAAGTCCGTGCACACCAAAATCTTCCAACACTTTCAGCAATAATTTTGACTGACTTTCAACCAATTCTTTGCTGGTTTTTTTGTCTTTATTTTCTGCTGAGCGATCAGTTAGAAGATCAGCGGTTGGCAATTTATAATTTGAATTTGCCCGCTGTTTTGGCTTTTTGGTTTTGCTAACTTTGACTAATTTTTCTTTTAGTTTTTGGCGAGTTTCTTCTTCATCTTCTTCAATTTCTTCACCCTCTTCTTCTTGCGATTCTTCACTTTTTTCTAAATCTTCTTCGCGACTTCTGAATTGATAATCATCATCTTCGACAAATTCAGCGCCGACATTTTTTTCTCGCGATTCAAAAGTTTTTCGCTCGTCTTTGAATTTTTTTACTAAATTTTCCAATAAAAATCTAAGAGTGACAAAGCCATATCTGAAGAAATAAACCCAATCTTTGAAGCTGATTTCGATGATAATTGAAGTGATAATAACAGAAAAAATGAAAGAAAAAATTGCCGTGACAACAAGCGGAGAAAAACTTGTTTTTGCCAAAATAAATTGACCATTCACGCCGCCAAGACCGTTGAAATCCCACCAATTTGGTTGCGGCAAAGTCGCAAAAAATAGCGACCAACATAAAATGCAAAAAGGCGTGAGAATTATTTTTGGCAATAAGTTTCTAATGCCAAAACGGCTGCTAATTTTTGTTCCGATGCTAAAAATTATGAGACATAAAAACAGAGTGGAGATGCCAACAAGTTGCAAAGATAAATCTGCAATATGCGAACCAAAACTTCCCATCCAATTGTGAATTTGATCAGAAGTTGAAACGGTGTTAAAAGACGTATCTTCTGAATCGAAACTAAAAATCGCCAAAGAAAAAACCAAAGAAAAGCCAACTAAACAAAGCCCAAAGAAGCGAAGCAGCAAGCGAAAAATTATTTTGTGAATTTTGTCAGGTATTAACATTTAACTTATTTTGGTAAATAACTTATTTGGGCAAAGGCACTTCTGGCAAAGGCGGAAGTGAAGATTTTTCAGTTGTTGATGTTGCGGTTTTTTTCTCCTCAGATTTCTTTTGATTTTCTGCCGCATCACGCGCCTGTTTTTTTAATATGAATGGCGGTAATTCAATGTTTTTTGTTGATTCTTCGCTATTTTGCGTCGGTTGTTTTGCGACAGAATCTGCGATTTTTTCTGGCAGAATTTCAGTAATTGGCGAGGTTGGAATTGGATCTTCATCTGGGTTTTTAACAACATTTGGCAAAGGATTTGGCGTCGTTGCTGGAGCTGGAACTGGAGCCGGATTTTGATTATTCGCCTGATTCTGATTCAAAACTATCGGATTACCATTAGCATCTTTTGGCGCAAATTTCACCATGATTGCCGCTTGATTTGCCAAAGCGTCAGCCTTTCTTTTTTCCTTTGCTTCATCGAGTAATTTTTGCTCTTCTTGCTGTTTGGCTTCAAAAATTTTTTTATAATCTTTTATTGCCACGCAAGACTCACCATCCCAGCAACTATTTTTACCGCAATCGCAAGCAAAAACCAAAGCTTGCGTACATATAGAAAAACGATCAAATTTTGCTTCACAATTATCAGCGCAACCATTGCCAAATTGGCGCCAAACACCTTTGGTTTTTTCACAAATTCCGCGATCATCAAATGTTGTTGGACGCAAGGTTTGAGCAAAAACATCAAAAGCAAAAACAAAAAAAGTTAGGCAGAAAAATAGCGATTTTCCGCCTAACTTTAAGCAATTTTTTAGAAGAAAACTTGGCATTAAATTTGTTTTTTTAGCTCGGCAATAATTTCATCACCCATTTGCGAACAAGAAACTTTTGCCTCGTTAGCATTAGCAATATCAGCCGTTCTGACACCTTTGTTCAAAACATTTTCCACCGCTTTTTCCAACAAATCAGCTTCTTTAGCAAATTCAAAAGAATATCTAAACATCATCGCCAAACTCAAAATTGTGGCGATTGGATTGGCAATATTTTTACCGGCAATATCAGGAGCAGAACCGTGAATTGGCTCGTAAAGCGCAAATTGTTTGCCATTTTTTTGTTTTTCGCCAAGTGAAGCTGAAGGCAACATTCCCAAAGATCCAGTCAACATTGAAGCGGTGTCAGAAAGAATATCGCCAAACATGTTGCCAGTGAGCATCACATCAAACTGTTTGGGATTGCGCACCAATTGCATTGAGGCGTTATCAACATACATGTGAGAAAGCGCGACATCAGAATATTCTTTTTGACCAATTTCAGTGACAACTTCACGCCACATTTCAGTGGTTTCAATTACGTTTGCCTTGTCAATTGAACAAAGTTTTTTGCCACGCAAACGCGCCAAATCAAAAGAAACGCGAGCAATTCTTGCCACTTCTTTTGAATTGTAAGTCATAGTATTTACACCTTGACGCGAACCATCAGCCAAAGTTGTGACGCCGCGCGGCTCGCCAAAATAAAGGTCTCCAGTTAATTCGCGCACAATCATGATGTCGAGATTTTCAACAATTTCGCGCTTCAAAGTTGAGCTGTCAGCCAAAGCGTTGAAAACTTTTGCTGGACGCAAATTAGCGAAAAGCTCTAACTCTTTGCGAATGCCCAAAAGTCCACGTTCTGGACGATGTTTATATTCCAAAACTTCCCATTTTGGACCGCCGACCGCTCCCAACAAAATCGCGTCTGATTCGCGCGCCAAATTTACAGTTTCTTGCGGAAAGGGCGTGCCAGTTTGGTCGTAAGCAATTCCGCCCAAAAGTGCATTTTCTGTTTCAAATTTTTTGTCAGTATTTTTTGTAAAAAAATCGAGAATTTTTTCAGCCTGACCAACAACTTCAGGGCCAATTCCGTCACCTTTGATCAAGAGAATTTTTTTATTTGTCATATTTATTAGAAATTTTTGTGATTTAGAGAACTCGTAAATTTACAAAACGCGTTGCAATTCAGAAAATAGCTTTTGTGCCAACTCTTCGCCTTTAGCGTCACGCCAATTTTGCGAAACTTCGTCAAAAGAAAAATAATCAGCACCAGAGAAAGGTGATGAATACCATATTTTTTGCGAAGCGGCGTGGCGATTAATTACGTAGGTTTTAGAAGTTTCTTCAATCAGAATTGTTAAAATTCCATCTGAATATTCAACATCGAGTTTTGAATTTTTATCACGAGTTTCCAGCTCAATCAAAAGCTTGCTCAAAGTCTCTTCGCAACGCTGTAAAAAATTTGTTTCAGACATATTTTAAGGGTAAATTTTTTTTACTTTCCAACCGTCGGCAAATCTTTCATAAACTTCTCTTTTGTGAATACGAAATTCGCCTTCTTGCCAGAATTCAATTGCTTTTGGCGCGACACGAAAACCCGACCAAAATTCAGGGCGCGGCACATCTTTTTCTGCAAATTCTTTATTCATCAAAGAAATTCGTTCTTCAAACTCGCTCCAATCTTGCATTTCTTGCGATTGTTTTGAAGCCCAAGCGCCAATGCGACTATCTCTTCTGCGACTAGCAAAATATTCATCAGCTTCTTGCTGCAAAACCAATTCAACTGCGCCTTCAATTCTGACCTGCTTTCCCAACAATCCCCAATAAAAACAAAGCGCAACATTTTGGTTATTTTTAAGCTCTTCGCCTTTGCGACTGTTGAGATTGGTAAAAAAACAAAAACCGCGCTCATCAAATTTTTTCAACAAAACCATGCGCGCCGATGGAGAATTATTTTTATCAACAGTTGCCAAACACATTGCCGTTGGCTCAACTATTTCTTTGGTTGCGCAGGCTAAATCAAACCAGCTGGAGAATCTCTCAAACGGCTCTTGCAAAGAAGTTTTTTTCATTATGATTTACGAGTGGTTATATTTTTTCAAAAGCTAGTAATTAAAAAACGTGAGTCCAAAAACTAAATTAATAATCAGAATTGCGCTGTTTTTTATATTAACCTTTATCGCAATTCAGACTTTCAACCGCTTTTGTCTTTTTGGCAATAATTGTCAGCCATTTTATTTTTCGCGATATATTCCAAGAACAGAAGGATCAAAATCTTTTAGCATAGATATTGCTGCTCAAAATTATAGATCCGATTTAGATTTTCATTCTCTAAACCCAAGAATCAACACGGTTTCAAATAGAATAAATCAAGTGACATTTATCGCTCAAAATACTTCTGAAAAAACAATAAATTTTCAGCCAAAACTCGTGATAAATCCTGAAAACTTCTCGCAACATTTTTATGGAATTAGCTGTCTTTGCTCTCAAAGCTATACATTAAAACCACAAGAAAAAATAAAACTAACGATGGAATTTATTATTAAAAAATCAGTTGAAGAAACCTCTGATTTTAAAGAAATTCTGCCAGATGAAAATTTGATTCTGATTACCTATTACGTGAAATAGAATTTTTAACAGATGCAATAACTGCTTTCGCCTCATCTAGGTTTCTTTTGTAATCCGGTTCTATTGTCATTCTTTGGCATGATTGGATAACATTGGGGGTAAAAATGTTTTCAGCATGAACATCAACTGGAATCCCGATTCCTCTGCATTTAGAAATAACAGTATTTTTAAAAAACAATATTCTTCTATCAGGAATTTGATTATTTGGTAAAGATACGTGTGACAAGTTTGCAATAGCATATTCCTTCGTAAAATCAGAATAGTAGTCTTTAGTAGAATTAAAGGCGTCAAAAAATAAAGACTCTGCTAATATTTCGCTTGTGAGACCTTTGCTATCCAAAGCTTGTTTAAACCTATCAATATCTTCTCCGAAATTCATAGTGGACTTTAAAATGGGACTTGATGATGGAGCCACTCCTCCAAAAAATTTCTGATTAGCAGCTTTTTTTTGCTCTTCTTCCATATCTTGATATTCCTTAGCAAACTCTTGCCTATAACCACTCAAATTAATACTAAAGTCACCATAAACCCCCAATAATCTCGCAGCCTCAATTATAGCTGTGCTGTAATCATTTGATTGAGGATCGATTACATGCATTTTTCTGTTTAATTCTTTGGTAAATATTATTTGATCATCTTGAACGCCGATAAAAAAACTTTCATCACGATGTTGTCGATCATTTCTAATTGTGAAGATAAATCCTGAGGTTTCTCCTTGTGCAGTTCGCATTCTGTGAGGTATGAGATTTGGGCTGGGGTTTTTAACTATATTTTCATCTTTAATACACTCAAAAAGAGCTTTATAGTAATGTTTTGGCGGCGTCATTCTACCCGCTACTCTTTCAGCATCTGATATTGATGGCTTTATTTCATATGAACTTTCTGACAAAGCAGTTGTCATTTCGTTTAAGCGCGAAACTATTTCTTTGCCGTTTCTGCCTTTGGGAATTTTTATATTTGAATCCAAAGCGTTATTAATAGAATTTATAATATTTTGTTCGTTATTCAAAAATCCCCAACCGTAATAGCTTCTTGAGCCGGAAGTTAGTCTTAAAGTTATAGCTCCATTTCGATTTTTTATATCATATCTTGCTTTAGGAGTTTGTAATTGAAATTCACCCTTTTTGTTGATTATCGACACTTCTTCTGAGCCACCTCTATATTTGGCGATGTTTAGGGTGATTTTGCTATTGTTGGAACTTAATTTACCTCTTAATTTATCTAAAAGGTTTTGAGGACGTTTTGTTGGTTTCATTGTTTTTGTTATTTTTTTTAAAATCTAAGAATCTTCTAATGAACTTTCCAAATAGTCTGAGTTTTTGAAATATCTTCAAGAACAATTCCGCTTTTAAGCAGTTTTTGCCTTATTTCGTCAGCTAGTTGAAAGTTTTTTTCTGCTTTGGCTTTAAAGCGCAAGGCTATTTGGGTTTTAATTTCTTCTTCCGAAATATTGCTTTTGACGATATTTTTTTCTGCTTCTTGAGAATTTTCAATAAATCCAAAAAAATCTAAAACTTGCGCCAATTCTGCTTTTAAAGACTGATCATTATTGGCTTTGATTGATTTTGTTGCTTCGTGCAGCAAAGCAAAAGCTTTTGAAACGTTCAAATCATCAGCCAAGCACAACATAACTTTTTGTAAAAGATTGTTATTTTTTTGCTCAAGATTTTGAGCATTTTTCACGTCAAAATCAGCAATCGCCGCCGCAAATTTTTCTACTGTTTTTGTGGCGTCATCAAGGGCTTTTTGGCTGAAGTCAAAAGGCTTGCGATAGTGAGTTGCCAACAAAAGATAGCGAATGACCACGCCAGAAATTTTTTTATCCAACAAATCGCGCACGGTGATAAAATTTTTCAGCGATTTGCTCATTTTTTCGCCATCAACAGTTAGAAAACCATTGTGAATCCAAAAGTTGGCATAGCGAGAATTGGCGTGAGAGCAACGACTTTGGGCAATTTCATTTTCGTGATGTGGAAATTGCAAATCAGCGCCGCCGCCATGAACATCAAAATCAGCACCCAAATATTTTGAACTCATCGCCGAACATTCAATATGCCAACCCGGACGACCATTTCCCCAAGGGCTGGCAAAAACGCTGGAAACATCATCTTCAGAATCTGCCGGTTTCCACAAAACAAAATCGAGCGGATTTTTTTTGTAAGAAGCAACTTCAACA
>CAYVKI010000035.1:8704-13251 GCA_964452075.1 uncultured Rhizobium sp.
CGTCATGCTCAATCAGCAAGATGGTGCGCCCATCTTTGCGGATGCGGTCTATGAGTTCACGCAACTGCACCTTTTCGGTTGCATTCATGCCCGCAGCAGGTTCATCCAGTGCTATGAGCTTCGGATCAGTTGCCAATGCACGTGCAATTTCCAAGCGCCGCTGGTCGCCATAACTCAGGGTGCGTGATTTGTATTCGGCATACTTGCCGATACCCACATAATTCAGCAACTCGCGCGCCCGCAATCATTTCATCAAGATGACGGTTGGAAAGTTCGCCGTAATTTTCATAAGAAGCGACGTCAAACAAAACGTGGCCGTTGCTGACATAGGCATTTTTATTGGCGATAAGTTTTTCGATCATGGCGATCATTTCTGAAATATGTTCAGTGGCGCGCGGTTCATGAGTTGGACGCAAAACATTGAGCGCGTCGGTGTCGACGTGAAAAAAATCGGTGATTTTTTTGGTTAAATCTTGAATTGAAATTTGTTGTTCTTTGGCGGCGGCGTTAATTTTGTCGTCAACGTCTGTGATGTTTCGCACGTAAGTGACTTGCGGAAAAACCGCTTTAAAAAAACGGTAAAATAAATCGTAAATTACCACCGAGCGAGCGTTGCCAAGATGCGGACGATCATAAACCGTTGGTCCACAAACATACATTTTAAGGTGATTTGGATCGATTGTTTTTAACACCTCTTCCTTTCTGACTAGGGTGTTAAAGATTTTAATTTCGAGATTCATTGATTTGATTAACTATAGGTAAAGCTCTTTGATAACTTTGTTGCGCAGATAATTTTTGCTTTTTTCGCCGCTGAATTTGGTTATAACTTCGCCTTCTTTGCTCAATAAAACCGTGAATGGAATTCGATTATTGTAAGCAACATTTTTCTTCTTCAGAAATTCAATAAAACCTTCTTTAAACGCCAAAAATCGCGGCTCAAAATAAACATCGCCACGTTCGTTTAAATATTCTTGCAAAGAGTTGGAATCGATATTGCGATCAATAGCCAAAGTGATTACGCGCAATTCAGTGTTTTGAAACTCACGAGCAATTTCGTTAATTGTTGGAAAATTTGTTGAACAAACTTTGCACCAAGTTGTATATATATAAAGCAAAATTGGTTTATTTTCCGACTTCTCAAACTCATTTGCCACTTGCGAGGAAGTCATAGAAATCGGTTCAAGATGATTAAAGGTAATATTTTTAGATTCTGGAATTTCTATGTCGGTCAAAGCAGCATTTTCAATAAAATATCGCCAACAAAAAGCGCCGATTAAACCACCAATCAACATTGTAAAAAACAGCATTTTAAAAATATTTTCAGATTTTTTCTTGGAAAAATGAATGATTTTGTTAGTCATTATAAAGATAACTTGAAACTTAAAGGACTAAATTAAGATAATCTTTTTATAACATTTTTTTCGCAACTTCTAAATTCCAATGCTAATCAAAATAAAAAATTTAAGACTCAAAACCAATCTTGGTATTCATGATTGGGAGCAAAATTTTGAACGCCAAATTATCATCAACGCCGAAATTGAAACCGATAATGAAAGCAGTCTTAAAAGCGACAAAATTGAAGACACTATCGATTATCAAGTAATTACAGAAAATATCCAAAATCTTATTGCCAATAATCGCTTCAAGCTCATTGAAAAAATGGCGCAAGAGATTTTAGAAATAATTATGTCTGACCAACGCGTGAAACGCTGCAAAGTTGAATTAGATAAAGTTGGAGCAATTGATTGTGTCGAATCCTTCTCGATTGTAATTGAAAATATTCGCTAAATGGATCTCGATCACGAAAAAATTATCAAACTTTTTTATTCGCATCTGCGCATAAAAAATTTCATTACATTTTTGTGCTATTTTTTGATTGTCGGCGGAGTTCTTATTTATGTTTTTTACGGATTTAGGCAATCAAATAAAATCAAAATAGTTAGAAAAATTCAGGATAATTCTGCGTCATATCAAACCGAAAAAACCATGACAAATCCCAGCATAAAATTTGAGCATGGCAATCAAGAGGTTTATCACATTAAAGCCAAAAAAGCTTTTCACAAAAATGATCGTGAAGCAATTTTATATGATGTTTTTGCCACTGGCGAAATTGGCAATATCACGGCTGGAGAGTTAGAAATCAGCGAGCAAGGCGATCATCTTATTTTTACCAAAAATCCAATTCTAATTTTAAATAAAACAAAAAATGACTAACAAATTTGGCGATATTTTTTCTTTCACCACTTGGGGAGAAAGTCACGGCGAAGCAATTGGTTGTGTGATTGACGGCTGTCCGTCTTTGCTTGATTTAAATGAATCTGACATTCAAAAACATCTCGATAAACGTCGCCCCGGACAATCAAAATTCACCACGCAACGCCAAGAAAAAGATCAGGTCAAAATTTTTTCTGGGGTTTTCGAAGGCAAAACTACAGGCACACCAATCAGCTTAGTTATTTTTAACGAAGATCAAAAATCTGGTGATTACGGCGACATAAAAGAAAAATTTCGCCCTTCGCACGCTGATTACACTTATTTCAAAAAATATGGCATTCGCGATTATCGCGGCGGCGGCAGATCTTCGGCGCGCGAAACTGCGATGCGCGTTGCCGCTGGTGCAGTTGCTCGCAAAATTCTAGAACAAGAAAAAATCGAAATTACCGGCTATTTAACACAAATCGGCGACAAAAAAATTGATCGCAGTCGCATTGATTTTAACGAAATCAATCAAAATGATTTTTTCTGCCCAGATAAAATCGCCGCCAAAAATTTTGAAGATTATTTGTTAGATATTCGCAAATCAGGCGATTCGGTTGGCGCAATTATTGAAGTTGTTGCCAAAAATGTTCCGATTGGTTTGGGCGAGCCAATTTACAATAAATTAGATGCCAAAATTGCTTCGGCGATGATGTCAATAAATGCCGTAAAAGGCGTTGAAATTGGCGACGGCATGGAAGCTGCCAGCAAAAAAGGTTCTGAACTTGCTGACGAAATGTGGGCAGATAATGACAAAGTTGAGTTCTCTTCAAACCACTCTGGTGGCTCGCTTGGCGGCATTTCTTCAGGTCAAGATATTGTCGTGCGTTTTGCAGTAAAACCAACCAGTTCAATTTTAATCCCGCGCAAAACCATCGATATTCACGGCAATAATTGTGAAATTATCACCAAAGGTCGTCACGATCCTTGCGTTGGAATTCGCGCCGTTCCAGTTGGAGAAGCAATGTTGGCTTGCGTTTTGGCTGACTTTTTATTGTTAAAAAAATCTCGTTCTTAAAATGAAAAAAATCTTAGTCATCGGTTCTGGCGGTAGAGAACATGCTGTTTGCGAACAATTTTTAAAATCAAAAAAATTAGAAAAACTTTTTGCTCTTCCCGGAAATGCTGGAATTTCTGAAGTCGCCGAAATTATTGCCGACATCAAAATTGACGATCACCAAAAAATTATTGAATTTTGCCAAAAAGAAAAAATTGATTTTGTTTTTGTTGGCCCAGAACAGCCATTAGTTGCAGGACTTGTTGATGATTTGAAACAAGCGGGAATTCGCGCTTTTGGCCCATCAAAAAAAGCGGCGCAACTTGAAGGATCAAAAATTTTCATGAAAAAAATTGCCGTTGAAAATTCAGTTCCCACCGCCGCTTATCAAGTTTTCTTTGAAGAAAATAGCGCGATAGAATTTGCTAAAAAAATTGGCTTTCCTTGCGTTATTAAAGCTGACGGACTAGCCGCTGGAAAAGGCGTGGTTATTGCTCAAAATCTAGATGAAGCCGCAGAAAATATTGCTGAGTTTTTTCAAGGAAAATTTGGCGAAGCTGGTAAAAAAATTATTATCGAAGAATTTCTTGATGGCTTTGAAGCCAGTTATTTTGTGATTTGCGACGGCAAAGATTTCATATCACTGGGCTTTGCTCACGATCATAAAAAAGTCGGAGAAAATGAAGTTGGACTCAATACCGGCGGCATGGGCACATTTGCGCCCTCACCTTTCATCACCAAAGAAATGGAAGAAAAAATTATCAGCGAAATTATCAAACCAACCTTGCGCGGCCTTGAAAAAGAAGGCTGTCCATTCACTGGAATTTTATTTGCTGGTTTAATGATTGGCGAAAAAGGCATCAAACTTTTAGAGTTTAATGCCAGATTTGGCGACCCAGAAACTCAGGTAATTTTGCCAAGAATTAAAAGTGATTTTATTGATTTGATTGAAAGCGCAATCGACGGAAATTTAGCAAAAACAAAAGTAGAATTTGATGAAGCGCAAAAATTGGTTTGCGTTGTAATGTGCGCCAATGGCTATCCGCAAGATTATGAAAAAGGCAGCGAAATTAAAAATTTAGAAATCGCCAAGAAAGTTTCGGGCGTAAAAATTCTTCACGCAGGAACTAGTAAAAAAGATGGCAAAATTTTAGCCAATGGCGGCAGAGTTTTAAATATTGTGGCCAGCGCCGAATCTTTTGCGCAAGCGCGCCAAAAAGCTTACGAAGCTATTGATTTAATTGATTGGAAAGAAGGTTTTTGTCGCCGCGATATTGCTAAAAAACTGTCTTAA
>CAYVKI010000036.1:0-13231 GCA_964452075.1 uncultured Rhizobium sp.
TTTTGGCTGCTTGGCTTGATTGACGCAAAAGGGCAATTTCGTTAATTGCAATGTGACTGTGGGTTTGGTTGTTGGTGTCAATTGCGGTCATTTTTAGGGGATGTAATTTTGATTCTTGCGCCTTTTTTAAGGTTTCTAAAAAATTTCCTTCGTTAAAAGAGTTCATTAAAAATCCGACCGTGCCACAATTTATGCCGTAAATTGGCAGTTTATCGCCAAATTCGTGAAGCAAATGCAGCATCAAGCCATCGCCGCCAATTGCGACAAGTTTTTCAATATCTTGCACTAATTCTTGAGAGTTGGTTAGGTCGAGAAATTCATATTTTGCAACTAACAGATCTTTTTGTTTGATCGCTTCAGCATTGTTTCTGGCGGCGATTACAGCGATTTTTTTATTGCTCATGCTTTTACTTATTTAATTCATATAAGGCGATTGCTGCGGCAACAGAGGCATTCAAACTTTCAACTTCGCTGCCAATTTCAATTCTAGTTAAAAGATCACAATTTTTTTTCACAAGATCGCGAATTCCTTCGCCTTCAGAGCCAACAATCAAAGCGATGTTTTTATATTCTTTAATTTGTGCTAAAGTTGTGGTTGCTTCTCCAGCTAAACCAACGCACCAATAATCAATTTTTTTAAGTTTTTCTAAAAGATTGCTGAAGTTGGTGACCACGAATAAGTCGGCCATTTCAATGGTTCCAGCAGAAGATTTTACAATTGTGGCAGTTTCTTTTGGCGCGTTATGTTCGCATAAAATTATATGTTTTACGCCAAAGCTAATTGCGCTGCGAATAATTGCGCCAATATTGTGAGGATCGGAAATTTGATCTAAAAGAAGAAGAGTTGGCAGTTTTTGACCTTGGTCGCGAATTTTTTCTAACTCAATTAAAAGATCATTTTGGTTTTTTGTTGGTAGGCGTGAGCATCTAATTGCCAAGCCTTGGTGAGGTTGGTTTTTGCCAAAAATTACATCAATTTTATCATTTTCTACCAGAGTTACTAACTTTGATAAATTTGAAAGAGAGTTTTTTTGTAAGAATTTTTCTAGATCTAGAAAAGAATTTTTTGTTGCTAGAATTTCAAAGACTTGGCGACGTTTTTTTTGAAGAATTGTAAATATTGGGTGTTTACCGCAAAGCCAAAGATGAGAATCGTTGGGGCGGTGCTGTGGTGAAAAGCCCGCGCCCCGAGGAGATGAAGTTTTATTTTTTCTTAGGTTCTGATTTGGTTTTCTTTTTTGATTCATTTGTATTTGATTTTTTCTCTTCATTTTTTTCTTCCGCCTTAACTTCTGTTTTAGCTTCTTCTTTCTCAACTGAAGTTTCTTTTTCTTCTGTTGTTGCAGCTGCTGCATCTTCAGAAGTTTCTGGAGCTGCCACGGTTTCTTCTGGCTTAGTTTCGATTGAAGATTCTGCAGGATTTGCAGTTTCAGGAGATTTTGCTTCTTTGAATTTTAACAAAATTTTCACTTTAAGATCTTTAGTGATTTTTGAATTAATTTCATTGATTGCATCTTGAGATAATTGTTCGCGAATATTTTCTTGAACCGATTCAAATGGAAGAGATTTAGCTTCGCGAACATCTGAGAATTTCACGATGTGCCAGCCAAATTTAGTTTGAATTGGTTGAGAAATTTGATCTTTTTTAAGAGTGACAAGCACGTCCGCAATTTCTTTGAACATGTTGTTTTCAACAATAAATCCAAGGCTTCCACCATTTGCGGCGCTGTCTTGATCTATTGAATATTTTTTAGCCATGTCAGCAAATTTCGGAGCTTTTTTTGCGCTCAGTTCTTTTACGATTTTATCAGCTTCTTCTTTGGTTTTTGTGACGATGTGAGCAATTGAATATTCTTTTTTGTCTTTAACTGATTCGCTCAATTCTAGATATTTTGCTCTAATTGCTTCTTCGTTAACTTTTTCTTTTAAAACAGAATCAATGTAAGCTTGACGAATAATTCTGTCTTTAGCGGCAGCAATTTTTTCTTTAACTTCTTTGCTTTTAGCGGCTGAAGATTTTAAGGCTTCTTTGGTTAATTCGTGTTCCAAATAAACTTCTTTCGCTAAAATTTCGATTACTTCTTTTGGCATTGAAGCGAGATCTGGAATTGCTACATCAGATTTTCCGCCAAAATTTTGACTTTCAAAAACGCTGCGCAATTTTGCTTCAACTTCAGATTTGTAAATTTTGTGGTTATTTATCTGAGCCACGATTGTGTCAGATTTTCCACTGAATAAGTAGGTTGAAGCAACTACGGCTGCGGCTGCAACGATTGCTACAGCAACAAAGATTTTTAAAGAATTTTTCTTTTGTGAATGACGACGTCTCATATTTTTAAACTAGAAATTACGAAATTAGGAAAAAGTTGATGTTGTTTGCAGAAGTTTTCTAGCTTGGTTTGATCTGCGTTTTGGTGAAAATTAATGCCGAGTAAATTAGTAAGAATGCCGCCAGTTATCAAGAGGCTATCGATTTGAAAATCTTTAGCTCCTTTAATGTCTGTTTCTATCCCATCGCCGATCATTAGCATTTCTGAATTTTTCGGATTGCCGAAAGTTTCGCTAACAATTTTATAAACGGAAGCAAAAGGTTTGCCATAATAAATAACTTTTCCACCGAGTTTTTCATATTCTTTTGCCAAAGCTCCAGCGCAAATCATTTCTTTGCCATTTTGCTTAACCACAATCATGTCGGGATTAACGCAAATTAAGGTCAGATTATTTTTTATTGCCTCTAAAGCTTCGGGCATTTTTTCATTTAAAGTTGATTCGTCGCCATCAAAACCAGTGGTAATTGCGAAGTTAGCCGCTTCTGCTTTTGCAACTTTGTTGTAATTTAAGCCTTCGAGCAAATCGATGTCTTTTTGAGGTCCGATGTAGAAATAATTGCGACCGAAATCTTTAAAATCAGATTCTTGATTTTTTTTAAGATCTAGAAATGTCGCTTCTCCAGAAGACATTACGAAATCGTAAAGATTTTTAGTGACTCCAAATTTTTCCAGCATTTTAGCCACTTTAAATGCGCGACGAGGAGCGTTAGAAAGAAAACAGATTTTTTTACCATTATTGCGCAAATAAGTTATTGCTTCAATTGCTCCCGGATAGGCGTTGCTTCCGTCGTGAACAACTCCCCAAACGTCAAAAATAAAGTAATTATATTTTTCAGAAATTTCTTTTATGGAGTTGATAAATTGCATTAAATGCCCGCCAATGATTTGGTTATTTTAATAGCGCCGCTAAAAGGGCTTTTTTTATATTTCATTTTTACAGAATCGCCAAGTCTAATTTTTTCCGCTTGTTTTGTATCGTCAATTACCACCCAAGAAGATTTTGGATCAATGATGTTTGACACAGAACCTTTGGCAATAATTCTGCTTTCAATTTCGCTTTCACCAGTGATGGCATTTTCAATTTCATATTTGCTGGTGACTTCAAATTTATCATTTTGTTTTAAGCCATCTTCTGACCCAAGAGAAATTTTGAAGGCAATTTTATTGTCCAATGTGCGTTTTTCTAAGATGTAGCCTTTTTTTGCCAAGGCGTTTTTAATATCGACCACAATTTCGCTAACCGCATCTTCTCCAGCTTGACGCACCAAGTTGTCGTCGCGATTCGCACCTTTTACTTGTTCGCCGCCAATTTGCAATCCACCAAGATTTAAACCGCCATTTTGTTGCACATTTTCTGAGCGAGATTTCTTGCCAGCAAATTCAATTGTTTCAACAACGGTTAAAGAAGGGAGTTCGTAAATTTTTAGATTTCCAGCAACGTCAGAGCTGTAAGTATATTTTGGCGGAATGGAAACAATTTGGTGAGTTTTTGGGTTAATAAAAGTGCTGCCGCTAGAATATTTGCTGCTAAATCCAGCGTTAGAAATTGTTCCAGAAATTGCGTAATCGGCAACTTTTGGGCCTTTATAGGCTCCAGTTTTTTTCATTTCTGCCAAAGCGATTTCTTTTTGTAACTTATTGTTGGCTTTGCGGTCAACCAGTTCGGCTAAGCGATTTTGCGCTAAAACATTTTCAACATTATTAGCGATTGTGTTTCCCAATTGAGTTTGAGTGGCAATTTCGTTGCTATTTTCATCAAGAGCAAAAACTACGATTTTTGGTGGTTTATTTTCGAGATTTTCTTTTGTGGGCATAAATTCAGTTTTAACCAAAAACTGTTTTTGATATTGGTCGAGGTTGCTAATGGTTGTTGAGCAAGAAGCCGCTAATAACAAAATGGCTAAATATTTTATTTTCATGATATTTTGGATCGGTAAATTAGTTGATGATTCCGATTATTTTTAGAATTCCGTCTTTAGTGATTTTTTCGGATAGTTCTGAAAGTGCGGCTGATTCAGATTCTTTCTCGCTAATTGCCGAACTTCCCGTCACTTCAATTGTGTTGCTTGCCACAACTTTTCCTTCGGCAAGATTTTCAAAATCGATTTGTAATTTGGTTAAAAATGCGTCGTAAATTTGATTTGATTTGGCGTTTGATTTCACGCGAATTATAACCTGATTCACATTTGATTCATTGCGGTTTGGCGAGATTTTTAAATTCTCTTTATTAAGGGCGTTGCGAATAATTTTAGAAATTTCTTTTGGCGAATTGATTTCAAAATAAAATTCAATTTTGTCGGATAATTTTTCTAATTCGTTAGAAAAATTAGCTAATTTATTAAGTTTTGATTTTAAATCGATATTTTCTCCAGAACCTGTAACAATGCGGCTTTTCAATTCAAGTTCTTTTCCTAAATCAATTATTTTTAAAAGAGAATTTCGGCGTTGAATGGTGTTTTTGCCTAAAGAATTTTTATCTAAATCAGCAATTTTTCTTTCTACAAATTCAATTCTTTCTTTTTGTTCGCGCAAAAATGAATCGCGCGGAATGGCAACTTCGGTGAAAATTTGAGAACCTATTTTTTGGCTGCGAGTCACTTTAAAACCAGTGAAATTTATTTTCTCAATATTTTGACGCACTTTTTGACGCATTTCTTCGTTAACTCCTGAAGAATTTTCTTCGCGAGTTAAACTTGATTCTGAAGAAATGCTAACAATCAAGCGCGAAGCAGCGTCGGATAAGGCATATTTTGTTGATTCTTCTAAGCTATATCCAGAAGAAACTCCGTAAAGATTTTCAGAATCGTTTGCTTTTGGCGTAACGTACCAAGAAGGATTTTGGTCGCCACTTTTTGTATTTGTGGTGCAAGAAACAAGGGCAAAAATTGTCGCGAATAGAAGTGTGAATTTATTCATCGAGTTCTTTCAAAAGATCTTTTGAATTTCTATCGGTTGCATTGATGCGTGATGAAGCGCTGCTGGCTTTTGCTGATTTTTCTAGTTCTTTATCAACAAAAGATTTGCAAGAAAATAAAGAAGCGAAAGTTAAAATGATTAGAGTTTTTTTGAGTAAATTTTTGATCATTTTGGTTGGGGTTTTTTGCTATAGTTTTTGTTTCTGTTGGTCGAGCTTGTCGAGACCTTGTGATTTTTGCTCAAATGATCTCGATCAACATAAAGTAATTTGACGACTTAACTTCGTTTAAATTATTCAGCTTTTTTTTCTGGAGCTCTTTCTTTTTCTAGCTCGTCAAATAAAGCTTTAGTAGCTTCTTGAGTTTTGTTGATGTTTTCGCGTCCAAGTTTTGATTTAGCGGCGCGAGCGGCGAAAGTTTTTTCGCTGGCTTCCAAAAATTTGCTGTAATCTTCATTTTTAAGAACCATTTGAATGTAAAGAGATCCATCAGCTGCTTTGTGCATATTAACGCGTTTTACACCAGAAAGTGGCAGATTTTTTACAACTTCTTTGGTTGCTTGAGCGAAGAATTCTTCAACATCGTCATTGCCATTTACTTGCGCTGATCTCAAAGAATTTTTGGTAATTCTAGAAATTTCAGACTGAATTGTGGCGGCGATATTGGCTTTTGCATCGAGTTCAGCTTTTGGAATTTGAAATTGAATTCCGCCTTTTGAAGGGCTGGCAATTCCAACTCCACCAACTCCATCCGAAACTGATGGATCAATAACCCAAGATGGTAAATCTGATAATTCTTTGCCAGAATTTATGACAGGAGATTTATCTTTTTTAGAGCAAGAAAAGGTAAGAATAAGAGACGCAGCTAAAGCTGTGGCGATAAATTTGTTTTTCATAATTTTTTGATTAAGGTTAGTGATGATTGAATTGTAAAGTTGAGTTTTTTTGTCAGAAGCTAAATAGCAATTGGTTTTTTAAAAACTCTCCTTGCTGTAAATTAAAAGAGTGCCAATTGCTAGGCAGATAATTGCAATTATCCAAGTTGAGGCAAAAACTGGAATTAGGTTAGATGATCCAAGGGAATTAATGATACTGGAAATTATGTAAAAAATTAGACCAACTACAATTCCTAAAAAAATTAGAATTATTGAATTATTATTGCGAACGTGATTGAGTCCAAAGTAGCAAGCAATGAGAACCATTGCGAGAAATAGCAAGGGTTTGCAGAGAAGGGAGTTTAAGTAAACTTTGAATTTTGTTGTGTTGAAGCCGGCGTTTTTTAGATCTTTGATTAGTCTTGGAAGTTCGAATATGGAAAATGAATTTACGTCTTGAAAATTGGTAAGAATTTTTGTTGTGACAAAATCTTTTTCAAGATCGGTTGGAATTTTAATGTCTTTTAGAGTTTTGTTAATGAGTTCGTCATCGTTTGTTACGGTGTTTTTAAGTAGCCAAAGATCATCTTTTAAAAACACTTCTTCGGCATCAATTTTTTTGTAAAACTGTCCGTTTTTATCAAAAAACCAAAAAGTTGCATCCTGAAATTCCATATTTTCTTTAAAAACCTTTTTTGCCTTGATGATTATTTCTTCTTGGGGGTTTTGCAGATTTGTTTGTTTGAGCCATATTCCGCCTTTTGGAGCAACAATTTCGCGTGAGTCGTTTCTGATATATTTTCCCTCAAGTAAATTAAATTTTTTGGTCATTTGAACCGTGACCGAACTGATAATTGTCACCCAAAAGACTCCCAAAATTACAGCGGTAATTGCCATGGGATAAAGAACTTGCCAAAGAGAAAAGCCGCTGATTCTGATGATGGTTATTTCGCTTTTTGATGAGAGAAAGAAAAAGGTGATTATGGACGAAATAAGCACCAATGAAGAAACGACATCATTTAAAAAATTTGGAATTTGTAAAAATGCCATAAACGCGCTTGTGTAAAATGGGGCGTTTGAGTCTTTTAGTCTTTCTAATAAATCGAGAAGGTTGATGAAAAAAATCAACAAAGAAAACCCAGAAGCTATCTGAAGAAATGTGAGTAAGAATTTTTTAGAGATGTAGAGATTAATTAGTTTTGGTTTTTTCATGATGTTTTGCGATAATTACTTACCAAAAATTTCAGACTTATTGCGATAAATAAAGCGAAATTTAGATAAAGCAGCGGGACGCATTTTTCGGAAGAGGTTATGAGGTTTGAAATGGCAATGCTTGTTGTCAGAAATAATGCTACTCCGACTGTTGCTATAATTAGGTTGCGCAAATTTCCTCTGCGGCTGAATTGTCCGTGAAGCACGCAAGAAAAAGCAATTAAAGAAAAAACTGCGGAAAATAACGGAAATAAAAGGCGTTGATGTAATTCAGAGCGTAATTTGTCGGCTAAAATATAATCTACATCTGGGCCAAAATCTAAAAGATCTGGCAAGAATCTTTCTTTTGCACCCCAGGTTGTATGAATAGAAGGTTTATCGTTTTCTATCAGGTTAAAAACGTAATTATCAAATTTCAGAATTTCAGATTTGTTATCTAATTTGTTAAATTTTTGCAAAGTTCCGTCTTCCATGTAAAGTAATGCAGAGCTTTCTTTTGCAATAATATTTCCTTTTTTCGCGGTTATGGTGACGGAATATTTTTTAGATCTTTCGTCGTTTAAAATTATGCCAAAAAGATTATTATTTTGGTCGCGATTTTTTGCGTAAATGGTTAAATTATTTAGAGTTTCAAAAGTTTGGGGATTGAACGAAAGCGTGTTGTAATTATTCCTAAAGTCGTGACGAAGAAGCCTTAATTTTTGGTTGCTGTAAGGCATTAAGTAAAAAGAAATCATATAACAAAAGACGGAACAAAGAATTACCAGCCAAAGAATTGGTCGACAAATTTGTAATTTTGTTAATCCAGAATTTTTAAGAATAGTAATTTCATTGCTTAATAATAGGCGGTTGTAAGTTATTAAAATTGCAGCAAAAAGCGAAACTGGAATAATAAAAAGCAGAAGCCATGGCAGAATTAGCAAAAACAAAAATAAGAATTGGCTGAGTTGCACGCCATTTTCTGTCACATATTTAACCAAACTAATGGCGCGACTAAACCAAATTAGGCAAACTAGAATTGATAGAAAGCCAATAAAGGTGATGCTTGTTCTGTTTAAAAGGTAGCGGGAATATAAGTTCAATTTAAAATTTCTTAATGAAGTATTGAGAAGTTATTTTTTTGCTTAAGTGCAACAAATCTCATAAAATTTATAGATATGTCAAAAATTAAAATCACGCTTAATGGTGAAGAAAAAATTTTAGAAAAAGCAATTACTGTTGCTCAATTGATTTTCGATCTTGGTTTAGATGTTAAAAAAATTGCCGTCGAAAAAGATTTAGAAATCGTAAACTCAGCGCAATTTTCTGAAGTGATTTTAGATGAAGGTAGTCGAATTGAGATTGTTCATTTTATTGGTGGTGGTTAGTGCTTTTATTAGTTGGTCGAGCTCGTCGAGACCTTGGAATGATAATTAGCAAAGTCTCGACAAGCTCGACCAACGAAATTTAGAATTGCGGTAAAAAAGTTTTAGTTCGGATGATCTTAATAATAATTATTAATCACGAAAATTAATGAATTGTAGCGGCAGATCGTAATTTGTGTTGCGCAACAATGCTATTGCTTCTTGCAAATCGTCGCGTTTTTTGCCGTCAACGCGAACTTCATCGCCTTTAATTGAAGCCTGAACTTTCATTTTCAAATCTTTAAACTGTTTCACAATTTTTTTGGCAACTTCTTGATCAATGCCATTTTTCAATTTGATTTCTTGGCGAAAAGTGTTTCCGCCTGCTTTTTCTTCTTTTTGAATATCTAAGGCTCTTGGATCAACGTTACGTCTAACGCAAAACACTTTTAAAGAATCGCAAATTTGTCCTAATTTATATTCGCTGTCGGCAGAAATATTGATGAGATTTTCTTTAATTTTTAGCTCTACAGAAAATGGCGATCCTTTAAAATCATAACGATTGGTCAATTCACGCAAAGTTGAATTAACAATATTGTCCATTTCTTGAGTGTCGATTTTTGAAACGATGTCGAAGCTTGGCATATTTTATGATTATTAATTATTAAGTGCTTGATTGAGGTCGGCGATTAAGTCATCAACATGTTCTAGCCCAACGGACAGCCTGCACATTGATTCAGTAATGCCGATTTTTTCTTGCTCTTGGCGAGCAATGCTCGAATGCGTGGTGGTTGAAGGATGGGTAATTAAAGTTTTAGAATCACCAAAATTATTTGAAATGTCGATTAGTTTAAGTTTGTTCATAAAAGCGAAGGCTTCAGCTTTTTCGCCATTAGTTTCAAGAGCTAAAACTGTTCCGCCATTTTTCATTTGTTGTGAGGCGATTTTAAATTGCGGATGTGATTTTAATGTTGGGTAAGAAACGCGTTTAATTTTTGGGTGATTTTCTAAAAATTCGGCAATTTTCTGAGCATTAAAACAATGGCGTTCCATGCGTAGAGAGAAGGTTTCTAGCGATTTCAAAACCATCCAAGCATTAAATGGGCTAAGAGCGGGGCCAGTGTGGCGGTAGAATGGCAGCAACACTTCTTTAATAAAATGCTGATCTCCAACCACGCATCCGCCTAAAGTTCTGCCTTGTCCGTCAATATGTTTGGTTGTTGAATAAACAACAATGTCCGCGCCAAGTTCCAAAGGTTTTTGGCTAAAAGGCGAAACAAAAATATTGTCGACAATCAATTTTGCGTTATGGCTTTTACAAAGATCGGCGACAAATTTGATGTCAATAATTTCAAGATTTGGGTTGGCGGGGGTTTCAATAAAAACTAATTTAGTGTTTTTCTTAAAAGCTTTGCGCCATTCGTCTTCGTTAATTCCGTCAACCAAAGTGACGTCAATTCCGTAATTGGGCAAAACTTTGGTGACAATATAAAAACAAGAACCAAACAAAACTCTTGAGGCAATAATGTGGTCGCCAGCTTTGATTTGGCACATGATTGAAGCAAAAACCGCCGCCATTCCAGAGCCTATAACGCAAGCTGCTTCGGCATTTTCAAGCAATGCCATTTTTTCTTCCAACATTTTTAAGCTTGGATTTACGTAGCGAGAGTAAACGTAGCCGGGATCAACGCCGTTAAAACGACTTTCGGCCACTTCGGCAGAATTATAGCAGAAGCCAGAATTCAAAAAAATTGCCTCAGAAGTTTCGCCAAAGTTAGAGCGAATAGTGCCGCCACGAACCATTTGAGTGTCTGGGTGCAGTTTTTTGAAATCGATGTTTTTGTTTTTATAATCCATTTTGAAGTGATATTAATATTTAAGTTTAGTTTCTGATTTTCAGTTTTTCTAGCATTTGATCGGTGTCGTCGCGCAATAGTTCGACTTTAACTTCGGTTGTTCCATGTTGCTTGAAATCAAGCATTGTTGCCGCTTTTTCAGAAACATCAATTACGCGATTTTTGGAGAAAGGGCCGCGGTCATTAACACGAACCACAACGCTTTTGTCGTTGCGTAAATTTGTCACTTTCACTAGCGAAGGTAAAGGCAAGGTTGGGTGTGCGGCAGTCATGCTACCCATGTTGTAAGTTTCTCCGTTGGCGGTGAGTTTGCCGTGAAAGTCGTCGCCGTACCAAGAGGCGGTGCCGATTTCTTCAAAATCTTCATAATCTTGCGGAACGTAATTTACGCCAAAGACCTTGTAAGGGTTGCCGATTTTAAAAATGCCGCTGTATTTCTCATTCTCGTCAAGAAAATCTGATGCTTCGCTGCCAAATTGAGCAACGTTTTCTTGATCGTTTTCATCAGAAATATTTTTGCTAAAAACATATTTGCTGTTTTTAGAAATTCCCGCCTGCATTGACTCAGAAGGTTTAACAAAGTTAGAATATTTGCTAACAACCCGACCGCTTTTGTTGGTGCTTGGTTTTTTCTTCACGTGATATTTTTGGTTTTTTTGGCTGGTGCCAGAACAGCTATTTGCAAATGTTAAGACCAAAATTATTAACCAGATTTTTTTCATTTACCGTTTAAGTTTGTTGATAATGCTGCAGCCCCAGCTTCTTGCCTGAAGTTAATAGGGTTTTTTTTAAAAGAAAATTCTTCGCAACCAGTGGCGGTAAATTCTTTTTTGGTGATTAAGAAAATTCCGTATTCGGCGAAGAAATTCGCCAAATAATTGCGACCAAGAAGCCCAAGAAGTTTGTGTTTTGAAGTTAAGAATATTTTTTTCTTCACAGAAAAATTCATATCCGCGCAAAGTTTTTCAAAATCTTTAATAGAGCAAAAGTGAATGTTTGGCGTATCAAACCACTCAAAAGGAATGGTTTTGTTAACCGGCATTTGACCTTTAAACATCATTTGAAAACGATTTTTAAAATGGGCAAAATTTGGAAAAGAAACAATTGCAAATTCAGCAATTCGCAGCATTTCTTCTAAAACTTCTTTTGGTTTGTGAGTTGCTTGTAGGGTTTGGCTTAAAATAGCAAAATCAAAATTACGATTAGGATAAAAAGTTAAATCGCTTTCTGCGTCACCCTGAATTGCTGAAATTCCTTTGGACAAAGCTTTGCTAACTTGGCTTTGAGAAATTTCTAATCCTCGAGCATCAACATTTTTGGTTTTTTTTAAAAATTCTAAAAGCTCGCCATCGCCGCAGCCAATATCTAAAACTTTTGAATTTGGCTTAATGAGTTGAGCAATGATTTCCAAATCATATCTGATTTGGTGCTTAACAATGTTTTGTCCGATTGAGGTCATGTTTTAAGTGTAAAATTAATGTTCTAGACGCTCCCCTCTTTTTTTTCACCCGTCTCCTTTTTTCACCCGTCTCCTTTTTTCACCCCGTCTCCCTTTTTCGTTACCCCGTTCCCCCTTTTTTTTGTTACCCCCTTTTTTTTTGTCACCCCTTTTTTTTTGTTACCCCTTTTTTTTTGTCACCCCGTCGAATGACGGGGTCTAATCAACTAGCAACAAATTCAACTAGACCCCGTCATTCGACGGGGTGACAAAAAAGGAGACGGGGTGATAAATTTAAGTGTAGAAAGAATGATAACAAATTTAAGTTTAGAAAGAACGATAACAAATTTAAGTTTAGAAAGAATGATGACAAAGTTAGATCTAAAAAAATAGATGCAGAAAGCTACTGATTAATAAACCCGCAAATAGTGTTTCTTAAAGCCTCGCTTTCAAGTAAAAACGAATCATGTCCAGCATTACTTTCAATTACAATGCTGCTAACGTTAATGCCGCAAGCAATCAAACCTTGGGTTAGTTTTTTTGATTCTGACGGCGGAAATAACCAATCGTCAGAAAAAGAAATAATACAAAATTTGCCATTTTTATTTTGAGCAAAATTTAAAAATGCGTTGCTGATTTTGCCGCCAAAATCTCCTTCTAAATCGAAATATCCAACTGCTTTTGTAACGTAAAGATAAGAGTTGGGATCAAAGCGTTCAACAAAGCTGCTTCCTTGATGATGCAGGTAACTTTCAATTTGAAATTCGCGGTCAAAACTAAAAGAAAAACTCTCTTTGTCTTGCAAGTTTCTGCCAAATTTCTTTTGCAGCGCGTTTTCAGAAAGGTAGCTGATGTGTGAAATCATTCGAGCGACAGCCAAGCCATTTGAAGGATATTTTTTCTGTTCAAAATATCGACCTTCGCACCAATTGGGATCAGCCATTATTGCTTGTCTGCCGGTGGCGTGAAAAGCAATATTTTGTGGACCGTGACGGTAAGAAGTGGCGAGAGGCAAAACCAAATTTACTTTTTCCGGATAAAGAACGGGCCAAGTTAAAGCTTGCATTCCGCCAGTTGAACCGCCAATTACAGCGTGAAGTTTTTTGATTCCAAAATGTTCGATTAAAAGATTTTGGCTGTTAACAATGTCGTAAATCGTGACAATTGGAAAATCGATTCCGTAAGGTTTTTGAGTTTTAGGGTTAATTTCTTTTGGACCCCAAGAACCCATGCAACTGCCAATAATATTAGCGCAAATCACAA
>CAYVKI010000037.1:0-13179 GCA_964452075.1 uncultured Rhizobium sp.
ATTTTATAAATAAAAACCCCCCCGTGGGCTTGTTGCCGAAAAAATTTAAAAACGGGGCCCAAAACGCGCCACCAACGAGATGTGGAGTAAGAACTGAGTTAACTTCAACATATCGCAATCAAACCATCGAATAAAATCATGAAAAACAAATCACAAAAATTTGCCCGCGCTGGCTATCGAATTCATTTTGATCGCCTAAAAGATGTTAGATCGAGCGTTTCTGCAATTAGAACCCACAAATTTAACTGCCAAATTCCACAAGAATCTGAAGCTGAGTTGAAGAAGAAATTTAAGGAAGTTTCAGCGGTTGTTGATTCGAGCAATCGCGGTTCTTTATTGTGGTTTTTAATTCAACTTTATGGGTTAGGTTTTTTATTTGTTTCAAAAGAAAGTAAAAAAAACGCTCTACTTAAAAAACTATACAACCAACAAACAGAAGAGCTTGCGTCTTCAAGCGAATATTCAAATCACATCAAAAACCAAGATGTTTTCTTAGAATTTATAACCAAAACACCAAGAAGTGTTTTTGAAAATATTCAAAATGATTTTCTTCCTCAATCAATAATCAAAAGTTTAGGAGAAATTTTTGGCGCAGATAAAAAAATATCTGCCGAAAATTTGTCTGATTATCCAATAATTAAAAAAGCTCACGATGGATTACTTGAAATTACAAAAAATAAAAAACGTTTAAATCAAGACGATCTTCAAGAGTTTTTTGGAATTAAAATTGAAGCAGAAAATACTGGCGGAACAACCTTTATAATCCAAGAAATTCCTTTTGAAGAATTGCAAGAAAATTCTGCTGGTGAAGTTGATATTTACACCGCTTATTTTCGGCATTTATCAAGTGCTGCACAAAAAACTGGATTTGACATTCAATCTCTTGCGGGCGTATCTGAAAATCAAAATGCACTATCAAATCTTTTCAATAAATCGCTAAAAGAATTTCAGAAAGGCTTCGAAGAATCTAAACGTTTAGTGAATTTTGCTAATCCTGAATATTTCGAAAAAAATCCCTCAATATTAGAATTTATTGCAAAAACTGTTCATCAACTTGCATCAGAAATTAAACCATCATCTGAATCAGATTTTATTGCTGATAATTGGGGAGATTACAGAAATTTGATTGGCGGAAGGCTGCAAGGCTGGCTTTCAAACTTCCAAAACCGTATTGCGATTTTTGAAAAAACCTTATCTGAAAATGGATCTCACCAGCAAGTTTTTGACAAAATAGAAAATGGTTGTGATTGGAAAAATATTTTTCCTGAAGTGCAAAAAATTAACTTAAGAAAACTCAAAGAATTAAGGTTTGATTTAGCGCAATCTTTAGATGTTTTACAGGGGAAATCTGACGCAAAAGTTAAAAATGATTTTGGCAGCTTGCTTGCTGAATATGAAGAATATTTACGCGACTTCCGCGAATTTTTAATGCGCTGGAATAATGAAGGAATTCCAAGTGAAATTGATGGCAATAAAATTAACTTTTTTGACAAAGAAAAGGATAAATCTGCCAGCCATTTTCTAAACACCAAAGAGCTTTGTGAAAGCAATAAGAAAAAGGGTAAATCAAAAGATGAAGACGAAGAAGAAGAAGGAGAATTAAAAGAAGGTAGATCTCGCAAGTGGTCTAAATCAGGGGTTCCACAAGAATTAGAAAAATATCCACGATTTATTGGTTGTTCACAAAAAAATCCTGAAGAAGAAATTGAAAAATCTAGAAACGAACTTTGTCCGCTAATTTCTGAAGCGGTAAAATTAGCTCGCGAAATTAGAGATTTAAACAAAACCGATTTTGATTTTGATGGTGAAAAATGGTCTCACTCAAAAGGCAAAAAATCTGATGAATTTGGGCTTGGATTGTTTCACAAAAATCTTGAAACAATCAAAGAATTAGCTGCTCGCTATAAAAACGAGAAGGAAATTGAAAAAAGCAAATCCTTTGAGTTTGTTCAAAAATTTATCGACTTAGAAAATCAAAAAAATGATCCGAAACAAATAGAAAGCTGGGGGAAAAGAAATTTATCCTCCGTAAAACTTTTTGTTTCAGGATATGAGCGAAGAAATAATCAGTTTTTACAAACTAAATCTAAAAACTTTTCTGATTACTTGAATGAATTCGAAGTGCATTTTGAGTTACAAAACAAAGTTTCAGAGCAAGATTTTAAAAACTGGCTTAAAATTTCAGAAAGCGGTTTGGCTTTCGACAGCAACGAACGCGGAGAAATTCTAAAAATTTATCTCTCGCTTCTACTTCGCAATTTGCCAAAAGAAATTTCACTGCCACAACATCTAAAAGATTTTACCATTCTTCAAAACACTTCTTTGTCTTCAATTTTATTTGAAGATCAAAAATTAAAATCTTCCAAAATTGAAGCCGCTTTAGTGCAAAGATTTTTTGCCGCCTCAGTTGGATCAAAAATTCGCTCCAACATTTCTTTGCTTTCACGCAAGGAATATATCGAAAGAAATGTTATCCAAATCACTAATGGCGCACAATCAATGTTGCGCTATGTTGCACTTGAATGGGGAAATTTTGATCATTTGGAAGTTAGAAAAATTGCCGGAAAAAGGATAAAATTAACCAAAAAACGCTTAGCAAAATTAAAAGCAAAAGCCAAAACCAGTTTTTCCAATCAAGCTTTAGAAAATTTGGAAAGTGCTGGAATTGACGCAAAAAAATCAAATACAGAAATTGTTAAAGAAATTTGGAAAAAATTTGGAAGTTGGCAGCCAGAAGCACAAAGAAAACTCTCGCAAGTTTTGGCAGAAATTCCTCACAAATGGGAAGTTGTTCTTAAAACAAAAAAACCTTTCAATTCATTAACGGCAATTCAAGAAGGGTTTTTTATTGAAAAATCTAATGACAAAAACACTTTCGAGTTTTGCAGCAAGAGAGCAGATTATCTTTATTCCTTCCCAATTCAAACCTCAGTTTATCAAAAACAATTTTTAGAAAAGTTTTTGTGGGGCGATAAAGATGGCTTGCTGCATCAAAAAATTATGGGCGCGAGCGTTATTCTTGAAGAAAACAAAAAAATAAATTCCAAAGAAAAAGGTGATTTTGCCATGTATTTGGCAATTCCATTTAGCTTTAAATCTGAAGGAGAAAATCTGCCTAAAGGCGAAGAACATCACCGCAAAAGCACTTTAGAAAAACAAAATATTCTTGGAATTGATCTTGGTGAATATGGTTTTGGTTGGGCAATTTTTAATCCAAAAACAGAAAAATTTTTAGAAAGTGGATTTATGGAAATTCCGCTTTTACCAAAAATGCGCGCTGAAGCAAACGCTTGGAAAGATTCACAAGCTAGCGGGATTTTCTCACGTCCAACAACGCATTTGGCAGATTTGCGCGAACAAGCTGCAGGTCAAATTAGAAATCAAATTCACAATCTAGCCATTAAATTTGGCGCAAAACCAATTTACGAAGATTCGGTTGATGGCTTTGAAAGTGGCGGACAAAGAGTTTCAAAACTTTACAAAACCCTAAAAACCGCCGATGTAATTTCTGGCGGATCAAACGAAGCTGATAAAGCAGTTCGCAAACATTTTTGGGGCGGAGAATATTTAAAAATCGGCGGCGTAATTGGTGCTTCTAAAACTTCACAAACTTGTAGATGTTGTGGCGTTTGCAAAACTTCAGAACTTGAAGAAGAAATCAAAAATTCTGAAAAATCGACTAAAGATTCATTACAACAAGAGTTAGAAAGAGTTCAGAATGCACAAAGAATAGAAATGCCGGAAGAAGAAAAGAGAAAATGGAAAGAAAGAGGTAAAAAAGCTTGGTTTAAGTGTCAGCATTGTAGAAATGAAACCGATGCCGATGAACAAGCTGCTAAGAATATCGCTCTTAAATACTTTTTTATGAATAGTGATTCATTTAAAAATGATAGAGAAGAGTTAAAAAATAGAGAAGAATTTAAGGATAGAAAATCCATCTCTCTTCCTCTTTTTTTAGAAAAATCAATTCAATTTCCCGACCAAAAGCCCAACAACAAAACAACTGAATAGAAAAAACAAAATAATCAGCAGTTTTTCCGTGTTCATTTTTGATATTTCGATTAAAAAATTTAATATTTGCATAATTTTCTTAACTTAACTCTTATAATATAAAAAATTGAACCTGAGGGTACTGCAATCAAATCGAAAAAGTCGATAAGGAAAGTCTGAACCAAGAATTTTTAAAGTTGAAAGTCGTAGAAACTAAGAGTTTAAGTCAAAACTTAACTCCATATGATTGCAGTACTTTCATAACAAACCATCTTGGCAAGGGAGATAAAGCACTTATATAAACAATTTTCCACATTTCAAATGCCCAAAAACTACGCATTCATTGATAGTCAAAACCTTAACCTTTCAATAAAATCACAAGGTTGGAAGTTGGATTTTAAGAAATTTAGAATTTACCTCAAAGATAGATTCAGCGTTGAGAAAGCTTTTCTTTTTATTGGCTATATGAAAGGAAATGAATCTCTTTACACTTATTTACAAAGCGTTGGCTACATTTTAATTTTTAAGCCAATTTTGGAAGTAAACGGAAAAATAAAAGGTAATGTTGATGCCGAGTTGGTTTTGCACTCAATGATTGAGTATGAGAGCTATGACAAAGCTATTATTGTAAGCGGAGATGGCGACTTTTACTGCTTAATTGAACATCTGATTAAAAAATCAAAATTAGAAAGGTTGGTTGCGCCCAGTAGAAAAGGATTATCTTCTTTTTATAATAAGGAGGAAATTAAGAAGCTCACAACACACCTTGATGGAGCTAGGACAAAAATAGAAGAAATATAAGCGAGGGAGGTCTCGTCAGCACCAACACTTTTCGGTAACTCCCTCTTCGTGATAAGAAGCAAGATATTTTTCATTATTTTACTGTCAATGATCATGATTAAAAATGAGCCAGACACTTCCCCTCTCATTCATTGCTGAATATGAATATTGCCCACGCAGTGCTTATTATTTGCTGGTTGATGCGCCAAAATCTCGTGAGGAAAATAATTTTATTCAATCGGGGCGTGAAGAACATCAGGCGGTTGACGAAGGCTACAAAGCCTCAAAATCATCTAAAAAAATTGAAACTTCTGTTCGTATTTTTTCTGAAAAATTTCACATCAGTGGCAAAACTGATATTTTAGAATTTTATCAAAATGGCGAGATTATTCCTGTGGAATTAAAACGTGGAAAAGTCCGCCACAGCTCAACGCATCAAATTCAACTTGCATTGATGGCTTTGTGTTTACGCGAGATGTTTCCAGAAAATAAAATTGAAAAAGGTGCAGTTTTTTTCACTCAAGATCGTCAAAAAGAAGAAGTGCTTTTCTCGGAAGAATTACTCAAAAAAGCTGAAAATTTAGCAAACATGGTTTTTGAAAAAACCATGAATTCACCCAAACCACGCCATTTTCCACGCATTAAAGACAGTCGCTGTCAAGGCTGCTGTTTTTATGATTTATGTTATTTTTAAAAATAGGAGCCTTGATGACAATTTTAACTGAAAAACCAACTCTATTTGCAGTTGCCAGAAAAAATGATTTCTTAAAAAAACACGGCGAGAATTTTCAGATTAGAAACAGCGAAACTAATGAAATTAAAACCACAATTCCAGCCCTTGGAATTCGTGACATTATAATTTGCGGCGATTTAACTATTGAATCCGATTCATTTTCCTTAGCAGAAAAAAACTCAATTCCAATTCACTTCTTAACAACTGGCGGCAAGTTTCGCGGCAGCATGATTTTTGATTTTAGTAAAAATGTTTTTTTGAGAAATCGCCAATTTCAATTAAATCAAAGTAGCGAACAAAAATTTACAATCGCGCAAAAATTTGTCGCCGCCAAAATTGCTAATCAAAATGTTGTTTTGCAAAAAATTCGCGCTAAAGGTCGCATTGAATCTGATTTTTCTAACCTAAAAACTCTTGATGAATTGCGTGGTCATGAAGGTGCGAATGCACGTAAATATTTTTCAATTTGGCAAAAAGAAAATTTGATAAAATGCCCAGATTTTGAATTTTGTGGTCGCAAAAAATTTCCCACAACTGATCCTATCAACTCCCTACTCTCTTTTTGTTTCACGCTTTTACAAAAAGAAATTCACACCCAACTTTTAATTGCTGGACTTGATCCATTTGTGGCATTTCTGCACGAACAAACTTATGGCCACGCCGCTTTGGCAAGCGACTTCACCGAAATATTTCGTGGCCCAGTTGAGCATTTTGTGTTGCGAAGCATTAATCGCCGCGAGTTTGATGCAAATGAAGATTTTGAAAAAGAAACTGGCGGATCAGTAAAGTTATCGCGTAGCGGATTTCAAAAATTCTTCCCCAAATGGAGTGATTTTTTACGCAAAGAAAATTTGGAAGGCGAAAGAAATTTAACCCGTTTAATTGAACGCGATGTTAGAAAATTCGTACATTTTTTGATGGAAGACGAACCAAATTTTCAACCTTTTTCTTGGAAAAAATGAAAGAACATTTTTTTGTAATCTACGATTTTAAAAGCGATTCCCGCCGCGCTAAATTTGTAAAAACTTTAGAAAAATATGGTCTGCGCGTTCAATATTCGGTCTTTGAATTTTTTTTGACCAAAGCCCGAAAAACCGAAATAATGGCAAAACTGAAAAAAGAAGAATTTTTTGCTAATAACAAGGACGAAGCGGTGATGATAATTCCAGTTTCACAAGATGTGGCACGAAAAATTGAGCGATATGGAAACACTGTTGATGTTGTTGGAAAATCAGGAATTTTTTGTGTTTGACTTTTTTAGCTTCAACAAAAATTATGCGTGTCGGCTCTTTACATTTTGTTTCCGAGCCATTTTTTTGAAGATGAATTTCAACAAAAAATAAAACGACTTATAAAAACAAAAGCTTGGTTCAGACTAGATTTTATAAGTTTTTAAAACCGCCGAATTTAATAAACGTAAAAACGTGTAAACACTCGGCGGTTTTTTATTGTTTAGAGGTTAATTTGGTTTTTCGATCACTGTTTTCAATGATCTGCAAGGATTTTTCTAAAAATTACCTTTGCCCCTCAAATCACTTGGCTTTCATTTCTCGAGATAAAAATTTTTACAAACTGAGAAATATTTATTTCTTGCTAAGCCTTTTTAATTAAGGACAAGAAGAGTCTGAACCAAGCTTTTGTTAGAGGCGTCGTAGAAACTACTTACCAAATAAAAAAAGCTTTTGATGATGGTCTGAACCAAGCTTTTGTTAGAGGCGTCGTAGAAACTTATTAGCCAAAAAAGCCCGTAAGGTAGAAATAGTCTGAACCAAGCTTTTGTTAGAGGCGTCGTAGAAACATGCACCCAAAAAATTCAAGAATTTTAAAACCGTGTCTGAACCAAGCTTTTGTTAGAGGCGTCGTAGAAACTGGCTGCCGCAGGAACAGGAAAAACTTCGAGTCTGAACCAAGCTTTTGTTAGAGGCGTCGTAGAAACTAGACTTTATTGGTTGTGACGAGATAAACCCCGCATCAGGTGCGGGATTTGTTGTTTTTACTTAGAGCGGGTATTTTGGTATAATTTCTTAAGCGTTATTGGGGTAAAATAAGATTTAAAAACTCGTTAAATCCCATCCCAATTCTTTATTAAGAATAAAAGTTTCTCCGCTTTTTGGATCTAGGCAATATAATGCCACCCATTGATTTGCAAATAGCTGCTGTAGCTTTGGGCTATTTTTAATTACTTGATCAATTTTTTCTGAAGGGGCGTAAACCAAAGTCATTAGGCGCGCTGGTTTGTGATAAGAAATTTCTTCGCTTAAATTCACTGATTGCAGCGGAAGTCCGTGCATCAAGTCGCTGCCATTTCCCTGCATTACACCAATTTTTCCAACAATATTTTGGGTGATTTTGCTGCCCGATCCAAATGCCACATTATCAATTGTTGAAAATAGATATTGGCTGTTGATCCATTGCGCCACAACCATTGGGGCGTTTAGAATGAGATTTAATATGCCGTTATCTTGATCAAATTTCCAATCGTAAGAGTGCAAAAAAGATCTGCCGCAAAGATCAATGTTTTTCGTCAAAGATCTTGGCGCAACTATGAAAGAAGCGTTTTTTGCCAAACCCCATTCTGGCTGAACTTCTGACCAAGAATTGCTGCGATTAAAGAAAAATTCTTCAAGTTTTTCATCGCTGCCTTCAAACCCCATCTGCTTTGCGCGAGTTTTGTTATTCATTTTTTTAGCCCGCAATAAATCTTGCTTTAGCTGAATTATATTTTGCGACTCCTCACCATCATTTAGATAAATTTCTACTTCGTCCGTGGTTGTATTATGTTTTGCCGCCACAAATTTTGTCGATTGAGGAATTACTATTTTACTCTCCGACAACTTATCTCTGACTCGTTTTTGATTTAGAATTTTTGCCAATATTTTGGCGTTGGTGTCACCATGCCTTCCTCCGCAAGCTCCACAATCAAGAGCGGTTGCATAAGTGTTGTTTTCGGTTTGGCTGCCATGTCCACAAAATATTACAATTTCAGCAAAGTTCTCAACCAAACCAATTGCGCTCAAAGCTCCTGTGGCATAGGCGCATTGATCTTCAAATGATATTGAATCAATTTCTGGAGAAGATTCTGTTTTTTGCTTCAAAAGTTTTTGAAATTTTTTGTGTAAAAATGTTTTTCCCTTTGGTGAAAAAGTTTTTGTTAGCATCCAGCCGCCACTCCATATTCCCATTGCTTCTGCAAGAGGAAGTGGAGTTGTAAAATTATATTTCAAAGACTGATAAAATTTCTTTATTTCAGACAAAGCCAAATGACCTTTAATTTGACTCGCCTCTTCTTTACGCGAACATATCGATTTTTCTGTGACGTTATGTTTTGGAGATAAAAGAACTGGGCAAGAAGCGTGTGATTCTTTGGTAAGATTGCTTGTGACAGAAGTTGGAATTCCGAAAAATCCAGCGAAACCAAAAGTTTCATAATTTCCACAAGATTCTAAACTTTTGCGAAAAGGCTCCGATCTAACGTCGATGCAGAATACCAGCTGCGCATCGGGTTTATTTAAAGTAACTTCTGGAGATTTTTGATTATTTAAAATTTCTTTTAACAAACCTTGGCGATGCTCTTTTTCATTAAACTCAATCTCTGCGATTTGTTTTTTGCAGTCATTTTTAATAGAAACTCTTCTGCTCCATAAAATTAACTCATTTTCTGCCTCTGGCCAAATTATATAAGCGATCAAAAGCCTCATCGCCAAATAATCCGACTGTATTTCAGAGTTTTTTTGATAACTCCATTCACCCAAATATTTTACATAAGAAGACCAACCTGAAAGAGTGGTTAAAATTAGAGTTAGAAATTCTTCTTCTGATTTTTGAGTAAATTTCCAGCGACTCATAATTTCACAAATCGCTTCTTGAGAATTTTGTGAAAGATTCTGAATTATCTCAATTTTTTGAGGGTTTTTTTGATGAAGGCGATCATCAAAAATGGCTAAATCCTTCCAAGATTTATATAATCCTTTGTCACGATTAGGCATTTTTATTGTTGCCTGACCTTGGTCAAAAAAGACCTGACACCACTTGATGGTTATTTGATTAATTATCTCTAATTTTTCTGGAAATTCGCTTTGTTGAAAAAATCTAAAACCTTCATTTAGAGCATTCTTAAATTCTAGATTTTCAAATCCTTGCAGCGGGTTGCAGGCAATAACATTTTGCAAAGGCCAGTTTGGAGAAATTTTGCCCCAAGCATTGTTGCAAGATTCAGCGATATATTTTTTTAAAAACTTTTGTTCGTAATTTTTCTGAGATAAATTGTTCATAATTTAGCGATAATTATATTGATTACGATTTGAAGTAATTGTCTTAAATTCTGGCTGACTTGCATTTAGAAGAGTTACGTAACTTCTCAGAAAAATTTGATCCATTTCCTTTGATCCGCTTTGCAAAAACATTCGAGCAAGCCACATTGAAGCCATGATGATAATTCCAAAAATATGCCAAATATTTAGCTGCTGAGGCTGGAAAATTTCAGCGGGCATTATTCTTTCTATAAAAACCACCGAAGAAGCATAAATTGCCGAAAGAAAAGATGACAAAACGGCCGCTGATATAAGGTTTTTGATTGAAAATTTTTCTACTATTGTAAGCGCAACCTGACTTGCCGCAATGAAGGCAACGGCAACCAAAACCAAGGTTGTTTCTAATTTTTGAACTTCAATTGCGTTTATTTTGGCAAAAATCAACGCCCCGAATAAACCACATAATAAAGAGGCTATGAATGATGAAATTTTTGGCGGATATCCCAAATCTAATCTTTTTTCCTGCCAAGAGCTGGGTGACGAGAGAAACAAGTAAGATTTAAACATTCCATGCCAAAATAAGTGAGCGATTGCGGCTGGAAAAAGCCCCATTCCGCATTGTGCCACCATAAAACCCATTTGGCTCATTGTTGAGCAAGCCAACATCGACTTAACATTGCTTTGTATTAACTTCCACAAAGTGCCAATAATTGCAGAGAAAATTCCCAGAACAAAAATTATCGTCATGATGTCTGGCGTTTTGAAAAATAAGGGAGAAAAGCGCGCGAGAAGAATTCCGCCACCGTTCACCAAACCAGCATGCATTATTGCTGAAACTGGAGTTGGAGAATTTAAAGAACTAATTAACCAAGAATGAAATGGATAAAGAGCCGATTGAGTTAGAGCGGCGATTGCGATCAGAGTTGTTGCAAGAATTAGAGAATTTTGAGAAATTGATTCACTGCTCAATATTTCTTTTATTGAGCAACTTCCGGTTTCTAGATAAACTATTGCCAGAGCTGCCACTAAACAGGAAGATCCAATTACAAAATTTTTAAGAGCCATTTTTCCCGACTCAGCCGCTTGCTTCCAACTCTTTTTGTGAATCATCATCAGAACCAATAAAAAGTTGCTAATCATCCATGAAGCAGAGATTAAGAAAATATTGTCGGCTGAAAATGTTGTTATCAGAGAAATGGTGATCAAAAAGATCATCGAAAGAAGGTTTTTCCGCCTTTTGTCAGTTCGTAAATATTTTTTTGCGTATAAAAAAACCACGCTACCAATAAAAATAATTAAAGCTGTAGAAACCGCCGCTAATTGGTCAAAGTTAAAAAAATTTGATGTCATATTATTTAACTATATTATTAGATAATCTTAATTAGATTTTGGTTACTATAAGATTATCTTTTAACATAGTAAAACTAATAATTTTTTTAACTTTCATTAGAAATTCTTATGACAATCGACACAATTTCCATTCAATGTTTTATTGCTACGGCGGAAAGCGGAAGTTTTACAAAAGCCGCCGAAAAAGTTGGAAGAACTCAATCCGCAGTAAGTCAACAAATTGCAAAATTAGAAAATCTGTTTGGAAAATCGCTTTTTAGACGCGGAAAAAATCTTGAATTAACCAGCGATGGAGAGGTTTTTTTAAATTATGCCAAACAAATATTTAGCCTTCATCATGAAGCTCTTGATCACTTTAAAGAACCAGATTTAAAGGGAGAAGTGCGCTTTGGAATTCCCGACGCTTTTGCCAACGTTTTTCTTTACGACGTTTTATCTGATTTCATTTCTCTTCATCCTAATGTTTCGCTGCACATCGAGTGCGATTTAACTCTCAATCTTTACGAAAATTTTAAGAAGAAAAAATTGGATTTAGTTCTGCTAAAGATGGAACACCCAAAAGACTATAAGTTTGGAGTTGAACTTTCTTCTGAGAAATTATGCTGGGTTGGTAATCAAGATTTACTCAAAAATAATAAAATATTGCCTTTGGTTTTATCGCCAAAACCATGCGTTTACAGAAAGTTGGCAATTGAAGCTTTGGAGAAAAAGAACGTTAAATGGAGAGTTGCGTTTTCTAGCCATAGTTATTTAGGAGTTGTTGCTGCGGTTAAAGCCGGACTTGGAATTACAATACTTCCTCAAAAAATGGTGCCAAAAGATCTGCAAATTATAAGGTCTGAATCCTTACCAAATCTGGAAAATAGCCATATTTCCCTTCTTAAAAACACGGATCAAAATCCTGCCATTAATTCTTTTGAAGAATTTGTTATTAAACATCTAAGATAAACAATCGCAAAACTACTTGCGCACTTTTCTAGGCAAAACAAAAAAGGTGTTTTCGGTGATTCCATTCATGTCGGAAACCAAAACCTCATCAATGGAAATTTCTTTAATTTTGTTAATTACTTCCTGAACCAAAATTTCTGGAGCTGAAGCTCCGGCGGTTATTCCGATGTTTTTAACATTATCAAACCATTGCGTGTTAATGTCGGCGGCACTGTTAATTAAATAAGATTTTAACCCACATTCTTCGCCGAGATCGCGCAAACGATTTGAATTTGAACTATTTTCTGCACCAATAACCAACAACACATCAACTTGCTTCGAAAGATCTCTCACCGCATCTTGCCTGTTTTGCGTGGCGTAGCAAATGTCTTTTGTGGCTAAACCTTGCTGCATTTGCGGAAATCTTTTCTCTAAAATTTCAACTATTTTTTTAGTGTCATCAACGCTAAGTGTGGTTTGAGTGACATAAGAAATTTTTTCTGGATTTTGAATTTCAACAACGCGCGCGTCTTCTTCATTGGTCACCAGAATAACATCTTTTTTTACGCGACCACTTGTGCCTTCAACTTCTGGGTGACCGCGATGTCCAATAAGAATAATTTCATAACCTTCTTCTTCATATTTTTTGGCTTCGCGGTGAACTTTACTAACCAAAGGACAAGTTGCATCAATCACATCTAAACCACGAGCAACAGAGTTTTCTTCAACCTTATCAGAAACTCCATGAGCTGAAAAAATAGCAATTGCTCCGTGGGGAATTTGGTCAACTTCATCCACAAAAATCGCGCCTTTAGCGCGCAAAGATTCAACCACAAATTTATTATGCACAATCTCATGTCGAACATAAACTGGCGCGCCAAATTTAGCGATTGCTTTTTCAACAGTTTCAATAGCGCGAGTAACGCCAGCGCAAAATCCGCGCGGCTTGGCAAGAATTATATTCATTATTTTTTAGATTTAGAAATTTGAATTACGACAGGCTTAAGAACACTGTTGCGTAAATCAAGTTTTTCAATTGTTAACTAACCCGAATAACACTTAAGAAAAATAGTTTTACTTTATCTTTTTAAAGAATTTACCCCTCACCCCACCCTCTCCCTCAAGGGGAGAGGGAGCTATTACGATTTC
>CAYVKI010000038.1:0-8005 GCA_964452075.1 uncultured Rhizobium sp.
CGCAACTTGCGCAACTTCTTCTTTGGCCGAAATTTTTTTGCTCATTTTGCCGAGTTCTTTGACAAGAGCTTCAACCGCCAAATCAATTCCGCGCTTCAAATCCATTGGATTCATTCCCGCTGCGACAGCTTTCACACCTTCACGAACGATTGCTTGCGCAAGAACAGTTGAAGTTGTGGTTCCGTCACCCGCGATATCGTTGGTTTTGGACGCAACTTCTTTGATCATTTGCGCGCCAAGATTTTGGAATTTGTCAGCGAGTTCGATTTCTTTTGCGACCGTTACGCCGTCTTTAGTAATGCGCGGAGCGCCGAAAGATTTTTCGATTACCACGTTACGACCTTTTGGTCCCAAAGTTACTTTTACCGCATTAGCGATAAGATCAACGCCCTCAAGGATTCTTGAGCGAGCGTCAGTTCCAAAGATGATTTCTTTAGCAGCCATTTTTTCTCCTAATTTTTGTTTTGTTTGAGTTGCCTTGGTCTCGAAAGCCTCGACCGGCGGCGAAAAAGAGCCGCTGGTTGAGCGAAGTCGAAACCAAGGAGATAAATTTACTTAGATTCAATAACAGCTAGAATGTCTGACTCTTTAAGAATGATGAGTTCTTTGCCATCAATCTTAACTTCAGTTCCACCCCATTTTGCGAATAAAACGTGGTCACCTTTTTTAACATCTAGTGCAATTCTTTTTCCGTCTTCATCACGAATTCCTTCACCAACGGCAACAACCTTGCCTTCAGCTGGTTTTTCTTTTGCAGTGTCGGGAATAATGATGCCTCCAGCAGTTTTGCTTTCAGCTTCAATGCGCTCAATAAGAACGCGATCATGTAGTGGTCTTACTTTCATGTTTATTTAGATTTTAAGTTGAAAGGAAATTTAATTTTTGCGTAAGCGATTTTAATTTAGTGAGAATAGCAATCCTTACAAGAGATAGAGATAAAAAAATTTAAGACAACATTTCGCCCAACTTTCCAGCAGCTTCTAAAGCATAAAGATCGTCACAACCACCGACATGTTTTTCACCAATAAAAATTTGCGGAACCGTCATTCTTCCGCCAGATTTTTTTATCATTTCATCTTTAGTTGCATCATCGGTGATTTTAATTTCACTAAAAGCAACTCCCTTTCTTTGTAAAAGAGCTTTTGCTCTTACGCAATAAGGACAGACTTCTTTTGTATATATTAAAACTTCTTTCATAAATTACGGTAATTAAAAAGTGCTACCTGCACCAGACTGAAATCTGTTCTGGTTAGAGGTTGGTTCTAAGTTATTATAATATGTTGGAGGAACGTAATATTGATCAGCATCGTAATTTGGATATCTTGTTGTAGGTGGAATTGCGTAAGGGTTTGAATAATATCTCGAACCTCCTTGTTGCTGATAAGATGGCACCATCGGAGCGTAAGTTGGCTGTTGATAATAATATGGGTTTGGAGCTTGTTGATATTGAGGTGGCTGCTGATATATAACTTGCGGCTGACCATAAGGCACTTGAGGCTGACCATAAGATGGAGGAGCAGAATGTCCGTAAGATGGCTGCTGATTATAAAAATTCTGGTTAGTATTTTGTGGTGCAGTTTGAGGCTGATCTAAAAACTGATCATAACCATCATTTGCGCAAGAAGTAACAAAAAGTAAAATGCCCACCGCAAAAAATCGCAAAAACAATTTTAGAAACATCTCTTTGGGTAGCATTAAAATAAGGATTGAGAAAAATTAAGATCTGAGCATTGGAAACGCGTATATAGAAAACATTTTTTCAAATTCAACCCTCTTATCCGAATCTATTAGAGAATTACTGATTAAATTCTGACGGATCTAAAATTGGCTCTTGGTTATTTTGCAAATTGGGTGGTGAATAAAACTGATCACCGTCATATCGAGGAACCTTTTGCGTTGTTGGCGGAATAGCATATGGATTTGAATAAAAACGCGATCCAGCCTCTTGTTGTTGCGCAGCGTTATATCTTCTAAGATTATGCTGCTGATAATATGGTTGAGGTCTATATGGATAAGTCACTTGTGGCGCATAATAAGGATAAGGTTGTTGCCATTGATTTTGTTGTGGCGGAATATTTTGCGGCATCATTTCAGGATTTGTTGGTTGTCGGTAATAGCGATCTGGAGCAACTTTCGCAATATTTGAATCTGGCATATTTTGCGGCACTCTTACCACTTCAACAGCAACTTTATTATAAGAATTCGTTTGAGTTTCATCATTGGAAACATAAGGATATCTTGCTTCACAACCAGAAATTAGCAGACACAAAAATAAGAATCGCGCAAGATTAAAACTTGTCCGAAGAATCGCTGTTAGAATATCCAGAATCTTCAATATTTTTATATTGTGTTGGCGGTACGTAATATTGATCAAAGTCGTAATATTGGTAATAATTTCTTTGCGGATTGTTATAAGGATTGGAGTAAGACCTAGAATTCGGTTGATATTGTTGCTGATAAGACCTTGGATAATTATTTTGATTGTAGTTGTAAGTATTGGGCGTCACTGGAGAACTTGAAACATAAGGCTTTCTTAAGCCACAAGAGCTAGAAAAAAACAACCCACTTAAAACCACAATAACTATCGATAAATTAAAGTTTTTCATCATCATTTATAGAGGCTGTTAAAAATTATACTAGTCAACCTAGTATTTACTTCCAAAGAAATTTGTTTGATTTCGTTTTAAAATGAAAAATATGTCTAGAAAAAGCGATTACAACTACATTAATTACGCATTAAATTTAACTAAAAAAACCGCTGGTTCAACCTCGCCAAATCCAACCGTTGCCTGCGTAATTGTTAAAAATGATGAAATTATTTCAACCGGAGTTACGGCAAAAAATGGCCGACCTCACGCCGAACAAATTGCGATCAATAAAATAGCCGACAAAGAAATTTTTTTAGACGCAGAAATCTACATAACGCTTGAACCATGTGCACATTTTGGACAAACCCCTCCTTGCGTTGAAGAAATTATAAAAAACAGATTTAAGCGCGTAATAATTGCAACAAAAGATCCCGACAAAAGAGTTAACGGTCTTGGAATTACAAAATTAAAAAATGCCGGAATTGAAGTAACTTTTGGAATTTTAGAAAAAGAAGCTCAAGAAATTAATCGCGCTTTTTTTAAAGCCAAACAAACTGGCTTGCCATTTGTGACTTTAAAACTTGCCACAAGCCTTGATGGAAAAATTGCCACTAAAAATGGCGACAGCAAATGGATTACTTCTGAAAAATCTCGCCTTTTTTCTCACCATTTACGCTCAATTAATGATGCAATTTTAGTCGGCGCAAACACTGTCAGAAATGACAATCCAAGCCTTGATTGCAGAATTTCTGGACTAGAAGAGTTTTCTCCAAAAAGAGTGATTCTTTCTAACAAATTAAACTTCGATCCTGAAGCAAAAATTTTTCAGAATTGCGATAAAATTCCAACAATAATTCTGAGCAATAACAATAATTTTAAATTCGAAATTCCTTCAGTTAAAATTATTTCCTGCACAAAAAGAAATGATCTAATTGATTTAGAAGACGCTTTGAAAAAGCTTTGCGCCACTGGAATTAATTCCGTTTTAATTGAAGGCGGTCAAAATGTTGCCACTCAATTTTTGCAAGAAAATTTGGTTGATGAATTGATTTGGATTAGAAGCAACAAAATCATCGGCAATGATGGAATTTCTGCGATTGGAGATCTTAATTTTACAAAAATTTCTGATATTTTTGATAAAATGAAAAAAACAGAAACCAGATTTTCAGATAGCGATTTAATCGAGATTTATAGAAATTCTTAATTTTTCCTCACAAATCCTTTGCTACTGCGATCAATAGTTTTTTACTTTGATAGATTCTGAGCAAGAAAATATCCCGCCAAATAAAGCGATCCACAAACTAAAACCGTTGTTTTTGGTTTTTGAGTTTTTGAAAGCGAAACTTTTCTGAAAGCGTCATCTAAACTATTCGCGGTTTTGGTTGGTATTAAAAGCTTATCTGCAATTTTTTTAATTTCTTCAGGCTGCAAAGACTTATTCTCATCGGGAATTGCAATGGCAATTAATTCATTAATTTTTGGCGCAAGTTTTGTTAAGAAACCAACGCAATCTTTGTCTTCCAGCATCGAAAAAATTAGAGTAATTTTATTGGGCTTTTGAATTTTAATAAATTCAAGAATTGTGGAAGCGCCTTGAACATTGTGACTTCCGTCTAAATAAATCTCAAAATTTTCAGGCAAAATTTTAGAGAATTTTCCGGATGTAATTTTTTGTAAGCGCGCTTGCCAAAAAGTTTTTTGCAATGCATTTGTTAAATGATTTTCAGTGACAATAAATTTTTTCTGAGAAATAGCGGCAGCAATTGCAACTGAAGCATTTTCAATTTGATGACTTCCTAAAAGCGAAGGCAGTGGCAACGCAATTTTTTTGCCAAATCCTTCAAATAAAAATCTGTTTTTTTCTCTTTTTATTTTCCAATCGCGACCGAGAATTTTAGTTTCTGAATCAAGCCTAGAAGCTTGTTCTTCAATGATTTTTATTGCTGAAGATTTTTGCTTACCAACAAAAACTGGGCAATTTTTCTTGATTATTCCCGCTTTTTCAAAAGCAATTTTACCCAAGGTTTTTCCTAAAAAATCTGTATGATCAAAAGCGATTGGCGTGATTATTGAGCATAAAACTTCTGGCACAACATTTGTGGCATCAAGTCTGCCGCCCATTCCAACCTCAAGCAAAAGTAAATCTGCTTTTATGCGGCTAAAAGCTAAAAATGCAGCGACGGTAATTCCTTCAAAAAAAGTGACTTCAATTTTTGGGTGAATTTCGGCGGCGGTTTTGCATTCATTTAAAATTTCATTCAAAAATTCATCAGAAATTTCACTTCCCGCCAGAGTAATTCTTTCATTAAAATTAACCAAGTGCGGCGAAGTATAAGTGTGAATTTTTAACCCAGATTCTGAAAAAATACTGCGCAAAAAAGACAAGGTTGAACCTTTGCCATTGGTGCCTGCAAGATGAATGATTGGCGGAAGTTTTAAATGTGGATTTTCTAATCTTTCTAAAAGTTGGTAAACGCGCGACAAACCTAATTCAATGTTTCGATAACCCGAAGGATTTGGCCAAAATGGAAATTTCATCTAGTGGCGTTCTTTTAAGAAAATCTGATAAGTACGGTGAAAATGGTAATTAAATTCTGCACCGAGAATAAAAATTAAGCTGATTAGATAAAAAAACATTAGCGAAATCATCATGCCGGCAAGAGATCCGTAAACAAGATTAAACTGATGAAAATTGTTTAAATAAATTGAAAAAAGTCGCTCAACTGAAAGCCATAAAACCACGGTTAATATTGACCCCGGAACAGTTTGAGTGATTTTTTGTTTAGCATTTGGAAGCGCAAAATAAAGGAGCGAAGTTGTGCAAGTAAGCAAAATGAAAATTGCGAAATAGCGTATATATAAAAAGTCTAGATCAACGTAAAATTCTAAGACAGATTCGGCGTCAATTCCTTCAAAAAAAGATGGGATTATTATAAATACAAAAATTCCAACAATGATGGTAAAAACAATTACAAAAAATTCTGCAATACTGATAAGTCGGCGCAAAATATAGGGCGGCGGAAATGCAACTCGATAAGCGCGATTAAGAATTGTGCGACAACCTTCAACCGAAGAAGAAGCTGTCCAAATAACACCAAGAATTGCAATTGTTAAAAAACTTTGCGGCGGGCCAGAAGTGATTTCTTCAATACGCGGGTTTAGAGCTTCGGCCATTTCGGCCGGCACTGCCGAAAAAATTAAATGCACAAATTGCGCTCCAACTTCGGAAGCTCCAAAAAGCCCAATGATTGAAATCAGTAAAATTAAAAACGGAAATAACGATAACAAACTTAAAAACGCCAAATATCCAGCGTGTTCCACGCCATCTTGACGAATTGTATCTACAATTGAAAGTCGCAGAATTTTAAAAGGAAGAACAAGATATTTTCGAAGGTAATATTTTGGTTTAGAGCGTTTATTTTGAGGCATTTTCTAAAGATCTTTTTTGAAGAAAAAGCCATCTAAAATAAATTTTTCACGCGAGAAAATTTTTTGAGATTCAAGTCTCTTTGTTTCAAGATTTCCGATTATGCTTTTGCAATCGAGCATCGCTGATTGTCCTTCAACCCAACGCATTATCATTTTGCCAACGCCAATGCCGCGTTTTTTGCGGTCAATCATAAAATCTTCAATTTCAATTGCTTTACCATAATGCAATTTTTTTATCACTCTAACGCCAACAACACCAATGCACCGACCGCTTTCGATATTGGCATCTTCAAAAACTCCCGCCATTTTGTAGCCGAATTGCATCATGTTAAGAACGTCTTCAACGTAGGTGTCTTTGTTTAAATTTCCGTAAATTTGCACCAAAACTTCGAAGCTTTGAGAAATTTCTTCGCGAGATTGAAGTTCTTTTATTTGCATTTTATTTTTTATCTTTTGATATTGCTTACAGAGTCGCTTGTGGCAAGCTTTTAAGCGGTTTAAAAAAAAGCCAGAAAATATCTTTTATCCATCAATCTCAAATTTCAAATGAAAACTCCTAAAACAGAAAAAAAATCTCCTGAAAAAAACAAAATCAAAAAAGTTGTTTTGGCTTATTCTGGCGGTTTAGACACTTCGGTGATTTTAAAATGGTTGCAAGAAACTTATGGTTGTGAAGTTATTACTTTCACCGCTGATTTGGGGCAAGGCGAAGAGCTTGAACCAGCTCGCGCAAAAGCCAAAAAAATGGGTGTAAAACAAATTTTTATTGAAGATCTGCGCGAAGAATTTGTTCGCGATTATGTTTTTCCAATGTTTCGCGCCAACACTCTTTATGAAGGCGTTTATTTGTTAGGAACTTCAATTGCTCGTCCGTTGATTGCCAAAAAACAAATTGAAATTGCTAAAAAATTGGGAGCCGACGCGGTTTGCCACGGCGCAACTGGCAAAGGAAATGACCAAGTTCGTTTTGAACTTGGCTATTATGCTAACAAGCCCGACATCAAAATTATCGCACCTTGGAGAGAATGGGACTTAAACTCACGCACCAAGTTGATTGCCTACGCCGACAAGCACGGAATTCCTGTTGCCAAAGACAAACGCGGCGAATCGCCTTATTCAGTTGATGCCAATTTGTTACACACTTCAAGTGAAGGAAAAGTTTTGGAAGATCCGTCACAAGCAGCTCCAGAATATGTTTATCAAAGAACCGTCAGCCCAGAAAAAGCACCAAATAAAGCGACGCTAATTGAAATTGAATTTAAAAAAGGCGACGCGGTTGCAATTAACGGCAAAAAAATGAAGCCGCACGAAATTTTGACAAAATTAAACGAACTTGGCGGCGCCAATGGAATTGGTCGTTTAGACTTGGTTGAAAATCGTTTTGTGGGCATGAAATCTCGCGGCGTTTACGAAACTCCGGGTGGAACAATTTTGTTAACCGCACATCGCGCGATGGAATCAATCACGCTTGATCGCGAAGCAGCGCATTTGAAAGACGAAATCATGCCAAAATATGCGAGCCTAATTTACAACGGATTTTGGTTTTCACCAGAACGTGAAATGCTGCAAGCCTTGATTGACAAGTCTCAAGAAAATGTTGAAGGAAGTGTGACGCTAAAACTTTATAAAGGCAGCGCGACGGTTGTGTCTCGCAAATCTGCGAAAAGCCTTTATTCTGAAGCGCATGTTACCTTTGAAGAAGATTCAGTTTACGATCAAAAAGACGCGGCGGGATGTATTAAATTAAACGCACTACGTTTAAGAATTGGTGCGAGAATCAACGCCAAAAGCAAAAAGTAATAAGCCACGGATGAAGCGCTGAACCCCAGCCGCTGGACGGGATTTGCAATCTCGTCCACACTTTCATTTCCCCAACAACACTCAAACAAAACCCTTTAAACCACCAACCGGCGCAGCCTTAACTCCGCCGGTCGAGCTTGTCGAAACCACTGTAGACAAGATTGCAGAAGGTCTCGACAAGCTCGACC
>CAYVKI010000038.1:8015-12981 GCA_964452075.1 uncultured Rhizobium sp.
TGCCCGCCGGCCTCCACCAGCCGCCCCGGCGGAAAGGTAGCTTCGTCAGCAAAATATAGCTCCGTCATTGCGAGCGCAGCGAAGCAATCTATCTTGCAACGAGCTCGGAACCTGAATTACTTCGCTACGCTCGCAATGACGAGAAAAATGGAAAATCATAACTCAAAACCGCATTATTGAGATGTAAGCCCAACCTTTGCAGGACGCGGTCACGTTCATTTAAAAATTAAAAAGGAAATGAATATTGAGAACGGGTCAGAGAACCATTCCTGCAACGGGTGCTAAGTACCCAAGTGCCGCAAGACGGAGTTTGTAACTCCCTCTTAACTTTCATACAAAGCCAAAACACGAGTCAGCAAAGAAGCAAACCAAAGCCTCTATTTCATCACCCCAACCATCCAAAATTGGTATTACATTTTCGATCGTCGCAATCGTGAGACTGTCGCAAATCAAGTTGAAAAAATAATTCTTAACTCTAATTATTCACCAAATCGATTTTCACAAAAAGCATGTCATTTTTTTTCTCAAAAAAACTAATTCTACTCGCGCTAGCCTTGACATTGATTGTTGGCTTGCAAACCTCTTGTTCTTCGATCTATTTATTTAAAAAAATAATTCTTTCTGAAAATGAAGAATCTGAAAACCTTGAAGAAAATAAAAACTTAGAATCATCTAACTTAAAATTTATTAGCGATTCACAGATTTACTTTAAAAATTCAGAAAAATCTTTTGATTACTGTCATCAAAACCAATCTGTGATTTCTCAATTTAGTGCTTTAGTTCCAACCTCTCCTCCCAACTCTTGAAGTTTTGCAATTTCCTCGCAATAACTTTTCGCTAATAACTAAAGATATAAATCATGAAAAAATTCTTCTCTCACTTTAAGCAAGATTTACCCGCAAGTCTTGTGGTCTTTTTTGTCGCCCTGCCCCTTTGCCTTGGAATTGCTTTAGCGTCTGGCGCACCATTATTTTCAGGAATTATCGCTGGAATTATTGGCGGAATTGTTGTTGGTGCTGCTAGCGGATCTCCTCTTGGAGTTTCTGGCCCTGCGGCGGGTTTGGCCGTTATTGTTCTTGGATATTTAGCAACTCTTGGCTCGTGGGAAACTTTTCTTCTCGCCGTGGTTTTGACTGGCGTAATTCAAGTAATTGCTGGCTATTTAAAACTTGGATCAATCGCTCGTTATTTTCCTGAATCTGTAATTAAAGGAATGTTAACTGGCATTGGATTAATCATTATTTTAAAGCAAATTCCTCACGCTGTTGGATATAACTCAGAATTTCAAAATGATTTTGGTTTTGAAAATCTTGACAGAGCCAACACTTTCTCAGAATTGTCGCACATGTTGAGTCATATAACTCCAAATGCGATAATCATTGCCACCGCGTCGTTACTCATACTTATTCTTTGGGATTTCCTTCTAGCTAAAAAACACAAAATATTTGCAGCAATTCCAAGTCCGTTGGTTGCGGTTGTGGCGGGAATTTTGATGGGAAATTTTCTAGAATTGCACGAAAACCAAATTGTTAAAATTCCTGTTAACTCTAGCTTGGGAGAATTTTTTGGGCAATTTACTACTCCAGATTTTTCACAAATTTATAACCCACAAATTTACGTAATGGCATTGGTAATGGCGATAATTGCCAGCATTGAAACTTTGCTTTGCGTTGAAGCGGCAGATAAACTTGATCCGCAAAAACGTGTGACAGAAACTAATCGCGAGTTAAAAGCTCAAGGCTTAGGAAATATTGTTTCAGGCTTAATTGGTGGATTGCCAATCACGCAAGTAATCGCGCGATCTAGTGCCAACATTTCTTTCGGCGCAAAAACCAAGCTTTCTGCAATTTCTCACGGCTTTTTGCTTCTAATTTCAGCCATCGCAATTCCTGAATTGCTCAACATGATTCCGCTGGCAACTCTCGCCTGCGTTCTTTTGGTGGTTGGTTATAAATTGGCAAAACCATCGATTTTTAAAGAAGTTTATTTATTAGGCAGAGAAAATTTTATTCCCTTTGTCGCCACAATAATTGGGATGCTTTATTTCGACCTTTTAAAAGGAGTTGGAATTGGCATGGGATTTGCCACTTTTTTTGTGCTTCGCAACAATTATCACGCGCGCAACGTTTTGCAAAATTCGGAGCATCAAGAAGTTTCTGCATTAACCAAAGAAGCGCGTGACTCAATGAGCCCTGCAAAAGCTGTAAAACTTCTAAAAGAAGGTAATAAAAGATTTGTCGGAAACCTTAAATTAAACCGCAATCTACTGCAGCAAGTCAACGAAACTTCTGACAAGCAGCATCCTTTTGCCTTCATTTTAAGCTGCATCGACTCGCGCACTTCTGCCGAACTGGTTTTTGACCAAGGATTGGGAGATATTTTTAGTTGCCGCATCGCTGGAAATGTTTTAAACGACGACATCTTGGGCAGCATGGAATTTGCCTGCAAAGTTGCTGGAGCAAAAGTAATTATGGTGCTTGGACATAGCGGATGCGGAGCAATTAAAGGTGCCTGCGATCATGTTGAAATGGGCAAGTTAACCGGGCTTTTAAAGAAAATAAAACCAGCGATGAAAGCCGCGAGATTAATCAAAACCAAAGAAGAATTTCATAGCTTAGACTTTGTTGAAAAAGTTGCTTCAATCAATGTTGAAATGGTTGTAAAGCAGATTGCTAAAGAGAGTAAAATTATTGCCGAAATGCATAAAAAAGGTAAAATTGCCATTATTAGCGGCATGTATGACGTTTCCACTGGAGTGGTTGATTTTTACGACAAGTAATTCAATAGAATTTGTTCTCTATCACACATTCTCTCCTCCCCGTCTTCATTCTCTTGTCACCCCGTCTTCACGACGGGGCCTATTAAGTTTTTTCTAGACCCCGTCGTGAAGACGGGGTGACAAGAGAATGAAGACGTGGTGACAAGAGAATGAAGACGGAGGGAGGAACATCATCTCAAATTTAGCTTCTCTTTAGTTGACAAACCCAACAAGAGCATAGTATTTTCGCCGACGATTAATTACCCCCTCTTCTTAATTTTAACTTCCAAAAACATGAAAGTTTACTACGACCGCGATGCGGATTTGAGCATCATTAAATCAAAAAAAGTTGCTGTTATTGGCTACGGTTCACAAGCCCACGCCCACGCACAAAACCTTAGAGATTCAGGTGTTGCTGAAGTAAAAATCGCCCTCCGCTCTGGATCTTCTTCAATTTTCAAAGCACAAGCTGCTGGATTTGAAGTTTTAACAAATGTTGAAGCCGCAAAATGGGCTGACCTTGTGATGATTCTTACTCCAGACGAACTTCAAGCCGAAATGTACGCTGCTGATTTGCACGACAACATGAAACAAGGTGCGACTTTAGCCTTTGCTCACGGGCTTAACGTTCACTTCAAATTAATTAAACCACGTGAAGATTTAGACGTAATCATGATCGCACCAAAAGGTCCAGGACACACAGTTCGTGGCGAATACGTAAAAGGCGGTGGAGTTCCTTGTCTAGTTGCAGTTGCTCAAGATAAATCTGGCAAAGCATTGCAAACTGCTCTTTCTTACGCTTCTGGCGTTGGTGGCGGACGCTCAGGAATCATCGAAACAGATTTCAAAGAAGAATGCGAAACTGATCTTTTTGGCGAACAAGCTGTTCTTTGTGGCGGCGTGACAGCTTTAATTCAAGCTGGATTCGAAACTTTAACCGAAGCTGGATACGCTCCAGAAATGGCTTATTTCGAATGTTTGCACGAAATGAAATTGATTGTCGATTTACTTTACGAAGGCGGAATTGCCAATATGCGTTATTCAATTTCTAACACCGCAGAATATGGCGACGTCACTCGTGGCCCAAGAGTTATCACTGCTGAAACTAAAGCTGAAATGAAAAAAATCTTAGGCGAAATTCAATCTGGAAAATTCGTTGAAGAATTCATGGCTGAAAATAAATCGGGCAAGAAAAACTTTGACGCTCTCCGCGCCAAAGGTCGCGCTCACCCAATTGAAGCAACTGGCGAAAACCTTCGTGCCATGATGCCTTGGATTGCAAAAAATAAGCTGGTTAATAAAGCAGCAAACTAAATTAATCGGACTTTTTTTATAAAAAGATAAAAATCTTCACCAAGAAATGGTATAAACGCAGAAATTCCCGAAAAAGAAGGCTCAACCCAAAAAGATGGATTATAAAACAAAACTCTCACAACTACGCGAATCCTGTGTTTTAGTAAAAACTCCAACTGATGCTCAAGCGTTTTTGACAGCAGAAATTTCTAAGAATTTTAAAGAATCAGATTTGGTTTTTATTGCCGAAAATGATGCCGAAATGGATTTGCTACAAAAACAACTTCAGTTTTTTTCGCCGCATTTAGAAATTCTAACCTTTCCAGCTTGGGATTGTTTGCCCTACGACCGCAACTCGCCAAAACAATTAATTTTATCTTCGCGAATTAAAACGCTTTACAAACTTGCCACACGAACAGAGGGGCAAAGGTTTTTTATCATTACTTCGGTCAATTCATTTCTGCAAAAAACCGTTGCGCCGAGTCAGATCAAAAATTTGGGTTTGTATTTACAAGTTGGCACTAAAATTGCTTTAACCCAAATTGCCGAAGTTTTTGTTTCCAAGGGATATTCGCGCGAAGCTTGCGCCAACAATGTTGGCGAGTTTGCCGTGCGCGGTGGAATTGTTGACGTTGTGATGCAATCTGCGGCAGATTTAATTGGTTATCGAATTGACTTTTTTGGCGACGTGATTGAATCAATTAAAATTTTTGACCCGATCACACAAATCACGCAAGAAGCGGTCAAAGCGTTAGAAATTTTACCAACATCTGAGGTTATTCTTAGTCAAAAAACGGTTGAAAATTTTCGCCAAAAATATCGTCAAGATTTTGGAGCTTCTGTGGATGATCAGCTTTACGGCGCAATTTCTGAAGCGCGCACTTTCCACGGAATGGAGCATTGGCTGCCATTTTT
>CAYVKI010000039.1:0-10968 GCA_964452075.1 uncultured Rhizobium sp.
TGTGCAGAATAAAACTGCATTTTCGCTTACAAAGAATTAAGAATTATAAGGTTTTTCTTGAGAAAAATAAATTTGCTAATTACGCGCTAACAGCTCAAAGCTGAAAACGCTAATTGCGGTATTCTCTAGTTATCAATTATTTACGATTTTTAAACAGCAAACCTTCTAACCAAACATGAATTAACATGATTAGTTTTAATCGAAGGTTTTACTTGAAACAACCACTTGGATTTTCTGAATTTGTTTTCAGCTTCCGAAAGCGGGAGGCGGAGTATTAAAGTTATATTTCTTAAGATGTCAATAGCTTATATTAAAAAAGTTAAAGTTTTTTTTAAAAACAAACTTCATGCCTTACGCACGAAGGATTAAAACTTTTCTCTTAAACAAACTTATTATCTTAATTTTAAACTTTTTACCATTCGTTTTATCTAAAAAAAACAAATTCCGAATGAAATAAAAATAGTAAAAAATGTGACATAGATTTATTTAGTATATACTCTTAGTACAATTTTCTATCTAATTTATTACAATCAATCCAATAACTTTATAGTCCCTTTGACTCGGAAATCCAAACAAAACCAACCCTTTTAATTACCCGCAACCCTAAACATCATTCAAAAAACTTTTTAGCAATTTAGCTCTTTTTGGATGTTGTAATTTTTTCAAAGCTTTCGCTTCAATTTGACGAATGCGTTCACGAGTTACAGAAAATTGTTTACCCACTTCTTCTAAAGTGTGATCCGTCACCATTCCAATGCCAAAGCGCATTCTAAGAACGCGCTCTTCGCGAGGAGTTAACGAAGAAAGCATCTGAGTTGTCACTTCTTTTAATTTAGAGTGAGATGCCGCATCGAAAGGCAAAACTGCTGTTTTATCTTCGATGAAATCACCGAGAACGCTGTCGTCATCATCTCCCGAAACAGGAGATTCTAAACTCACAGGATCTTTAGAAGTTCTTAGAACTTTTCTAACTTTTTCAACTGGCATTAATAATCTGTCAGCAATTTCTTGTGCATCTGGTGTTCTACCAAGCTCTTGTGTAAGTTGGCGCGAGGTTTTTACAATTTTGTTAATTGTTTCAACCATATGAATTGGGATGCGAATAGTGCGCGACTGATCGGCAATTGCGCGAGTAATTGCTTGCCTGATCCACCAAGTTGCATAAGTTGAGAATTTATAACCGCGACGATATTCAAATTTATCTACGGCGCGCATTAAGCCGATATTTCCTTCTTGAATTAAATCTAAGAATTGCAATCCGCGATTGGTATATTTTTTAGCGATTGAAACCACCAAGCGTAGGTTTGCCTCGATCATTTCTTTTTTAGCTTTTAATTCTTCTTCTTGGCTTCTGCGCAAAGTGTTGATTAAGATTTTAAAATCAGGAACGCTCAAGCCCATAATCTTATTAAACTTTTGAAGCCTTTCTTGAATCTCAGCAATTTTTTCTTTTTCTTCAGTAACAAATTTTTGCCATTTTTTGTCTTTGAGGGCAATAAATTTGTTTAACAATTCTGAGCTATCAACTCCGCTGTAGTTTTTTAGAAAATCGCTTTTGTCGATTCCAAACCCTTCCGCGCTGCGCAATAATTCAATTTCAATTGCTAAAAGTTTTTGCTGCGCTTCATAAAGCTGCTCAACAAGAGCTTTAATTAAAGAATCGTTAAAACTTACTTCGAGCAAGAGTTTATCGAAATCGGACTTGAGTTTAGCAATTTCTTTATCGGTTTTAACTTGTTCAAAAGTTTTGGAATTTGATTTGTCGATTACTTTTTGGCAAACATGTGAGATTTTCTGAAACAAATCCAACATTTTTGGCATCAAGATTCGTTCCATTGAAACAAAAGAAACAACGCTTTCATCTATCTCATCCAATCCATCATCCTCAAATAAAGATTCTTCTAGAGCTTCTGCTGCATCAACTTGCTGGTTAATGATCGATGTTAAGTCTTCCTCGTTATTGGCCTCAGCTTCTGCAGCACTTATAATATCATTATTTTTAATAATTTCTTCCAACTCGGCATTATAAGTTTCGTCAATACGAATGATGTCGCGAAGTAAAATTGTACCGTTCGCCAAACCGTTATACCACTCAATAAAGTGGCGCATAATTAGCGGACTTTGATATAGTGATTTCACGGTTTTATTGCGACCTTCTTCGATTCTCATTGCAATTGAAACTTCGTCTTCACGAGTCAAAAGCTTTACGGAACTCATCGATTTCAAGTAGGTTTTAACAGAATCTTCGGAGCGTTTTTGGCTTTTTTCTTCGTCTTTGGCAACTTGACCTTCTTCGATCAATTTTTCTAAATCATCTTCTTTCTCGACGACGATAATTTTGAATTCTCCAAGAATATCGAGAATACGATCAAGCTTGCGCGGATCAATATCGGCATCAATTGATTCATTAATTTGTTCGTGAGTTAAAAAGCCCTGAGTTTTTCCTAAAGCTAATAATTTTTTTAACTTATCGGCAAGATCATTAGAAAATTGTTTGCCGTCGTCATCTTTTTTTTGCAAAGCTGAACGAACGTCTTGAATTAACTGAAAACGTTCGGCAAGAGCAACAGTTCTGTCATTAGTTGGAACTTTTGGCTTTTTTTCTTTTTTAACCTTCGGAACTTTTACTTTTTTTTCTTTTTTCGCTTTTACCTTTTTTGCTGGTTTTTTAGCGACTTTTTTCTCGGGCTTAGTTGGTTTTTTTAGTTCAGGTTTTTTCTTAAATTCTGTTTTTTTAACTGGCTTTACAGCAACTTTTTTTATCTCAGACTTCTTTTTAACCTCTATTTTTCTTGCTTGCTTTGTCAATTTCTTAACAGGTTTGGCTATTTTTTTAACTGGCTTCGCAGCGACTTTTTTAACTGATTTCGAAACAACTTTTTTAACCGGTTTTTTTACAACTGGCTTCAAAACTTTTTTAACTACCTTTACGGGTTTTTTCGCCACAACTTTTTTTGCTGCAGGCTTTTTTGTTTTTACAGTCACGGCTTTTTTTAACGGCTTTTTAACTGGCTTCGCAGCAGTTTTTTTAACTATTTTTTTAGCAGCTAAAGTTTTTTTCGCTGGTTTTGCAGGCTTCTTTTTTGTAGCCATTTTTTCCTCGTAAGTTTGTTTAAGTTAATTCTTTTTCTAGAGTCAAAATTCTTTGCTCGAGTGAGTTTTTGTAATCAAAAATTTCTTTTATTTTTTGAACTTCTTCAATTCTGGTCAGTGATTCTTTGTACTGTTGCTCTACCTGAAGCAATAAATCTTTCAGGAGTAAAATGCGGAATTTGACCAAAACCAAGTCTAAATCACCAATACTAAGACGCGCAAGGATATTTTTAATCTCCATCACATCTGCATCAAAACCAGATTTTTCAAGAACTTCAATTAAATTTTCTTCATTATGCTCAACTTTTTCAATAACTAGCTCTTTTAAGTGACTAAGATTTTCGTTACTAAAATGCAATTCTAAAACATCAAAATCATCATCGTGAAATCGTGACAAATGAGGATATTTTACAATCATAGCAATAATGGCACGAGCGTTTGAATCAGAAGCGTTTCCGGAAGGCTTTGAATAAGATTTTGCTAGGCCAATTTTGCTAATTTTTGGCTGATTTTTTTTGCCCAAATAAAAAAGCAAATCTTTGAAAAAAAGCGAAAAATATTTCTTGGAAGAAGGGTCTAAAATCGCTTCAATTTTAGTTGCTAAATTCATCTCAATTTTAGCTTTATTTTCGGCAGAAATTTTTTTGTTTTTGTCAATTTTAAGTTCAATCAAAGCAAATTCAAACAAGCTTTCCGACAAGGGCGCGGCGTTTTCAAGAGTTTTTTCTAATTCGCGCAAACCAAATTTTGTGATAAAATCATCAGGATCCATGCCATTTGGCAAAATAGTAAAAAAGATATTTTTCTTGGCGTTAATTAATGGCAGCGCAATTTCTGAAACGCGTTTAGCAGCGCGAATTCCCGCCTCATCGCCATCTAGGCAAATTATTATTTTGTCAGTGGTGTAAAATAAATCTTTTAAATGCTCCGCTCCGAGTGCGGTTCCAAGCCCCGCCACAACATTTTCTAGACCATTTTTTGCCAGAGAAATTGCGTCCATGTAGCCTTCAACCGCAACGGCGAAGCCCTTAGAAAAAATTGGCTTTCTAGCGAGAAAAAAATTGTAAAGCGTTTGATTTTTTTTGAAAAATTCAGTTTCTGCCGAGTTTAAATATTTAGGCATTTCGTCGCCCAAACTACGTCCGCCAAAAGCAATGACGCGATTTTTTTTGTCGGTAATTGGAAAAATAATTCGATTTCTAAATTTGCAGTAAATTTTACCGCGCTCATTTTTGCCAATAATTCCACTTTTTAGAATTTCTTCGTCTCTGAAATTTTCATTTTTTAAAAAATCAATTAATGAGTCGTAAGAATTTGGTGAAAATCCAAGGCGAAATTTTTTGGCAATGGCAGAATTTAAATTACGTTTTTTTAGATAATCTCGCGCTTCAAAACCACTTTCGCCGTGAAGGTTTTTTTCAAAAAATTGACAGATTCTTTCTAGAATTAAATAATCGCGCTCAAGCCTGTTTTCTGCCGCCGCATCAACTTTTACCAAAGGAACTTGAATGCTAAAATCGTCGGCAAGTTTTATTACAGCATCTTTGAAATCTAGCCCGTCAGTTTTCATTACAAAACTAATGATGTCTCCGTGCTCGGCGCATCCAAAACAATGATAAAAACCCTTCAAATCGTTAACCGTAAAAGACGGAGATTTTTCGTTATGAAAAGGGCAGAGACCTTGAAATTCATTTCCGCGGGCTTTGAGTTTTACTTTTTTTCCAACAACTTCCGAGGTCAAAATGCTGGAGCGAAGCTTGTCTGGAAAGTCTTTGGAGAATTGCATCGAGGTTAATAATTATAGTTCCAAGCCAGATCAAAAAAAGTCATGATTAATGCAAAACCGATTGGAATCGTAAAATTATCATCAATTTCTAAAAAACTTGGTCGAGCTTCAAACATGGTGACACAGAACACGGCGAAGATTCCAAAAAGATAAAACCAATATCCAGTTTTATAAAAATTTCCACAGGCAAAAAGAATGATTAATGCAGAAATGAAAAATGCCAAAGATCCATAAAGAGATTTTTCGAAAAATGGTCGACTAGGAATTCCCTTGCCAATCAAGGCGGCTAAAGTGTCAGAAATCACTAAAATTAAAAATCCGGTGACAGCAATTTCGGCTTTAAAAAGTGAAAAATTGATGCAGGTTGCAATTGCAACAAAGCTAGCGCCAGTGAGTTTTCCCCCAGTGGTTTCATGTTCGCGCAAAACCGCTCCAAAAATTCCGTTAAAGATTTTTTTGATTAATTGCGATTTGCTTCTTGCATAATCAAGACAAACAACGACCAAACTAATGATGGCAAAGATTTTTACCGATTCCCACTTTCCCAAAAAGTGATAAGTCATTGGAATAATTATTAGCAAAAGATGTAAACATTTGCGGTAAAATTCACTTTGCAGATTCATTGTTTTTTTCGGTTTCGTCTTGATAAATTATAACTTCGTTTTTTCCAGCGTAGCCAAGTGTTTTGCGAGCTTGTTCATCTAGTAAGTCGATATCGAGAGATTCTGGTTTCATGCCATCAACCATATTCTTTTTATTTTGCATTTTATTTGCAGCTTCCTGACGCGATATTTCTTTGTTATTGATTTGGTTTTGCAACACAAAAAGCGTAATCAAGCCTTTGTCGCCAAAAATAATAAAAAAACAGAAATAAATAATTAGCGCCAGAGCGATGAAATAACTAACAAATAGAGACTTACTGATTTGGTATTTGATAACAAATCGGTAAAGAAAATTCTCTTTCATTTAAGGTGAGCAAGATTGTTTAAGTGCGAATTTTAGATGAGGTTTGTATCCTTTTTGTTGCCTTCAATTTACTAATCTATTTAGTTGCCGCCCCATTTTTTCCATTATCACCCCGTCGAATGACGGGAGTCGCGATTGCTGCAATTAGACCCCGTCACCGACGGGGTAAAAACTCTAATCTCTAAAACAAACTTCGCGAACCGCTTCAATAATATTGTTGGTTTTTGGCAAAGCTAATTTCTCAAGATTTGCAGCATAAGGAAGTGGAGCATCAACCGAAGCGAGTTTTTTTACTGGAGCATCAAGATAATCAAAAGCTTCTTCCATTAAAATAGAAGCGATTTCACTGCCAATTGAAGCAAATGGAAAGCCTTCTTCAACAGTCACGCAGCGGCTAGTTTTTTTAACAGAATTGATGATTGTTTCGCGATCAATTGGGCGAATGGTACGAAGGTCAATAACTTCTGCTTCGATGCCTTCTTTTGCCAATTCTTCTGCGGCTTCAAGAGCATATTTTAAAACCAAAGAAAAGCCAATAATTGTAACATCGCGACCTTCGCGAAGAATTTTAGCTTTGCCAATTTCAACAATGTGATCGTCGTCATAATCTTCTTCGAAAGAAATGCCGTAAGTAAGCTCGTTTTCAAGAAAAACTACTGGATTTGGATCGCGAATTGCAGCTTTTAAAAGACCTTTGCAATCAGCAGCTGAGTAAGGGGAGACAACTTTTAACCCCGGAACCGCTCCATACCAAGCGGCATAACATTGAGAGTGTTGCGCGCCAACGCGAGAAGCTGCTCCATTTGGCCCACGAAAAACGATTGGACATCTAACTTGTCCACCAGACATATAGCAAGTTTTGGCGGCGGAGTTAATGATTTGATCAATTGCCTGCATAGCAAAGTTGAAAGTCATAAATTCAACAACTGGCTTTAAACCAGCAAAAGCAGCACCAACTGCAATTCCTGCAAAACCATGTTCGGTAATTGGCGTGTCAATAACGCGCTTTGCACCAAATTCAGCAAGTAGCCCTTGAGTCACTTTGTAAGCACCGTTATATTCTGCGACTTCTTCGCCCATAACAAAAACTTCTGGCGTTGTTCTCATTTCTTCTGCCATTGCATCGCGCAAAGCTTCGCGCACTGTAATTTTTTTAAGCATATTCTTAGTTGTAAATTTCAGTTAAAAGCTCGGATTCATCCGGCTCTGGAGAGTTTTTGGCAAATTCTACAATTTCGCTGACTTGCTCTTTTACTAAGTCGTCAACTTTTTTAATTTCAGCTTCAGAAGCGATTTTGTTGCCCAAAAGATGCGCGCGAAGTGAATCAATTGGATCTAATTCTTTTTTACAATTTAACTCTTCTTTGCTGCGGTAAGTTGCCGGATCAGACATTGAATGTCCGCGATAGCGGTAAGTGTCCATCTCAATAATCATTGGACCATTTCCAGAACGAGCAAAATCAACGCATTTTTGTCCTTCACGCATTACTTCAAAAACATCCATGCCATTAATTTTAACTCCCGGAATATTGAAACCGATGCCGCGTTTGTGAAGTTGATCAATTGAAGAGGCGCGAGAAAGTGAAGTTCCCATCGCGTAGTGATTGTTTTCAATGATGAAAAGCACAGGAAGATTCCACAATTTAGCCATGTTGAAAGCTTCGTAAACCTGACCTTGGTGCGCTGCGCCATCACCAAAATAACAGTAAGTGACATTATTTCTGCCAAGATAATTATCGGCAAAAGCAAGACCAGCACCAATTGGAACAGAGGCGCCAACAATTCCGTGACCACCGTAAAAATGTTTTTCCAAATCAAATAAGTGCATTGAGCCGCCCTTTCCTTTTGATGATCCATCGCGGCGACCAAGAAGTTCGGCCATGATTTTTTTAGGATCAGAACCAACGGAAATCATGTGGCCGTGGTCGCGATAGGTGGTGATTACTTTATCGCCTTCTTTCATTGTGGCACGCATGCCCGTGGCAATTGCTTCTTGCCCAATATAGAGGTGGCAAAAACCAGCAATTAAACCCATGCCATAAAGTTGACCAGCTTTTTCTTCAAAGCGACGAATCAGTAGCATTTCTTGGTAAAACTCTAGTAATTCTTTTTTTGAAAATTCTCGCTCTTTTGAAATGTTGTGAGCAAGCTTGGAATCAGATTTCTTCACCATTTTTTTGTAATGTAGTTTAAGTCAAATCAAACGAGGCGGCGGGTTGTAATTTGAGCAAAATAAAAAGTCAAAATTTTAACTAAATGCAAGATTGGCGCTTTCACACTATCGAGAAAAAGATCCAATAATTGATTTAAAAATCAGTCCATTAAAAAGCCCAATAACCTTTGGCATATATTGTATGATTCCCAGTGTAAAAATTATCAACACAGCAACAATCAAAACATATTTTACCACATTTTCGATTAGTAATTTTTTCAGCATTTCAGTTTGATCTCTTTCTGCAGCTTTGTTAAGCGAAGCTTTTTTAGCATCCTCCAACTTTTCTTCCTCGGTCATCTCCTCTTCTGCAGAATTTTCTTCATCGCCAACTTCATCTTCAGAATCACCAAAATCTCCTTCACTTAGCGCGGAAGTATTTTTTTCTGCGGCAGCTTTTCTGATAGATTTTTCCTCATATTGCTTTTTCATAAAAAGAGAAAGAGATTCTTTCGTTTTTTCCGACATAATTTTTAAGTGTTGTGACAGATAGCAAATTTAAACAAAAAATTTAAGTGATCGAAAATTTTCTAATCAACCCATTTCTGGCTTTAATCTTAGTAACAATTTCATCGTCTCTATTAGGGGTTTTTGTTTTATGGAAAAAACTTTCTTATTTTGGCGACGCCCTTTCTCACTCAATGTTGCTTGGATTGGTTTTGGGCATTGCAACAAAAACCAACGAAGTGTTGGCGGTTGTTTTATTTGCAGTTTTTTTTGCTTTTTTGGCGCGACTAATTTCTAAAAATCACTTTTTTTCAAAAGACACAATAATCATGATTTTATCATATTTTTGCGTAGCAATGTCGCTAATTTTAAGCGATTTTTGGTTTAAAGATTTTGCATTTTCTTCTTACATTTTTGGTGATGTTTTAGCAGTGCAAACTAGCGACATTTTTTTACTCGCAACAATCGCCGTAATTTCTGTTTTTTACGCAGCTTTCGCCTTTAGAAAAATGTTGCTAATCAACGTAAATCGCGATCTCGCAAAAATAGATGGTGTAAATGTTGACCTCTGGGAATTGTCTTTTTTAGTTTTACTTTCGGTGGTAATCGCTTTATCCGTAAGAATAGTCGGCGTTTTATTAATGACCGCGCTGTTGATTTTGCCCGCCGTAATTTCGAGAATTTTTTCTTCTTCTGCAAAACAAATGATGCTAGGAAGCCTTGCAATTGCAGTTCCTGCGGCAATCACTTCTTTTAAGATCGCCACAATTTACGATTTAACAATTAGCTCGGTAGTGGTCGTGGTTTTCTTCTTGGTCTTTATTATTAGCTTAGGAATCAAAAAATTTTCATGACAAAACTTAGAACCTGTTTAGGATCTTTTTTATTCACATATTTATACCAAACTAAAAATCTATACTCCCACTCTTTTTCTTTGTCGCCCCGTCTTCATGACGGGGTCTAGCGGGATTTTTTTAGACCCCGTCGTGAAGACGGGGTGACAATTTGAGAGTAAAGATTTGTAGTTTGAGTCCTATTTCGGCTTATTTTTTGATAAAAGTTTCTCAAAATATATCCGGTATTTATCAAAATTTTATCAAAAAAACACTCGAAATATGCCAAAATCTGAAAATAAAAAAGATCCTAAACAGGTTCTTAATAAAAAAACCGCAGTAATTCTTTTTAACCTTGGTGGCCCAGATTCTCCAAGCGCGGTAAAGCCTTTTTTATTTAACCTGTTTAACGACCGCGCAATTATTTCTTTGCCGCAACCATTTCGCTTTTTCTTGGCAAAATTTATTTCGGGAAGAAGAGAGAAAAAAGCGCAAAAAATTTATGCTCAAATTGGCGGCAAATCACCAATTTTAGATTTTACGCAACAACAAGCTTACGCCTTGGAAAAAGAACTGTCTTTTGTCGGAAATTTTAAAACCTTCATCGCCATGCGTTATTGGAATCCGCGGATGAAAGAAGTGATAAAAGATGTTAAAAATTTTAACCCAGATCAAATAATTTTATTGCCGCTTTATCCACAATTTTCTAGCGCAACCTCAGAATCTTCGATTATTGAATTTAAACAAAAATTTGCTTCAGAATTTAATTCTTCTGCAAAAAAAATAATTGTTAAAACCATTTGTTGCTATCCGACCGAACCAGATCTAATCAAGTCGCACAGCTTGTTAATCAAACAAACAATCCTAAAATATTATTCCGATTTTTCAGATTTTCGTTTTTTATTTTCAGCTCACGGATTGCCGCAAAAATTGATTGATTCTGGAGATCCTTACGTTTTTCAAGTTAAAAAAACCACCGACGAAATAATAAAAAATCTCGCCGAAATTTTGGCAAAAAATCCAGATGAAATTGATGCAAAAATTTGCTACCAATCAAAAGTGGGTCGCTTGCAATGGACGTCGCCAAGTTTAGACCAAGAAATAAAAAGAGCGGCCTTGGACAAAAAAATTCCAGTAATTATTCCGGTTTCTTTCGTTTCAGATCATTCAGAAACGCTTGTCGAACTTGATTTAGATTACAAAGAAATGGCAGAAAGTTTGGGGATTAAAAAATATTTGCGCGTTCCAGCTTTAAACGCCGACGGAAATTTTATTAAAAGTTTAGCAAATATTTGCGCTAAAGTTGACGCAAATAATGAGGCGACATTTTTTTCAGGCGCCAATCCTGCGAGAATATGTTCTAAAAAAATGAAGTTTTGCATTAACCCAAATCGCTGCGAATCATGATTTCCATTGACATCGAGCGCAAAAGTAAAAAATGGGAAGAAGTTAAGTCCGTTGAAAAATGGATAAAAAATATCTGCAAAAAAATTATTCCGCTCACAAATTTAAAAAAAATTCTAATTGCCGATTTTACTTTAGAAGTCTCAATTTCTTTGGTTTCTGACGCTCAAATTAAAAAAATAAATTCAGAATTTCGTGGCAAAAATAAAGCGACAAATATTTTATCA
>CAYVKI010000039.1:10993-12853 GCA_964452075.1 uncultured Rhizobium sp.
GATGAAAATTTTATTCGTGAATTTGGTTTAAAAAAAGCCGCAGGATCTTCTAAATATCTACTTTTAGGAGATATTGTAATTGCCTACGAAACAGTAAAAAAAGAATCTCTTGCACAAAAAAAGAAGTTTTACGACCATTTAACTCATCTTATTTTGCATAGCATTTTACATCTGATTGGCTTCGATCATGAAGATGAAAAAATGGCAAAAGAAATGGAAAAAGCAGAAATAAAAATTCTTAAACACTTCAAAATTTCAAACCCTTACCAACCAAAACTCTAACTAATGGAACCTTCGTCGAAGAAGAAACGCAGCAGCTATAAAGATGATTCACGTTTTAGAAAATCATTAAATTTATTCTTTAATTTTTTTGGAAAAAAAACCAAAACAACGTTCTTTTCCGTAATCTCTCACCTACTCGAAGACTATGAAAAAGAAGGGCTGATTAACTCTGAAGAAAAAAGAATGTTTAAAAACATCGCTTTCTTTGGCGATAAAAAAGCTAACAGCATAATGACTCCGCGCGCCGATGTTATTGCGGTAAAGCACGATGCATCACTTGAAGAAATAAAAAAAATAATCACCACAGACGGACATACCAGAATTCCAGTTTACAAAGAAGACTTCGACGAAATCATTGGCTTCATTCACAGCAAAGATTTGGCAAAGTTTTTGTGTAAAGAAGATCTGCATTTTTCAATCGCAAAAGTTTTGCGCAAAATACTTTTTGTTCCAGGTTCAATGAAACTGCTAGAAGTTATGAAGCGCATGCGCGTGGCAAGAGTTCACGTGGCAATTGTTCTTGATGAATTTGGCGGCGTTGATGGTTTGGTAACAATTGAAAACCTGATGGAACAAATTGTTGGCGACATTGAAGATGAGCACGCCTTACCTTCTGATAACTTACCTTTTCGCGTCAAAAAAATTAATAATAAAACTTACCATTTTGGCGGGCGAGTTGAAATTGAAAAAGCAGAAGAGGTTCTTCAGACCCGAATTAGAAGAAATGGCGATGAATTTTATACAATTAACGGCTTGTTAGCTGCCCTTTTTAAAAAAGTTCCAGAGGTTGGCGAAGAAGTTGAGAAATATGGACTGAGCTTTAAAATAATCGATGCCGATGGACGAATGGTAAAGCTGGTTGAGATCTCAATATTATCTTAAAAAATGCAAAATTATCAACTCCAAGCAACGCAAAAAACTTTCCCAACTATTGATTTGGGAGATTTTTTATTGCGCGAAAAATGCGAAGAAGATGTTGAAAACTTCTTTAATTATTATTGCGACCCAGAAGTTAATAAATTTATTCTGTGCGAAATTCCAAAGGATCTTGAAAGCGCAAGGCGCGAACTACACTATTGGCGCAATATTTTTTACCATCGCGACGGAATTTACTTTGCAATTGCTGAAAAATCGACCAATCGCATGATCGGATCTATTGGCTTAACCAGCTATAATTCTTACCAAAGTCGCATTGAAATAAGTTACGATTTAGCCAAAGAATATTGGCGTCGCGGAATTACCTCAAAAGCACTTTCTGCTGTAATAAAATATGGTTTTGAAAATTTCTGCTTTGGCAAAATTAATAGAATTGAGGCTTTTACTTCAACTGATAACGAACCGTCTAAAAATCTTTTAATTAAAAATAAATTTACCCTCGAAGGCACTTTGCGCCAGCATCGTTACCATCTTGGAAGGTATGTAGATGTTTATTCTTTTAGCTTTTTAAGAGAAGATTTCTTACGTCAGGAAAATTTAATTTGACTTCTAGCTTTTAGAAACTTTAATGCGCCGCCTCTTTTCCCCCCTTATGTTTATTATATCATAGTTAACTGAAGAAGATTTATGCTTAAAACTTAT
>CAYVKI010000040.1:0-12179 GCA_964452075.1 uncultured Rhizobium sp.
ATATCGCGGGGTAGAGCAGCCCGGTAGCTTGTTAGGCTCATAACCTAAAGGTCGTTGGTTCAAATCCAGCCCCCGCAACCACTTCCATTTCCAGCAAATTCCAATAAAGTCCGGTAGAGTTACACAAGCGGCTTTTCCCATTGTCACAAAATCCTATCTTTTGCTGCAAAGCCTTATGCCAAAGTAAAAAACTATTGATCTCGCATTAGCTTTTTCTTTTTGGTATGGGGAATTTCGGCTAATAATAACGGATGAGGGGTTTAACAAAATAAAAACCAGAAAACTTGCTGAGAAATGAGTGTAAACAAGATTTCAACAGCCTTATTTTCCTCTGGAGATATGGCTTTAAATATACTGGAGATGATTGTTTTTAAGAGTTAAAAAACCCATTATCGCAGAATAAAATCCACGATTAACTAGGTGAATTGCTAAATAATTTGAATCATCAAAACACGCGCCATTTAAATTATTTTAAAGCGTCATTTAACAATTTTATTGCCTCCGATTCACCGCTTGGGTGATCCCAAACATAAGAGATAACTGAAAGAAAATCAGCTCCAGCCAAGGATAAAATATTGCAGTTTTTATTGTCTATTCCGCCAATTGCAACGATCGGCAAGTTCATCATCTCTTTGCACCAAGTTAAAATTTCTGGTGCTGGATTGCCGCGGGATTTTTTGGTTTTACTTTCAAAAAAAGCTCCAAAAGAAAGATAATCTGCGCCCTGCTCCGCCGCTTCCATTGCAAGATGTCTTGAATCATAACAACTCGCTCCGATTACAAAATTTTTGGGAGATTTTTTTCGTATTTGAGAAATTGACACATCATCAACTCCTAAATGAACGCCGCCAGCGGAAATATCTGCAGCAATTTCCCAATAATCATTTAACAAAAATAGGCAGTTATTATCGCTACAAATTTTTTTAATTTCGGTGGCAATTTTTTTTATTTCGCAATTTTCATACCCTTTTAAACGCAACTGAAAAACTGGAACCAGTGAAGTTTGCAAGGCATTTTGCAAACGGGCTGAAAAGATTTTTAAATCTATTTTTGGGGGAGATATTAAATAAATTTTGGTCTTATTTTCTTCAAGGCTCAAAGTTCAAATTCTTTTTAAAGTTAAAACTTTTTATTGTTAATTTTTCACATCAACACTTGCGGCAGATTGCCCAAGAAATTTATAAGATTTTTTCGAAGAATCTGTTTTTTTTGATTCTTCAACAACTTCTGCTTTTGCAACTTTTTCAGAATCTTTGTTTTGCAATAGTCCTTTGACTTTTGCTTGGTAATTTTGCACCGCTATGCTTGAGCCGCTTTGACCCAAAAACTTATAAATAACTTTTTTATTTTTTAAATCTGATTCTATTAGTTTTGGTTCTATCGGCGCAGATTCTGTAATAATTGCAACTTCTGCTTTTTTTATGGAGATAGAATCTACAGCTTCAACGCTATCAACTTTGTTGCGCGACTCCCCAACAAACTTAAACTTTTTCCCCGATTTATTAGACTGAGCTGAAGAAATATGATTAATTTCCGAAGGCTTTGAATCTAAGGCTTTATCTAAATTAACCTCTTGCGGTTCAAGCAAAGAATTCATTTTAGAAACTCTTTCCAGGTAATCGCCAAGAATTTTCTGCATCTCTTCGTTTTCATGGTTTCTAGCTATAACATAAGCATCATTAATTTGCTGTTTTAAAACTGTCGCTTCCATATTTTTGACAAAATTAAATTTATCAAAAATTGCAACCAAGCAATCGGAGCAATCGGAGGAAGCCGCATGAATAATTGCCGATTCGTTTATTGAATTAAAAGCCGCAGCATTTGCTTCTTTGTCTAGTAATAAATTTACCAACCCAGCACTTTTAACTTTTGCAGCCCTCATAAGCGGAGTCCAACCTTCATTATCGGCAATGTTAACGTCAGCACCATTTTCAATTAATATGGTGGCAATTTCTAAATTATCTTCTCTGGAAGCGATGTGCAAAGCCGTTGCTCCACCGAAGTTTCTTTGGTTAATCATTGCTGCGCCGCCTTTGCTAAAGAATTTTACGCCTTCCAGATCTCCACCAGCAACCGCCGTCATTAAAGAAGTAATTCCGGCAACTCGATCATTTGATTCAGAATAAAGATTGTTAATTTGAGCGCGAATTGACTCACTGTTCAACAAGGCAATTACAGAAATAATCGCCAAAGCTCCAGCAACTAGAATGTTATTCATTCCTTTAAAACGAAGGATTGGCGCGATTGCAGCTTTGCTCATATTTGAAAGTTTGATTTTGTTTTGACGAATTTCCTAAAAAAACTATTTGTAGAGATTTTCTATTTCCAGCGATTTTCCAATTCTTTAATCAAAGAATGTTTTTCTGCTTCATATGGTTTTTCAATCCATGGTTTAGCACCATTCTTTAAAAGAAATTTTACAATAACTTCTTTTTTGTGACGATAAGCGATTGAAAGAGCGGTAAAACCATCATTATCCATAGCATTAACATCCGCTCCTTCCAACACAAATAATTCTACCGCCGGCAAAAAACCAAGTCTTGCCGCATGCATCAAAGACGTTCTTCCAAAAGAGTCGATATAATTAATGTCAGCTTTATTTCTCACCAGAATTTCCAATGCTTTAATATCTAAAAGCTCAATCGCAATATCAATTGGCGAATATCCCAAACCATTTGGCAAATTAGGATCGGCTCCGCGAGCTAAAATTGCAGCCATTACCGGATATTTTTTCATTAAAATTGCATAAGTTAAAACCGTATCACCCGACTGGTTTGTCACGTCAGGATTTTCAATGTCTTTATAAGCGTTATTGAAATAATTAATGTTACCAATCTTTATAGCGTCAAATAAAATTTTTCTTCTCTCTTCATAACTCAATATTATTGGAATATGCAAATTATCAGCCGTGCGAAAATGATCTAAAATTGGTAAAGCTGGCGGCTCTTCTGAAACAAAGCGATTTAGATTTTTCTTTTGCGGCAAAATTGTTTCGCCATCTTCATCAAAAACCTCTTCATTATTGGCTAAATCGGAATCTTTTTCCTCAAATTCTGCCAAATATTTTTTACGTAATTCCTTCAATTTAAGCGCTTGTTCTTCGCGCTTTTTTTCATAAACATATTGTTTTTTTTCTGCCTCTAAACGCTTTTTTAGGTCACGCTTCTTAGCTGAATTTATGTAACTAGATGTTTTGCTTATGTTTTTCTTTTTGATTTTTGTCTTTTGAACCAATGGTTTTTGATCTATCTTTTTCAATTCTTCAGTCTTTTTTTCTGGCAAAGTTTCGATCTTTTTCTCCTCTGTTTTTGCCGTCGCCTCAACTTGTTTTTTTTCTTCAATTTTTGGCTCTTCTTTTTTTTGCGGAGACTCTTTTAAATCTTGAGATTTTGCCTCTTCAACAACTTTCGACTCTTCTGGTTTTGCTAACTTTTCTTCTGGCGGCACGATTTTTGATTTATTTAAATCTTTACTCAAATCGTCCAAACCCAATGACTCTAAATCAATTTTAACGTCTTTGGCATTAAAAGGTTCTAAAGACTGTTTTTTTGCCTTAAGTATGGCGTTAATTTGATCCATGGTTTGCGGAACTTTGCTTTGCGCAAAAACAGAAGAGCTGACTAAAAATGTAAGAATTAGAACGAATTTAAACATTTATCTTATTTAATTACTGGATCAAAACCGCTTTTTTTGGAAAATGGATGACATTTAAGCAGCCTGCAAATTCCTAGATAAAAACCTTTTATAAAACCTTTTTGTTCGATAGATTGAATCATGTAAGTCGAACAAGTCGGGTTAAAACGACATTTATAGGAACCGAGAATTGGCGAGAGAAATATTTGATAAATTCTTATAAAAACAATCGCAATGCTCTTCATTTTATCTCTCCAAACCAATTAAATTAAGCCATTCTTCTTCACTTAATATCTTTAATTCTAGCTCTTTGGCTTTTTTTAATTTTGACCCCGCATCACTTCCAGCAACTACAAAATTGGTTTTACTTGAAACTGAGCCAACAACTTTCATGCCAAAATCTTCGGCTATTTTTTTCGCTTCCGCTCTCGTCATTTTCTCTAAAGTTCCAGTAAAAATAACTGAATTTCCAGCGAGATGCGAGTTCAAATTTTTTATTTTAGCATTTTGAATTTCTAGCTCTTCTTGCAAATCTAAAACCATTTTAAGATTTCTCTCATCGCGAAAATAATCGAGCAAGGCTTGCGCCATTTTTTCACCAATTCCATCAATTGCCACAAGATCTTGATAAGATTGAATGTTAACAAGATTTTCCAGATTTTCTTTTGCTAAACTTGTCATTAGCTGCAGAAAATTTTCTCCAGTCAAAAAATGTTGCGCTAAAACTTTAGAAGTAGTTTCTCCGACATGCCTAATTCCAATTGCATAAATGAATTTTTCTAAAGAAATTTTGCGCCTTAAGTTTATCGCGGCAAATAAATTATCTACCGACTTTTCGCCCCAACCAGCTTTTTTTCGCAAAGGATTCGGCGAAGAATTTTCAAATTTTTCCAAGCGAAAAATATCGGCGAAAGTTTTTACTCTTCCTTCAAAAAAGAAATTTTCGATCTGCTTTTTTCCAAAACCATCAATGTCAAAAGCGTCTTTTGAAACAAAGTGTTTCAAGGCTTCTTTTAATTGCGCTTCACAAGAAAGCCCATTTAAGCAACGCAAAATTACATCGTCTTTTGTTTTTGAAATTTCAGAGCCGCATGACGGACATTGCGCTGGAATCACAAATTGTTGCGAGTCGCTTTTTCTTTTTTGTAAATCAACTTCTAAAACTTGCGGAATCACGTCACCAGCTCTCTGAATTAAAACAACATCGCCAATACGAATATCTTTACGAATAATTTCATCTTGATTGTGCAAAGTTGCACGCGACACCACAACCCCGCCAATATTAACTGGCGCAAGCTCCGCAACTGGCGTTAAAGCTCCAGTTCTGCCAACTTGAATAATGATGTTTTTAATTTCTGTTTTGGCTTTTTCAGCAGGAAATTTATGCGCAATTGCCCAACGCGGACTTCTGGCGACAAAACCTAATCGCTCCTGCAAAGAAAATTCGTTAACTTTGTAAACCATGCCATCGCTGTCATAATCAAATTGATAGCGTAGGTCGGAAATTTTTTGGTAAAGCTCAATAACCTCATCAAAATTTTTGCACAGTTTTGAACTCGGCTCAATTCTAAAACCGAATTCTTGTAATTTTTTATGCAACTGATCTTGCGATTTACAGATAAAATCTTCTGAAAATTCACCAATTGAATAAGCAAAATAACTCAATTTTCGTGAAGCAGTAATTGCGCTATCAAGTTGACGTAAAGAACCGGCCGCAGCATTTCTTGGATTAGCAAAAACCTTTGCTCCAATCTCTTCTTGTTTGGCGTTAAGATCTTCAAAATCTTTTTTTCCCATGTAGATTTCACCGCGAATTTCTAGAACTTTTGGCGGATTTTTAGTAGTTAAAATTAGTGGAAAATTTTTTAAAGTTTTTACGTTTTCAGTAACATCTTCGCCTTCAAACCCATCTCCACGAGTTGCTGCTTGGGTTAATTTTCCATTTTCATAACGCGCCGAAAAAGACAATCCGTCAATTTTAACTTCACCAAAAAACTCAACTTCTTTTTCAGAATTAAAACCAAATAAATCAAAGGTTTCTGGCTTTTTTTCAATTCCAAGAAAACGATTTATGCGTTCAATAAAATCAGCGATGTCTTCTTTTGAAAAGCCATTTGCCAAAGAAAGCATTGGTTTTGCGTGACGCACTTTTTGAAAACTTTCTAAAACCTTTCCGCCAACTTTTTCTTTCTGAAATTCTTCAAAAAATTGCGGAAATTCTTTTTGATATTTTTCTAATTTTTTGCGCAATTCATCATATTCAAAATCAGCAATTAATGGAGCGTCAAAAGTATGATAAGCTTGGTCATGCTTGGATATTTCGGCTTTTAAATTTTTTATTTTTTCTAAAATTTCGCTCATTCTTACACCAAATTATCATCATTTATATTTTTCAGACTTTTGCAGATTTTTTGCAGATCAAATTTTTTAAAATGCTCTTCGTCAATTGCATGCACCAAAATTTCATCTTCTTTTGAGCCAATACAAAAAAGCCCAGTCGTCATGTTAAAACTTGCCATCAATAATGCTGGGTTAACCTGGTTTTCTTCATCTATTTTAATGCTATAAATCAAAGGATTTGGGGCTTCTCTCGAAAAAGATAATTTTACTATTAATTTTAAAGAATCTGAAAATCCTTTTATAAAAATTTTAAAAAAGTGACGATAAAAACCAAAGCTCAAATGCAACAACTCGCTTTTCTCTTCCACTAATTTTATACGATAAGAAGCAACACTAACCAATAACGAAGCCAGAATTCCAAAAAAAACGTAAAGCCAAGAAACCTTGCTAGAGGCGATCATAAACATGACCCACAAAGTAAGTAGAAACAAAAATAGGTTAAAAATGTTGAGCATTTTAAGAAATGATAAATTACAAATTCTTCAATCAAACTTTCTAATAGCCTTTCTAGGTTCTAACAAAATTAATCAAAAACAATGCCAAAAGTTCTTATCGTCCAAGCGGTTTTTTATGATAAAATTTCAACTCTTTTGCTTAAAGGAGCCACCGAAGAGCTGGACAGACAAGGATATAAATATGACGTAATTAGCGTTCCGGGAGCATTTGAAATTCCAGCAGCAATTTCTTTTGCCAAAGAAGCATCCAACGCCTTTTTTAAAAGTTACGATAAATATGAAGGATATATTGCTCTTGGCTGCGTTATTCGCGGCGAAACAACTCATTACGATTATGTTTGTGGTGAAAGTGCGCGAGGCTTAAACGACTTAGCTTTTAAAGAAAAACTCGCAATTGGTTATGGAATAATCACCACCGAAAATGAAACTCAAGCCTTAGAAAGAGCCGACCCATCAAAAAAAGACAAGGGTGGATTTGCCGCTCACGCCTGCATTGAAATGATAAAAATAAAAAAGAAATTCGCGGCTTAGACGGAACTAATCCTCTCTAAACGCTTTATAAGCTGAGTCAGAAATTGGCGTGAATAAATATGAAACAAGAGATCTTGATCCGGTAATTATAAATACTTGCGCTGGCATTCCTGGATAGAGTTCAACTTTGCTTTTCAATTTCTCAATATCTTTTTTACTAATTGAAACCCTGGCCAAGAAATAAGATTCTCTAGTTTGTTCATTGGTAATAATATCTGGCGAAACATTGATTACCTCGCCATTAATTTTTGGAACTTTTTTGCCCTTATAAGCCGTGAGTTGTATTTTCGATTTCATGCCTACAGCAATATTGTCAATATCTTGCGGCTTAACTTTCGCCTCAATTATAAGCTCTTCGCTCTGAGGAACGATGTTCATAACTTCTCCATTTGGCGGAATTACTGCACCAATGGTATGATATTTAATATTCATAACCATTCCAGAAACTGGCGATTTAATCGCCGATCTTTTTAAGACATCTTTTGAGGCAAAAAGCTGATTATGCAAAGCGACAATTTCCATATCGCTATCTTTTATTTCTTTTAAAGTTTCCGATAATTCGCTATTTTTGTAATTAGCAATTTGCAATTTCGCAGTTTCAACCTCTTCTTCGGTTTGAGCGATTGATTTTTGCAAATCTATTTCTCGTAAAATCGGCAAATTATCTTCATCGACCAACGGCTTAATTAGGCTAAATTCTTTTTGAAAAAGGCTTAATCTCGCCTCTGCAGATTTTAATTTCTGCTCCAAAACTTTTGCCTCACCTTTTCTTTTATTAACTCTAGCTTCGAAAAGCTTTAGCTGATTAGCGGCAATTTCTTTTAACTTTTGATTATCATCTTCTGACAAATCAACATTTTCAGAAAAGAATTTTGTAAGATTTATAGTTTTTTTATTTTAATGTTCTGCTTTTAGACGAGATTTCTGAAGATGAGTTGTCCATAATCTTTCTTTTAAAATTTGTTGTTCGGTTTTTGCCTTAATGTCATGAAGATAAAATAAAACATCACCTTCTTTTACAATTTGACCTTCCCTAACAAAAATTTGATCAATTATTCCGCCTTCTAAATGCTGAATTGTTTTGCGATTAAAATCTAAAACCACAGTTCCATCTGCAATTGAAGCTGATTTTATTGGCAAAAATACCGCCCAACCAAGAAAAATTACTGCAAAAATTATTAAAGCTTTAACGCCGAATTTTATTGATGACGCTGCATTGTTCAAATTAGAACTTGAAGACATGGTAATAAGTTCTTGATTTGGCTGATTTTCTATTTTCATGTTTTTTTAAATCCTTCCAAAACTTTATCTTTGGCATCAAAAGCTGCAATTTCACCATCTTTAAAGACCATAACTTTATCACAAATCGAAATCACAGAAGTGCGGTGAGAAATTATAATCGTGGTTATCTTATTTTCTTTGGCGCGAATTATTGTGTTGTTTAAAGCCGCCTCACCTTCGCTATCTAAATTAGAATTTGGCTCATCAAGAACGACAAATTTTACATTACCAAAATAAGCTCGCGCCAGAGCTATTCTTTGTTTTTGCCCAGCTGAAATGTTACTCGCATCTTTTTCAATTTGAGTTTCGTAACCTTGAGGCAGTGACAAAATAATTTTATGAATATCGCAAAAATTTGCCGCTTTAATTACATCTTCATCCAAAGATTCTCTGCTCATTCTGGCAATATTGTGTTTTACCAAACCTTTAAACAACTCAACATCTTGCGGCAAATAACCAATATGTTTGCCAATTTTTTCTAAATCTTGATCAAAAATGTTGGCTCCATCAAAACGAATTGTGCCAGAATTTGGTTTTAAAACTCCAACCAAAAGCCGCGCTAAAGTGGTTTTTCCACTGCCGCTTGGACCAATAATTCCAACCACTTCTCCAGCATTTATTTTAAATGAAGCACCTTTAACAACAATTCGATCTGAGTTTGGAAGTTTGTAGATTAGTTTATCAACTAAAACTTCTCCTTTAAGATCTGGAAGGTCAATTTTTCCCTTGCATTCAACGTAATTTTTTAGCGATTCATTGAGTCGAGAATAAGCCGCTTTAGCAGTTTTAAAAGATTTCCACAAACCAATCGCATTATCAAAAGGAGCCAAAGCTTTTCCAGCCAAAATTGAAGTGGCAATAATGCCGCCAGAAGACATTTTGTTATACATAACAAGAATTGCGCTCGAAGCCATGGTGATGGTTTGCAGCACCATTCTAAGAGTTTTTGAAATTGAAGAAATGCGATTTGAGAGATTTGCCAAATCGGCAGAAACTTTGCGCAGCTCATTATTTCCAGATTGCCAATTTCCGCGAACATTTCCTTTCATTCCCATGGCGTTAATCACTTCAGAATTCGATGAAATGATTTCAAAATCGCGCAACACTTCAGATTGCATTTGGTTGGTTTTTTCAATTAGTTCTTTGGTGGATTTTTCGTTGATATAAGCCATTTTCAACATCACCAAACCGCCAACCAAAGTGATTAAGCCATTAATCCAATGAATGAAAAAAATCATGATCAAATAAACAATCGCAAAAGGAGCGTCAAACAACACGGCTAAATTCGGACCAGAAATAAAACCTTTAATGGTTTGTAAATCGCGCATATTTTGGCTACTAATATTCTTGTTTGAGCCTTGCGATTCAATGCTGCTATTGAATAAAACTGGCGATAATTTTTCATCAAGCCAATTAGAAATATGCAAAAATATTGCTGAGCGAACTTGAGTTAAAATTCCCAAAAATATCAAAAAAGCCAAAACGATGATGGTTAGATAAAGCAGAGTTTCAAAGCTATTGCTGGAAAGCACGCGATCTAAAACCTGCATTGAATAGATCGAAGAAGCTAAAGTGAAAATGCTGATAAAAAAGCTGAACAAAAAGCAAAACCAAAAAGCGCGTTTGCAAGATTCAACAGAGGTTTTGATGATATTTTTTGCTGGATTTTGCATCGCTATATTTCTCCCAAAAAATATTTAATTTTATAATAACTAATCGCCAAATCTATTTGGGAATTGATGTAGTTTGTTTGTCTATCATTGGCTTCAATTTTAGCGCGGATTGTTTCTATTGGATCCTCCACTTTTAAATCAGATCTTTTGACAAAAATTGCCGCCCGATTTTTAGCAAGCTCAAAAAGCTTTTTATTGGTTTTGTTCATTTCGGAAAAAAATCGATATTCTTCCAAAGTTTGATTGACTTCTTTGGCAATGCTTTCTCTGGTAATTTCATATTCTTCCATCGCCGCTTCTTTGTCATATCTAGCTTTGCTAACATTAGCATATTCAACGCCTTTCTGAAAAATTGGCACAGAAATATTTAAAAAAACTGATTTTTGATTGAGATCTTGGTTAGCAAGATAAACAACTTTGTCTTGCTTGTTGGCAGAGGCGGTGACTGAAACTTTTGGTAAAAAGTTTGACTTCTCGGCGTTATAGGCAGCTTTAGAAGCTAAATAGTTATAATGAGAAGATTTAATGTTGTGATTTTTGGCTAAAGCTGATTCTAAAACTTCTGTTTCATTAAATTTTTCTTCATCAACTTCGGGACTAACAAGATTTTCATGCAGCTGCCCAACAACATTTTGGTAGTCAAATTTTGCTTTATTTAAGCGATTCACAACATCTAGAAGCTTTTCCTCATTAACCGAAGCTTCATAAGTAAATTTTATGATGTCGGAATTATCAATAATTCTCACTTCTTTTCTGCGATTAACTAAATCGAGAAACTTTTTAGAAAGCTTTTTATTTTCTTCCTGAATTTTTATTAGTTCCTGATAACGAAACAAATTGCAGTAGCTTTGCGCCGCCGCAAAAGAAACTTCCTGAATTTTATCTGATTTTTTAGCACTTCCCGCTTTTATTTTGTAGTTCGCCTCACGATATTTTGAAATCGAGCCAAAACCATCAAAAATTGGCTGTTCCAACTTTATTTCTTCGGTTCTTTGTTTGGTTGAGCGATCATAAGTTTGCCCCTGATAAAAACTGTTTCTTTGCCCGTAAGATGCATTAGCACTGATGCTCGGCAAAAACTCGGCAATTGCTTTGGTTTTTTCAGTTTTTACAGAATTAAGTTTTATCTGCTCAAGCTTGATGTTTCGATTATTTGCCTGAGCAGTATCAATTGCGTCGCCAATATTGGCTGCAAAAACAGAATCGCAAAAAAATGAACAAAATATTAAACAAAATAAGGTTTTGAGTTTTGGTGTGAAAAAAGTCATTTATTAAATTCTAAAAATGTATCGCTAGCCCTAAAGTTAAAGCCGAAACATCAACTTCAACAGTTTTATATTCAGAGTTATTTGGCTTAAAATCAAAATTATAAAACATTGAATTTAATCTTACTCCAATGTTTTTTGTGATATCATAACCAACACCAATTCCAAAAAATGGAGCTCCAGCATTTACAGATTGTTTTTTATTATTTGTCTCTTGGTAATCAACTGAAGCAGATAAATAGCCGCCAGAACCATAAATTCTAAATCCTTTAATTTCATAACCGAGATTTAACCTTCCGCCAAAATTTTGTTTAATTTCTCCGGAAAAAAAACGATTTCCAAAAGCTTCAATTTCAGTAAAAATATGATCTTTAGTTTTTGAACTTTCATCTTCAAAATCAGTAAAAATATCTTCCGCCAAATTAAGCCTTCCACCAAGAGAAAGTGAGGTGCCAACGGCATTTTCTGAAAAGTTTTTATTTTGCACGATTCCACTTTCAACAGTTGAATTGCCGCCATTTAATGCTGCAAACGATTGGTTTGTAAAAAACAATACGGAAATAGATAAAAGAAATTTTACTAAAAATTTAGACTTCATAAATTCAATTTTTTTTATTTAATAGCGATAAACACTCGGTTAAACTAGCCGAGTTTTTGGCTGACATCTTACCATCAGTAACCTCAACTTGTTTCAAGTTATTCTGACGCCCGGCTTCACAAGCTGTCTTACACACTTCAGCTTCGCTGTTACAAATTTCTTCTTGAATCGAAGCAGAAAATGCGGAAACACTCCCTACAAAACAAAAAGAAAATGTAAAAAATATTTTCGCAAATTTCATAGCCTTTATTTTATTGGTTAAAAGTTAAAATCATCAACCCCAAGCGCAATATCTCCCACCAATTTAACTGCAAAGTTTGAGTTATGATCCTCAATTACGGTG